>NZ_LT608328.1:1587789-1892052 GCF_900095795.1 Petrimonas mucosa
ATGGCGTGGGCTGGTTGCCGTTGGGCGGCTATGTGAAGATCGCGGGTATGATCGATGAATCGATGGACAAGGAGCAGCTGGCTCAGCCCGTAAAACCTTGGGAGTTTCGTTCAAAACCAAGCTGGCAGCGGTTACTGGTGATGATTGGTGGGGTACTCTTCAACATCATCCTGGCCTTCTTCATCTACTCGATGATTGTTTTCAGGTGGGGCGATTCATATATCCCGATGAGCCATGTGAAACAGGGAATGGAGTTCAGCGAAACAGCCGAAAGGGTAGGTTTCAGGGATGGCGACATCCTCTTGTTGGCCGACGGAAAGGAGATCATCGACAGGGGTGGCATTGTGGACAATTTTGCGGCGCAGGTTATCGATGCCAGGAGTGTAACGGTGCTGCGTGATGGTGAGCAGATCGATATTGTGATCCCTTCAGATTTCGTCCAGCAGCTGATGCGCGACAAGAAAGGCTTTGCCGGTTACAAGGATGATCTCCCCACTGTAGTGGATATGGTGCAGAGAGGCTCCGAAGCTGAAAAGATAGGGTTGGCTAAAGGAGATAGCCTGGTAAGTGTGAACAGCGTGCCGACACCCACCTTCCAGGATTTCAGGGGTGAACTGCAAAAGAACAGGGGAAGCGAGATCCAGATCGACTTTTATAGGGATGGCATGCTCCAGACTGCTTCGGCGAAGCTGGACAGCACTGCGGTGCTTGGATTTACCATTGCAACCTACCTGGTGACCGACCACTACTCATTTTTCGGCTCCTTCCCGGCTGGCGTGAAATATGGCCTGCGTACACTGAAGGGATATGTAGCCCAGTTCAAACACATCTTTACCAAGGAGGGAGCATCGTCATTGGGCGGTTTCGGTACCATCGGGAACCTTTTCCCTGCGAAATGGAGCTGGTACTCTTTCTGGATGATGACTGCCTTTCTTTCGGTAATCCTTGCTTTCATGAATATCCTGCCCATTCCGGGACTGGATGGCGGACATGTGCTCTTCTTGCTGGTAGAGGCCATCTCCGGAAGGAAACCGAGTGACAAGTTCCTGGAGTATGCCCAGCTTGCAGGAATGTTTCTGCTCATCGGACTGGTCCTCTATGCCAATGGGATGGATATCGTCAGGGCAATCTTCAAATAGTGTTTACCCCGTTTGTGTCTTTAACCATTCAAATTGTCTGACAAGTTGAAAATTTCAGAACTCATATATCAAGACCCGAAGCCGGTTTTCTCTTTTGAGCTGCTTCCCCCGCTTAAGGGAAACAGTATCAGGCAGGTGTTTGATACGATTGACCGGCTGAAAGAGTTTGGACCGAAGTACATCAACATCACCACGCATCATAGCGAGAATATCTACAAGGAGGACGAAAAGGGAATAATCAGAAAGATGAATGTGAGAAGACGTCCCGGTTCGGTAGCCATCGCGGCAGCCATCCAGAACAAGTATGGCATCCGGGCGGTACCGCACATCATCTCCCAGGGCTTTTCGAAGGAGGAGACGGAGTATGCGCTGATCGATCTCTCCTTTCTGGGCGTTACCGACCTGTTGCTGTTGCGCGGCGATACCAAGAAGCTCGATGCCGATCAGCGCAAGCTCGATTGTCACCAGTATGCGACAGGGTTGCAGGAACAGGTGAATAATTTTAACAAGGGAATTGCCCTCGACGGCTCTTCATTCCCCCCTCCCGAAGTTCCATTTTCCTATGGAATGGCCTGTTATCCGGAGAAACATGAGGAGTCGCCCAATATGGAGTCGGAGATCTTCTACACAAAGATGAAGGTGCAGAACGGGGCCGACTATCTGGTGACGCAGATGTTTTTCGATAACCGGAAATATTTCGAGTTTGTCGACCGTTGCCGGGCCGAAGGGATTGGGGTGCCCATCATACCGGGAATCAAGCCCATCCACCTGAAAAATCAGTTGAATGTCCTTCCCAAGATATTCAGAACCGAAATTCCCGAAGAGCTTGCGCGGGAACTGCGCCAATGCAATTCCGACGCCGATGCCGTTGAGGTTGGGGTAGAGTGGTGCCTCTTGCAGTGCAGGGAGCTGGTACGGAGGGGCGTGCCGGGAATCCACTTCTATGCGTTGGGCGCAACCGAAAGCATCTATCGGGTGGCCAGGGAGATCTATTAGTAGAGCAGTTTACCCGCGGTAAAATAGACTGCCGCCGCAATCAGTGCACTGACCGGAATGGTCAGTATCCAGGCCACCAGTAACTTCTGGGTAACCCCCCACCTGACGGCCGAGAGCCGTTTTACCGAACCGACGCCGATGATTGCACCGGTGATGGTATGGGTGGTGCTGACCGGGATTTTCAGAAACTCGGTCAGGTAGAGCGTAAGGGCCCCTGCCGTCTCCGCAACGACCCCTTCGAACGGAGTTACTTTAGTGATACGTGTACCCATGGTCTTTACGATCTTCCATCCCCCCGACATTGTACCCAACGATATGGCTGTAAAGCAGGCAAAGGCTACCCAGCTGGGCAGATCGCTTACCGATTCGATACCTGCTCCGATCTCCGGATGCTGGATGTGGGTGGCGATCAGTGCCGCTGCAATGATTCCCATCACCTTCTGGGAGTCGTTCAGTCCGTGCCCTATGCTGAAGAGCGCCGACGAGACCAGCTGGAAATGTTTGAACCAGGAATCCGCCTTGTGGGGATTTGCCCGTCTAGCCGACCATTGAAGCCCTATCGTAAGAATCATGGCAACCACCATGCCCACCAAAGGGGCCACAAATATGAAAGCGGCAATTTTTGTGATCACGGAGAGCTTGATGACTGTGAAAGAGGCCCATTTTGCAATGGCCGCTCCGGCGAATCCTCCGATGAGGGTATGGGAGGAGGATGAAGGTATTCCGAGCCACCAGGTCAACAGGTTCCATGTGATGGCAGCAACCAGTCCTGAAAAAATGATGGGAAGAGTGATGAACTCTGCGATCACCGTTTTTGAAACGGTATCGGCAATTCCGAACCCCCCGATAAGGTATTTGGCAATGAAGAAGGCTACGAAGTTGAATGTGGCTGCCCACAAAACGGCCTGAAAGGGTGTCAACACCTTGGTGGAGACGATGGTGGCAATTGAGTTGGCCGCATCGTGGAAGCCGTTTATATAGTCAAAAACCAGCGCGAGGATGATGATAACGATCAATAACGTCATAAGCTTGATGTAACTGGGTAACTCTTTTAGGCGTATTTAACGATGATCGTTTTAATGATTTTCCCGACACCTTCTGTGGTATCGACCGCTTTTTCAAGCTCGAACATGATCTCTTTCAATTTAATCAGCTCAATGCCATCCTTTTGGTTTTCAAAGAGTTCGATAAGGAAATGATCGTATACGTCATCGGCCCGGTTTTCGATCAGATGCAGTTTCTGACAATATTCAGATATCCGTTTTCTGCTTTTCTTCAACACATCCAGTTCATTCACCGCATTTTCTATCTGTACGGTTGCCTCGATAATCAGACCGACCATCTCCCTGGCTGCCGCCGGCATCTCATTCGGGTTGTATAGGAAGTACTTCTTTGCGGCACTGTTGATGTAATCAGTAACATCGTCCATTTTTGTTGCCAGGTTATGGATATCCTCCCGATCAAAAGGTGTGATAAAGGTGGCATTTAACTCGTCAAAAATCTTGTTGGAGAGGGTATCACCCTTGCGCTCCTCATCCTTGATCATCTTGTAATAGTCGGCCGCATTGGCGTGATTGCCCTTTTCGACAAACTCCAGCATTAATTCCGATGCTGATTTCATTACGTCTACAATCCCTTTCAGGAGTGGAAAAAATTTGGGTTCTTTCGGAGTGAATCTACTGAAGAATAGGTTGTTCATTGTCCTTTTGTATATTTATGAATTTCAGAAAACGGCCGAGGAACAGTCACGGTTCTTTAGTTCAGCGCATCATCGTTTGCAAAAAACTGTGCAAAATTACTCCAATTTTTTTAAACGGGTATACGATGGAAAAGAAAAAAAAGAGACTTTCCAGTTTCGCTCTTTTTCATTACTTTTGTATAATCAAGAGGAAGAACGCATGTATTTTCGCGACATCATAGGTCTTCACGATGTTAAGAAACACCTGATAGAATCGGTACAGCGGGGTTTCATTCCACATGCCCGGCTGTTTCACGGTCCGGAGGGTGTGGGAAAATTGCCACTGGCAATTGCATATGCCCGTTACCTCAATTGTGAGAAAAGGGGGGAAGAAGATTCCTGCGGTGAGTGTGCCTCATGCAGAAAGTTCGACAAGCTGATGCATCCCGACCTGCACTTTGTCTTTCCGGTGGTTAAATCGAAAGTGAGCGATGAGTACTTGCCCGAATGGCGCGAGTTCTTGAACGGGCAGACCTATTTCGGTCTGAACGACTGGCTCAATTTCATCCATGCCGAGAATGCACAGGGAACCATCTATTCGAAAGAGAGCGATGAAATTATCCGCAAATTGAGTCTGAAGGTTTACGAGGCTCCTTACAAGATAATGGTGATATGGCTGCCCGAAAAGATGCACGATGCCTGTGCCAACAAGTTGCTGAAACTGATCGAGGAACCGCCTGAAAACACCCTGTTTCTGCTGGTCTCCGAAGATCTGGAACAGGTGTTGCTCACCATCCGGTCGCGTTGCCAGCTGCTCAATATCCGTGCGGTAGAGCCAGAGGAGATGGTCGCTTCCCTTCAGGCGGTTCACGGCCTGCAGGAGACGGAGGCTCGACAGGTGGCCCACATTGCAAACGGAAGCTATGCAAAAGCTGTGAGCATCATCAAGGCCGCCGACGACAACAATTATTTCTTTTCGTTGTTTAAGGAGATGATGCGGGCGTCGGTATCGAGAAACATCAAGGCAATCAAGTCGGTTGCCGGCGAGCTGGCCGCTATCGGCAGGGAGATGCAGAAAAGCTATCTGCTCTATTGCCTCCGCCTCTTCCGCGAGTATTTCATCAGCAACCTGAACGAGCCGGAACTGATCTATCTCCGCGAAGAGGAGAAGGGTTTCGGCGACCGTTTTGCCCCGTTTATCAATGCCGGGAATATCCAGTCGTTTGACGATGAGTTTCAGCTCGCTTACCGGCAGATAGAACAGAATGGAAACGCCAGGATTATTTTCCTGGATCTATGTTTAAAAAGCACCATGCTCTTGAAAAAATAGTGATTCATCAGTAGCTCAACCCAATTAATGAATGGTGGAAAATGCTTCTCGTAATGACGAACTTTTTGGCTATGCGTAGTTGAGCGAAAAACAATAATTGTATTATGGACAGAGAAAAATTATCAGATAAACTGGCGGACATTGTTCCCGAAAAAGTAACAACCGTACGAAACAACGGTTCTTGCAAGGGATGCCCCAGGCACTCCACCAAACTGCACGTTTACGATTGGCTGCACGACTATCCCGAGATGCAGGATCTGACCAATATGGTGGAGGTTCAATTCAAGAATACCCGGAAAGGGTATTACCTGAACAGCAATAAGATCGATTTGAATAAAGGAGATATCGTGGCTGTCGAAGCCTCACCGGGACACGATATCGGAACGGTGACGCTCACCGGTAAACTGGTGGAGATTCAGATGCGGAAAAACAACTATCGCGAGGATAGCATCAGCGGACCTAAGCGGGTCTACCGGATCGCGCGCCCGGCCGATATGGAGAAGTATGAGTTGGCCAAGGCCAAGGAGGAGCCCACCATGATTCGAGCACGGGAGATAGCCGAAGGACTTGGCTTGAATATGAAGATCGGAGATGTTGAATATCAAGGTGATGGTAGTAAGGCGATCTTTTACTATATTGCCGATGAGCGGGTCGACTTTCGTCAGCTGATCAAGGATTTTGCGGCTGAGTTCAGGGTGAAGATCGAGATGAAGCAGATAGGTGCGCGTCAGGAGGCTGGCAGGATAGGAGGAGTTGGTCCCTGTGGTCGCGAGTTGTGTTGCAGCAGCTGGATGTCGAGTTTCGTCTCCGTATCCACATCGGCAGCCAGATACCAGGATATCTCGTTTAACCCGCAAAAACTGGCGGGACAATGTGGAAAGCTGAAGTGCTGCATGAACTACGAGGTGGACGCATATGTAGAAGCCAGCAGAAAGTTGCCGTCGCGTGAGATCGTGTTGCAAACCAGGGATTGCGATTATTACCACTTCAAGACCGATATACTGTCGGGTCAGATCACCTATTCCACCGACAAGAACAATCCGGTGAACCTTGAAACAATCTCGAAAGAGAGAGCATTTCAGATCATCGAATGGAACAAGAAAGGGAAGAAACCGCCTCGTCTGGCTCCCGAGACAGAAACCAGCGATGTGAAGGAGGGGGATATCCACAATGACCTTCTGGGGGATCAAAGCATCACCCGTTTCGACAAGAAAGAGGCAGGAGGAGCCACGAAAAGGAGAAAATCGAGGAAAGGTCGACGACCGGATAACAGGAACAAGAAAGGAAGACCACCAAAGCAAAATGAGAATTAAACGGCTTATCGGTTCCTTCGTCGTTTTTCTATTTCTGCTTGCATGCAGCAAGGGGGAGGTTTACCACCGTTTTTATCCGATCAGGAACAACAGTTGGGCAAAAGAGGTACCGGTTGAATTCTCGATCGACTCTCTTCCTGCAGGTAGCGGGAGAAGTTGCGATATCGTACTGGAGCTTGTTCACAACAGCCAGTATCCCTACCGGAACATCTGGTTTATCGTTCAACAGAACCTGACGGACACTCTGTTTGTCACCGACACGGTTGAGATAACCTTGGCCGACCCGCAAGGGAAATGGCTGGGCAGGGGGAGTTCGGGGCTTTATCAGCTCTCTCTCCCTTACAAGAGATCACTTCCGTTGGATAGTGCGCGCAGTTACCAATTGATTGTCACTCACGCAATGAAAGAGAGGACGATAAAGGGGATTGAAAAAGTGGGGATTCTGATAAAATAGTTTTTATTTGTTGTGCAACTGGTTAAGTTGTGCACTTTCCGCCGGTTGGATGTTGCATTTTACCCTCAGGTTAATGTTGATCATCTCGTTAACCTTGAGCATGCCCATCATCTGCACCGGAGGTTCCAGCCCAAAATCACGGATATTGATACTCTTCTCTACATCAAAAATATACCCTTTACCACTCCTCTCGGTTTTAATGGGAAATTGATATTTTTTAGTGATCCCGGTAATTGTAACATCCACTACCGCCAGACCTGTCGTCGAGCCGGCTTCAGGCAGATCGACATGGTTCAGCCGGATATCCATCGTCGGAAATTTGTCGGATTGCAACAGTTTATTGAAATCCCTGAGGGCCATTTTGTTACTTGAGGTGAATTTTTTTACGGGTACTGTCAGCCGGTTTTCACTCAGGTAGAGTTTCCGGTTATGCTGCGATGCGGTGACAATCAGTTTCTTTTGAATAAAGTTTTCGCTCCCCTGGCTGAGCGTGAAGTCAACAACGTTTGAGCTGCCGTTTATGGATAGGATGCTGCTTCTGTCCACCTCTACCTCCACCACTGCCGATGATGTCTGGGCGACAAGAACCCCTGTATAGAGAATTCCGATGATCAAATATGTGACTACTCTTTTCATTATCAACACAGATTTTTGAAAAACCGGAGCCGACTAACCGCTGCCGGCCCGGTTTTCTTGTTCAACATTGTTGTCAGAAAGCGATGGATCCCTGCAGCATTACGCCGTTGAATCTTGCACCGTCCTGGATGGAACCGGCCGGAAAGCCGTTGTATTTCTGGTTTACATATTCCACCTTGGTCATGACATTCTTGGTCATATACCACCCAGCTGCAATCGCTACGCGGTTGATCTCCGCCTCGTAATGACCGGGTTCGCCCGCTGCTGCCCCCATCTCTGCTTTTACGGTGTTGTAACGGCCACCCACGTAGAAATTTTCATCGCTGCCGAAACGTACAACCAGGTCGGTAGCAAACTGATTGGCCTTTCTCATGTCGGGTTCGTTAGCCCCTCTACCGCCAGCATTTTCCAGTGTGGTAAATGACTCGAGCGCCACCCCTTCAACGGGGGAGTACTTCAGGAAGAGATTGCCCATAACGGTAGCGACCTTGTCGCCAAAACCGGGATTAAAACGTCCGTTGGTGAAGTTGGAGTTGGAGAGCGGCGCATTGTACATCACTCCATAGTAGTTGGATCCGGTACGGTCACCCCCGAAAAGGGTGTTTCTCATTGAGCCGGCTGTATAATATCCCGAGGCGCTTGCACGTAATCTGAACTGGTTGTTGATCTGGTTGTCGTAAGCCAGTTTTCCGATCCAGGCAGGATTGTGTGCACCGTTTGAATACCTGTTCTGTGCACGGGTGGTGTCAATTTTGGTCAGATCGTTGTTCAATTTGCCATTGGTTACCGCTCCCACAAGGATGAAATCGCCCAGATGAACGTCGACTTCAGCACCGATCTCGGTGGCAAATTCATCCATGATGTTGTTCTCCATAAAGGGGTTGTAGAATGTCATTCCGCCATCTGAACGACGGAAATGGGCATCGCCGTAATTCACATCGAATTGCCCCATTTTGATGGTGGTATACTTCATGATCTCATCCACGAAATCCCACGGCAGGAATTCCATCTTTTCAAATTGCAGAAAACCGCCCTTTACCCACGTCTCGTTGTGATGTCTTGAGGCTAGGTAAAGTTCAAAATTGAGGAAGATGCCGTCCGACAGGTTCGACTTGATGTAGAGGTTGGCTTGAGGTAAACCGAAGCCACTGGTTAACGGTACCAGCGAGTTTGGCGCAGGATTGTCGTAATCATACTGGTATCCATCCGCCCGTGTCACGGTATTGCTGTGGTCGAGCATGGTGAAGGGAAGTGTAAGGGCGCCACCCAACTGTACCTTGAAACCTTCGTATTCGGTTTCGGTTTTGGGCGTCTCAAAAACATTGATTCCGTCTTTATTAGTCTGACGCAATTGGGCAAACATCATCCCTGAAGCTAACAGGGCAGCTGCCAGAAGTAAACCTCTCTGTTTCATTTTTTTCTAATTGATTTTGTTTAAATTGTCGTTATCTGGTGTTTCAGTTTTAGTCGAACCTGACGGCCGGCCCCTCGAAGGTTACGTTGTAGTTGACCGTAACCTGGTCGCCGACTTTCATTACCCCCATCATTGCTGTCGGGGCTTTCATTTTGTAGTCGCTCATTTTGATGGGCAGGCTCCCTTCAAATGTATAGGTGCCCGGTTTTACCTCCTTGCCCTTTGCCTCGAGGGTAACCGTCTTCGACGCACCGGCCATTGCCAGTACTCCGCTTACCGTTACATTGATCCCGGCATCGCTGGTTGTGATCGACTTCACTTCAGACATGGTGAAGCTGATCAGCGGGTTTTTGGGTTCATTGAATGTTTCGTGCGTCTTTTTATCCATCAGTCTCTCCCCGTTAATAATCGACTTTACCGGGATTGTTACACTGAGTGCGGTGGGTTGGTTGTTGGAGACGGTCAACTCCCCCGATGCCTGTGTAGATGTGGTTGTGTAGGGGTGAACGTTTGTGGTTCCCGAAATGGTGATGGTTGATGACTTGATCTTTAAAGTCTGTGCGTTAATTGTTGCCGCCGATAGAATTAGGGCGGATGCCATCAACATGGTTGAAAAACGGAATAAAAAGTTACTCTTCATTGCTTCTGCGTTTATTGTTTTAAAAGTTAGGTTGTTGCATATTAATAATTAGTAATCCTATAACATTAGTAGGAATGCCCTTTGCCACTTCTCTTTCGATAGATATTGTTGCCCGATAGCTCATTATGTTTTTAGATGATCTGCTGTAATTTCTGTTTCAGTTGCTTGAATTGTATAAACTAATCCTATAACATTGGTAGGAATGAATTGTATGCATTCTCGGTTACTCTTTCAATTAATCAGGTTATATAAACTAATCCTATAACATTAGTAGGAAGCTCTGATATATCATTTATATCCTATAGGTTTAGTAGGGTTGATATTGAAAAAACTATTCACATATTTCAGGACAATCGTAACTGGTCTCCTTTATAATCTGTTCAAGTGTTTTAGATGAAAGAATCTCAATTATCTGGTGATGAAATTGTTTCCAGTAATTATTTGCCGTACAGTGATGTGTGGCCCTTTCGCAGAAACTTCGGTTTTTCACACATTCGATGATGACAATCTGTTCGAACGCGGTGTAGATATCCAGCATCGTGATCTGATCAGCCGGCCTGGTCAACATATATCCACTTCCCCGTCCCTTAGAATTTATTATCAATCCTTTCAGCTTGAGAGCACTTATGATGTAATCGAGATATTTTACAGAGATGTTCTGATTTTTAGCAATATCTTTCTGCAATATGCCTGTTGGTTCTTTACAACAGGCAATCTCAATCATTGTCCTCAGTCCGTACCGTATTTTTGTGTTGATTTTCATTCCCTATGAAAAACTCCACAAATATAATGCAATTTTTTATTCCGGAAACTGTTTTGTACAAATTCTGACGCTTTTTTATCCTTTTCAACTCTCCCGATGAAAATTGTCAGAAGATGGCCTGTTGCAGGATATAGGCCCCTGCTCCAAAGGTGTATCCCAACAGTGCGATGAGGGAGATCCGTTTCAGGTACCAGCCAAACGGCACCTTCTCCAGCCCCATGAAAACCACTCCGGCAGCCGAGCCGATGATGAGGATGCTTCCGCCCACCCCTGCACAGTAAGCCAGGAAATGCCAGAAAACGCCATCCTCAATAAAGTTCTGCATGAATAGGGGATCGGCCATAGTACTTACTGCAGCCGGGTCGAGTACCGGATACATACCTATGGCGGCTGCTACCAACGGTACGTTGTCTACAATGGCCGACAACAGTCCGATGGTATAACCCTGGGCAAAGACATTGGGGAGGTGCTGGGCCATGAATCGCGATGCCTGCTGAAGGATCCCCGCGCTCTGAAGCGCATCCACCGCCAGCAAAATTCCCAGGAAAAACATCAGCGTGGAGAAGTCGATGCGGCCCAGCACTTTTGATACGCGGAGCTTCAGATTCTCGTTCAACTGGTTCTTGCGGTTGTAGAGGATTTCGGTGTAGATCCACAACAGGCTTACCCCCAACAATAGACCAATGAATGGCGGCAAGTGGGTAACTGCTTTGAATACAGGTGATAGAATCAGGATGGAGACGCCGAAAACGAGTATTCCCAGGCGATCATTTTTCTGCATGTGACGTAACAGTTCAGCGTTCTCCCGCTCTTCCGACAGCGACATCTCCGCCTCAACCACGCTCCCCTTCAATAGGAACTGGGCCACCAGCAATGGAACTACGGTAGAGACAAGACTGGGGAAAAAGAGTTGCGGAATAATTGCTGTGGTAACGTTACCCTTCACCCACAACATGATGGTGGTGACGTCGCCTATCGGAGACCAGGCACCACCGCTATTGGCAGCAATGACAATAATGCTCCCGAAAAGCCATCGTTCACGTGTTTCGCTTATAATGCGGCGGGTAAGCATGATCATCACGATAGTTGTGGTAAGGTTGTCAAGGACGGCGGACATGAAGAAAGTGATCAAGGCAATGAGCCAAAGCAACTGTCGTTTTTTCCGGGTGGTTATCTTCTCGGTGATGTATGTGAATCCGCCATGAACATCGATAAACTCTACTATGGTCATTGCGGCCAGCAGGAAGAACAACATTTCGGCAATATCGCCGATACTCTCCAGTATCTGGTGATCGATCACGAAGTGTCTCACCTGGGTGTTGAAATCGTGAAGCTGGAGCTCGGGATGCGTCTGGACAAAATGATTAAAGGCATCGGGTGAGACGATGAGGACGGTATCGGGTGCCAGATAGACGTATAGTACCCACAATAGCGTACCGATCAGCAAGGCCACGCCCGCCTTGTTAACCTTTACGGTATGTTCCATCGCAATAAAGATATACCCTGCGATGAAAAGGAGAATCATTGCATAGATCATGCTGCAGTCTGAAAAATGGTCCAAAGTTAACCATTTAATCGAAAAAGAGCGGGGTTCTTTTTACAAAAATTAAAGGATTACCGTGACACAATGGTTATTTACAGCACGATTTTGATGTAAAGAGTTTAATCAGTTCCGCTTTCGCTGTCTCTTTTCCACCAGTTTCTCCTCATTTCCGGTAAGCACCTTCTTCAGTTCCGCCTGTAGTTTTTTGATTTCACGCTCCTGGTTATGGATGGTGGTAAGAAGGGAGTTCAACTCTTCATTATCCACCGAGTCGGGATATTGAGCCTTTACCCTGTCGATAAAATCGCTCAGCACATTCATGTAGTTGTTGAACGCATCGTAGGGGGATTGGTAGGGGCTGAACTTGTTGTGCATCGACCCGTCGTAGAAGTGCTTGGTCGACATGTAGTAGAAATGGTCGCTCGACTGCAGGTATTGCCAGTCCATCTTCAGTCGCCGGTCGTTGGTCAGCCTGACCCTTTCACTGATTTCGTAGAGGGTCTTGAATGCACTTTTCTGGAGCTTGTTTCCCAACCAGCGACTCAAGTCGCGCTCTTCATCAGACCAGGAGATGGTGTTGGGCACCGATACCGTGCCAACCGGTTCGTGACTCTCCATGATCTCGCTGGGTGTGGCGAAGGAGATTCCCCTGTCGAAGGCAAACTGGGGAAGCGCCCTCATGAATTCGAATATGCCCGAATGGGAGGGCTGCAGATTGCCGAAGGTCTCGTAGTTCATGAAGATGTTGAATACCTCCTCCTGCGGCGAGGTTGCGTCGATCCACGAGATATATTTGTCGGCCGTCAGCGGATACTCCTTCCAGGTACAGTCGGAAAAACGCAAGGAGATGTCGTCGCTGAACTGCGAGTTGCGCAGCAGCAACTTCATGTTGGGCTGTACCTCGGAAGTGTAGACGTAGTTGGGGCTCCGCCATGAGAGGATCAGCTTGGCCCCTTCCGATATCATCTTCGAGTAACCCATGTTATATGCCATCTCGGCGATATCGTCGGAGAAGATCATTTCGGTATTTCTCAACACTGTCGGTTTCTGGTCGAACAGCAATTTCACCTTTTGGGTCTGCATCTGCACCTGGTTCTGAAACTCCACTGAATCGGCCAGACTTGCGAGGGAGTGCGAGTAGGTCTCGGCCAGAAACTCCACGGCCCCCGTTTTACTCAACTCCTTCAGTCCGTCGATCACCTCGGGTGCATAGACCTCCATCTGGTCGAGGGCTACTCCCGAGACCGAGATGGCAACCCTGAACTTTCCCTTGCTCGACCTGATCAGGTCGAGCAGCATGCGGTTGGCCGGAACAAACGAGCGGGCAGCAATCTGCTGCATGATATCCTCGTTGGAGTAGTCGTCGTAATAATAGTGATCCCTGCCGATGTTGAAGAAACGGTATCTTTTGAGCCGATAAGGCTGGTGAATCTGAAAATAAAAGCAAATTGTCTTCATATGTTGTGTGCGTGTTGGAATTTCTATTCGATCTTTACACCAGACGGTCGTAGATGGCCCGGACCTTCTTTCCTGCATCTTCCCATACGATGCCGTCGACTTCGCGTTTTCCCTCCTCTTTCAGGTATTCGGCCATGCCCGGATAGGTGCAGATCGAGTACATGGCATCTGCCATGGCGTCAACATCCCAGTAGTCGGTCTTGATGACGTTGTTCAGGATCTCGGCACATCCCGACTGGTTGGAGATAATGCTGGGCACGCCGCACTGCATGGCTTCCAGCGGTGAGATGCCGAAAGGTTCCGATACCGAAGGCATCACAAACACATCGCTCGATTTCAGCATCTCATAAACCTGTTTGCCCCGCAGGAATCCGGTGAAGTGGAACCGGTCGGCTATTCCCCGGTCGGCCACTAATCGTATCATCTGGTTCATCATATCGCCGCTGCCGGCCATCACGAACCGGATATGCTTGGTCCGCTTCAACACCTGGGTGGCTGCGTCGACAAAAAATTCCGGTCCCTTTTGCATGGTGATTCTTCCCAGGAAGGTGATCACCTTCTCCTTTACTCCCGACAGCCGTTCAATCGCCTCAATTTCAGGACTGAGCGGTTCCACGGCATTGTGTACGGTAGATACCTTCCATTCGGGCTGGTGGTAATTCTCGATAACGGTTTTGCGGGTGAGGTTGCTTACACAGATGATGTGGTTACAGTGATCCATACCGTTCTTCTCGATCCCGTAGACGATCGGGTTTGGCTTACCCCGGCTGCGGTCGTATTCCGTAGCATGTACGTGGATAACCAACGGTTTTCCACTTACGTTCTTGGCATGCAGACCGGCAGAGTAGGTGAGCCAGTCGTGGGCGTGAATGATGTCGTACTGATAAGTCCGCGCAATAACACCGGTTACGATGGAGTAGTTGTTGGTCTCCTCCAGGATATTGCTCGGGTACCTGCCAGAGAACTCCAGACAACCAAGATCGTTGGTATTCATGTAGTTGAAGTTGGCATATATGTTGTCACGCATCCAGAAATACTCCTCTGGATTCATGAACTTTTCGAGTCTCGCCTTTACCGTTTCCCTGCTGACATCCCGCCACACGATGGGCGTATTGTTGCAGCCGATTATCTTCAGAAAACTTTGATCTTCGTCGCCCCAGGGCTTGGGAACAACAAACAGTATCTCCATATCTTCCTGCTTGGCCATTCCCTTGGTCAGACCGTAACTTGCTGTTCCGAGTCCCCCTAATATGTGAGGTGGAAACTCCCACCCTAACATCAGCGCTTTCATTCTTCCTCTCATTTATGTTCTGTTGCAGTTACCCTACGGCAACTCTGATTATTCGGTTGTCCGCAATATCGGGGTCATTCGAATGACCTGATGAGCCTCTTTGCACGCAAAGTCTCGGAAACGCTCATGGCAAAGGAGAATCCGCCATGGGCATAGAATGGGGGACTGGAATCGTAGAACTCGGACAAGGTGCCGATACAGTCGTTCTGCATCTGGTCTTCCAGTTCAATCATGATCCGGTCTGCAAGGGATAGTCCGCTCTTGCCGAACACTTTGAGGTATGCCTCGATATATGGGCCGATTAGCCATGGAAAGGCACATCCGTTGAAATAGGCGTACTCTTTCTCTTCTGTCGTTCCGGCGTACCGGGGATGATAGTTGTATCCTTTCGGGCTCAGTGAGCGTATGCCTACCGGGGTAAGCAGCTCCTTGGTGACATAATCGATGACCGACTTCCGCTGATGCCTCTCCAGTGGCGAGTAATCGGCAGAGACGGCAAAGATCATGTTGGGACGGACGTTCCAGTCGGTATATGTGCCATCGACGTAATCATACAGATAGCCTGCATTGTTGAGAAATGTCTCTACAAATGATTGCCGCACGATCGATGCTCTTTCTCCATATCTGGTAGCCTTCCCCTCCTGTTTTACCGCATCGGCCACCTCTTCCGAAAATTTCAGCGCGTTGTACCAGAGAGCATTGAACTCCACCAGATATCCAGAACGGGGGATCACCGGCTTGCCGTTTTGCATCGCATTCATCCAGCTTACCGCCACATTACGTCCGTCTGTCAACAGCAAGCCATTCTCCTTGTCAACGATTAAGTTGGGATGCTTGTTCGATAAGATATAGTCTACAATGGAAAAAACGAAATCTGCATACCGCTCCTTGAACCCCTCACGATCCTCTTTCCAGTACTGTTGCAGCGACCAGATCACCCACAACAGGAGATCGGGGTCCTCGATCTGCTTGATGATGTTCCTGCGCGGTCTGTTATTCATGAAATCATGGATATGGGGTATGGATGAATTCATGATGGCTACAAAATCGTCCCTCCTGCCTACCGACAAGGTGCATCCCGGCAACGATATGAACTGGTCGCGGGCACGTACCTTGAACCATGGATAGCCTGCCAGCAGGTATACCTCGTCCGTTTTGGGGATATAGTAGAATTGGTGGGCCGAGTTTTTCAGGCAGTTGTAGAAGCTCGACCTGGGCGTGCGTTTCTGAAGCTCCGCATTAAACTCGTCGGCAAGCGTCGTGGTGTCTACCAGGATATCCCCCGCGGAAAAGATCACCTCTTCACCTTTCGATATCGGCAATTCAAAATAACCTGGCACGTAGAGATCCTCCTTGAAGGTGTCGCCGTTCTGCATATCCTGGATGTACTCCACTCCCTTGTTCCAGTAAGGTTGATAGACAAAGTCCACCTGCTTGTTGAACTGCATGAAGAACTCGGGATAACCGTAATACATGCTGGTGCTGATGCCGTTCTCCACCTTGCGGTATGAGCGGTCTACCTGGTCGTTCTGCATGGTTAGCTGTGAAATGTTCCTGAAAGCCATGCAGGGTTTGAACCGCATGATGGTGGGTGAGTGGGCATCCATCAACTTGTAGCGGATCATCAGCCGGTTCTCCTTCGACGAGAACATGATCTCCTTCGAGAGGATCACACCCCCCACCCGGTAGATGGTTTTTGGAACACTGTCGATGGTGAACTCGCGGATATATTTGTGCCCTTTCGGGCTGTAGTTGTCATCGTTGTACTTGTGTATTCCCAGATTGAAATGTGCGCCGTGCTGTATCACTGTTTCGTCGATGGAGGACAATATCAGGTGGTTATCGTCGTCCAGAAAGGGTACCGGCATTACCAGAAGCCCCTGATATTTAGATGTGTTGCAACCCGATATCGAGGTGTTTTGATAAGCTCCCTTTCTGTTGGTTCTCAGCACGTTGCGGTATAGGGAGTATTCCAGGTTGATCATCAGGTCCTTATCGAATTTAAGATAGCTCATAGTCAATTAAGGAATTAGTAAATACCACGTTCGTTTTGATGTTCGAAAGATAGTCAATTGCCGTTGATTCGACAAATAATCGACTCGATTTTCTTTTCGGTTTTCTCCCTTTTTTTGTCAATTTCTGTAAAAAAATGGTTCTTTTTATTAGTTTTGTGCTGATGGAGGATAGAGCGAGTACGGAAAGGTGGCAGATAAGAAGAATCCGCCTTGCGGTGATCCCTGCCCTGGTGATGGTTGTACTGGTATGGATGGCGTTTCTGGTCGACCATACCCGCATCGCCTCTTTCAATTTCTCACTTCTGGGGATATATCCCCGCCAATTGAGGGGAGTGCCGGGTATCTTTTTGTCGCCTTTTGTGCATGGATCATTCTCTCACCTGATCTCCAATACCCTTCCACTGTTGGTTTTGATATCGTTGTTGTTCTATTTCTACAGTCAGATAGCGCCCATGACATTCGCCTCCCTCTGGTCATTGAGCGGTCTGTTCACCTGGCTGACCGGGAGGGAGGCGTTTCATATCGGGGCAAGCGGCCTGATCTTTGCACTTCTCTTCTTCCTGTTTTTCAGCGGACTGTTCCGGAAACATGTCCCGCTGATTGCCGTATCCATGGTTGTGACGTTCATATATGGGAGCTCCCTATGGAGCATTTTCCCGATTGCTGAATATATCGACATCTCCCTCTCTTGGGAGGCACACCTGTCGGGAGCGGCGGTGGGACTCATTGTCGCTTTCTCTTTGCGGAAGAGGGGACCACAAAAACCTCCGAGCTTCAGCGATGAGGAGGAAGAGGAAGAGGATGATAGCGGGCTACCTTAATTGCCCCGGTTCATGCAACATCAACTCTTCCAGCACGTCGGCAATTTTTTGGTAAGGATATTTGTGTACCAGGAAGTAGTGCTCCCTATTTACATCAGGATTCCAACTGTTGTCCCCTGAGGAGTGAATGATGATTGTTCCGGGGCCGCAGAGGTAAAAGTAGTCTTCGGGGTTGCGGACGGCGCAGAGCACTGCAGTGTGGTCCCACGACATCCGATGGCTCATGGGCCTGCTGTCGTAAGTGGCCAGATTGTACTGGTATGCCCATGCGGCCGGATTTGTTCCGCCATCCAGAGTGGCCAGCCTGTTCCCCGTCATGATCTGGTTTCCGATTTCAAATCCGCTGAAAAGGATTGGTGTTGGCCAATGTTCAAAGGCATAGGCCGAGGATACCGAATCGACAAATAGGTTGAATTCCCGGCCTTCGGGAAACCTGCCGGCCATGGCGACCCATCTCTTTACCTTCTTTTTCACCAATTCCATACCCGATAAGGGCGAGTAGTCGTCGCCCCCGGTTTTCAGCAGTTCGGCCAGGTTGGTTGCAAAACCCACCGTTACGATGGTCACGCTTTTATCCGGCTGGGCGGCCAGTGTTTTTCTGTAGATCTCATGCGCTTTAGGATAGTCCGTCTTTGACTGCAGGTCGGGTGCAAATCTTGCCAACAGGGAGTCGTTCCAGTTGTTGGGTGCGGTGAAGTTTGCCGCCGGGTTGGCGGGGATGCCTACCGGGATCTCTCCCTTGCCATAGTACCGGTTGAAGAGCTCAATGGTGGGAGCTATGGCGGGATGACCGTCGCTGGACACCGTTGCTAAAATTTCGCACTCTCCCCGGTCGGCCAATGCATGCAGTACGGCAATTGCGCCCACATCGTCGTAGTCGGGACCCATATCGGTGTCGAAGATGATTTTTACAGTTTCGGGGAGAGCCTCTTCTTTCGGAGTGGAATTGCAGGAATTGAGAACCGTCAAAGTTATCAGCAGGAGGTAAAGGGGTAATGTTTTCATAATTTCAAAAAGTTAATTCCAAAATAAATATGTTTGTATATAGGAGATTTCATTGCAAGGTACAACACTCTTCCGTCACTCTGTAGCCGGGAAAGCAGGAGTGCCCCGTCGGTCCGGAACGTAAAAGTACAAAAAAAATGGAAAGAATGAACGTTTGTCCACCGATTTGCTGCCCGCCCTAAAGATAGGATAGGGCATTCGAGCAAAAATCCGCATTTTTTACTATTTTTGTGCATCTAAACTATTGTAAAATGGATAAAATCAGGGCTGCCGTTGTCGGTTACGGCAATATCGGCAAATATGTGGTGGAGTCGTTGATCGACGCACCCGATTTCGAGATCACCGGAATAGTCCGTCGCAACACCACGGAAATACCTTCCAGGCTGAAGGGTTTCAATGTGGTAAACTCAGTATCGCAACTGAAGGATACGGATGTGGCATTGCTATGCACCCCTACGCGGAGTGTCGAGCAGTTTGCCATGGAGTGTCTTTCCCTCGGAATCAGTACGGTGGACAGTTACGATATTCACGGCGGGATTGTCGCATTGCGCCGTTCGCTCGACGAGGCGGCAAAAAGGCACCATGCCGTGTCGATCATATCCGCCGGCTGGGATCCCGGGAGTGACTCGGTAATCCGTGCACTGATGGAAGCGATGGCACCCAAGGGGATAACCTATACCAACTTCGGACCCGGAATGAGCATGGGGCACACGGTGGCCGTCAAGGCAATCGACGGGGTAAAGTCGGCCCTTTCGATGACGATCCCCACCGGAACAGGCGTGCACCGCAGGATGGTCTATATCGAGCTGAAAGATGGCTATGATTTTGAGCAGGTGGCGCAAGCGATCAAGGCGGACGACTACTTTGCCCATGATGAGACCCATGTTTTTCAGGTGGAGAGCGTGGAGGCATTGAAAGATATGGGACATGGAGTGCTGATGGAGCGCAAGGGTGTCTCGGGAAATACACAAAACCAGCTCTTCAAGTTCGATATGCGGATTAATAACCCTGCACTGACGGCGCAGGTGATGGTGGGTTGTGCCAGGGCTGCGGTAAAGCAGAAGCCCGGTGCATACACGCTGGTTGAAATTCCCGTTATCGACCTGCTTCCGGGCGACAGGGAAAAATGGATCAAGAAATTGGTTTAATTTACCTATCTTTGTTTCAAATTCAATAAAGATGAAGACACTATTATCGGTAACTTGGCAAGTTGATCCTACCATCTTTACACTCTTTGGCCGTGAAATCCGCTGGTACGGACTGCTTTGGGTGATTGGGCTTATCGTGGCCGTCTATATCGTCCAACGAATCTTCAAGAACGAGAAACTTCCCGAGAAGTGGTTCGATTCGCTTTTCGGCTACATGATGCTCGGAATCATCCTCGGTGCCCGGCTGGGACACTGTCTCTTTTACGAACCGCAATATTACCTCGCCAATCCGTTGGAGATAGTGAAGATCTGGGAAGGGGGACTGGCAAGCCACGGAGGTGTTATCGGCATTATTATCGCAGTATGGCTCTACTCGAGAAGAGTGACCAGGAAGAGCATGCTCTGGACGTTCGACCGGGTAATGGTTCCCACGGGATTTACCGCTGCCATGATACGTTTCGGTAACCTGATGAACCATGAAATCTATGGTGGTCCCACCAACCTGCCATGGGGATTCCGTTTTATCGACAATGTAGGCTTATGGATGCGCGGAGCGGAGCCGATCTATACTGAACCTTCGCACCCAACACAGATATACGAGGCCCTCTTTTATCTGGTCGTTTTTGCCATAACCATGCACATGTACTGGAAGACGAATGCCAGGGAGCGTCAGGGACTGATCCTGGGAGTAGGTATCGCGCTGATCTTCATCGCCAGGTTCTTCATTGAATTTGTTAAAAACGTACAGGTCGATTCAGAAGAAGCGATGCGTGAGAATACAGGATTGATTCTCGGCCAGTGGCTCAGCATACCGTTCATTGTCTGGGGAATATGGCTGATCTGGCAGGCATTGAGAAGAAAGCCTGAACCGGTTACACAAAAAAAGAGTCTCGATTATAATCAAAACGTCAAACCCAAAAAATAGGAAGAGCGGGGTTTTCACACCCAAAGTTGAATTATGTACAAACCTTTTGAAATTAAGGAGAACCTGTTCTACGTCGGAGTAAACGACCGGACAAAACATCTTTTCGAGAACCTTTGGCCCTTGCCGAAGGGAGTATCCTACAACTCTTACATCATTGACGATGAGAAGGTGGCTTTGATAGATACCGTCGATATCTGCTATGCAGATGTTTTTTTCAATAAGATTGGCTCCGTATTAGGAGATAAGCCGATCGACTACCTGGTGGTGAATCATATGGAGCCCGATCACTCCGGTTCAGTGAGATTGCTCAAAACCCGTTATCCCGACATACAGATAGTGGGTAACAGCCGCACGGCGGAGATGCTCAGGGGCTACTACGGCATTTCCGATAATGTACTGGTTGTGGAGGATAAGGCCGAACTGAAACTTGGAAAGAATAGCCTTCAGTTCTACCTCACCCCCATGGTTCATTGGCCGGAGACGATGATGACCTACGTGAAGGAGTCGGGAACGCTGTTTTCTGCCGATGCTTTCGGTACGTTCGGCACGCTCGACGGAGGGGTAACCGATACCCAGCTCGATCCGGACCGTTATTGGGATGAGATGATACGTTACTACTCCAATATCGTGGGCAAGTTTGGCTCACCGGTGCAGGCAGCCCTGAAAAAACTGAGTGGGATGGGGATCGAGACCATCTGTTCCACCCACGGTCCCGTCTGGACACAGCCCGATACCATAAGCAGGGTCGTGGCGCTTTACGACAGGCTGAGCAGATATGAGGCCGAAAGGGGACTGGTTATCGCATACGGAAGCATGTACGGCAATACGGAACAGCTGGCGGAGGTCATTGCCGCAGCAGCAGCCGGGAACGGCGTAAGGAACATCGTCATGCACAACCTTTCCAAAAGCCACGAGTCGGAAGTGTTGCGTGATATCTTTACCTATCGGGGACTTATAATCGGTTCCCCCACGTATAACAACAAGTTGTATCCTCCGGTGGAGGGCCTGCTGTCTGCCATCCAGAACCGGAATGTCAGGAACCGCTTCTTCAGCTATTTCACCGGTCATACATGGGCCGACGGAGCCAAACGTGAATTGAAGGCATTTGCCGAGTCAATGGAGTTTGAAACGGTGGGTGAATCGGTTGAGATGAAACAATCCCTCAACAACGACATTATGGAACACGCCTATGCGTTGGGCAAGGCGATGGCGGAAAAACTTTGTTCGGGCGAAGCGGTGATGCCCAATAAACTTACCTGTCATTGACAACTGGAAGTTTCATACCCTGGATTATTAACATCAAATTTTTTATAATAGATATGCGACTTATTATTCAACCCGATGCCAATCAGATGGCCCAGTGGGCAGCGAATTACATCGCTGCCAAGATCAACAACGCAAAACCTACATCAGAGAAGCCTTTCGTGCTTGGCCTACCCACAGGCTCCTCGCCGCTTCTCACCTACAAGGCCTTGATCAAGCTGAACAGGGAGGGTGTGGTTTCGTTCGAGAACGTGGTAACCTTCAATATGGATGAATACATCGGTTTGCCCAAGGACCATCCGCAGAGCTACCATACTTTTATGTGGGACAACTTTTTCGGCCACATCGATATCAAAAAGGAGAATGTCCATATCCTGAATGGAATGGCGGAGGATCTTGAAGCCGAATGCATGGCATACGAGGAGGCAATCAAGGCGGCCGGCGGAGTGGAGCTGTTCCTTGGCGGCATCGGTCCCGATGGACATATTGCCTTCAATGAGCCGGGGTCGTCACTCGCCTCGCGTACGAGGGTCAAGACATTGACGACCGATACCGTGATCGCCAACTCACGCTTCTTCGATAACGATGTCAATAAGGTACCCAAGACTGCCCTGACGGTAGGTGTAGGTACTGTTCTTGATGCCAGGGAGGTGCTGATTCTGGTCAACGGCCACCACAAGGCGCGGGCGCTTTACCAGGCGGTTGAGGGCCCTGTCACCCAGATGTGGACGATCAGTGCGCTGCAGTTACATCCGAAAGGTATTATCGTTTGCGACTACGATGCCTGTAGCGAACTGAAAGTAGGGACCTACAAATATTTCCTGGATATCGAACACGATAATCTCGACCCTGAATCATTATTATAACAAGGCAATTTATGAAAAAGAAAGCTTTAACAATCCTCTCTGCAGCTGCATTGATGCTCTCTTTCAGCATCAACATCGCGGCACAGGGCAAACCGAAAGATGACGTTAGGTTGTACCCGGGTGGGGAAGCGTATGCCGTGAAATCCTATCCGACGATATTTTCGGACAAGGCACCCAAGAATGTCATTCTTCTTATTGGAGATGGCATGGGGGTTGCGCAACTCTATGCCGGGCTTACCGCTAACGGGGGCAAGCTCTTTATCGAAAACTGCAAACATGTGGGATTCTCCAAGACCTATTCGTCAGACCGCTACGTGACCGATTCGGCAGCAGGGGCAACAGCACTCTCCACCGGTACCAAAACCTACAATGGTGCAATAGGTGTGGGACCCGACAAAAACCCGATCCAGACAATTCTCGAGGAGGCGTCGAAATCGGGAAAGGCTACGGGACTGGTCTCTACCTCTTCCATAACCCATGCTACACCGGCATCCTTTATCGCACATCAACTTAGCAGAAGTCAGGAGGAGGATATTGCAGTAGACTTTCTCAAAACCGATATTGATGTCTTTATCGGGGGTGGATACGACTTCTTTACCAAGAGGGCCGATGGCCGCAACCTGGTGAACGAGCTGATTCGCAAGGGATACACGGTTGAACGGGAAGTGAGCAGGATTGAAAGCTTTGAGGGAAAGAAACTGGCCGGACTGACCGCACCGAAAGGAAACGGAGGGGTGGCGGAACGGGGCAACATGCTTCCAGTATCCACCCAGACGGCCATTCGCGTGCTGCAACAGAATAAAGAGGGTTTCTTCCTGATGGTGGAAGGCTCCTTTATCGATTCGGGCGGACATGGCAACAATACGATAAAGGTGGTTGAAGAGATGCTCGACTTTGACCAGGCGGTGGGCAAGGCGCTCGAGTTTGCCGCAAGCAACGGCGAAACATTGGTGGTGGTTACTGCCGATCATGAAACCGGCGGTATGGCTATCCTCGACGGATCTTACGAGACCGGAATGGTGAAGGGTGGTTTCTCGACCGGTGGACATACGGGTGTCATGGTGCCAATCTTCGCTTATGGCCCAGGTGCATCGGAATTTATGGGAATCATGGAGAATATTGATATACCTGTTAAAATCAGGAAACTGTTACTGGGGAAATAGCGTATCAGGTTTTTTTCCATATCATCACCACAAAGAGGGCCAGCAGGATGGCTACCAGGATGGGGATGAAAAGCGACAATATCGAGAAACCGGTAGCGGCAATGCCTTCTCCCGTTGAAACGACTGGATTTCCGGCTCCGGCTGTAAATTTGGACGACAGAAGACGGGCGACGACACTGCCGCTCTGTATGGTTGCAGCTGCACCACCTCCAACGACAAATCCGATGATCCATTTCATCCATTCACTGTCGGACGGAAAAACAGAGGTCATCAACAATGTTCCGGCCACTACCGACAGCGGTGTGGCGAGAGTGTCGAGCAGATTGTCGACAAAAGGAATATAGTAGGCCAACACTTCAACAATGGCGGCTACTCCAAAACAGATCAATGCCGGTGTCGAACCCATCCAGGAGAAGTTTTCCCCCAGTGGAAGCAGTCCCACATGCGATGCCAGGCCGGCAACCAGAAGCGGAATGAAGACCCGGAATCCGGTACTGGCGCTCAACCCTATGCCGAGGGCTACTGCACTGATCGTTTCCAGGTTCATTTTCCCGTAGGTTTGATTCCACAGGCGTCGCCGGTGGGCTCGTCGGGTGTCCGGTGCCAGATGTCGGCAAAACCGTCGGGATTCCTCCTGAACTTTGCCAGAATATATGAGCAGCTGGGAATTACCTTGTAATTTTGCTCCCTGGCATACTTCACCATTTCGTCAAACAGTCTTCCGGCAATTCCCTGCCCCTCCAGTTCGGGGCGTACACCGGTATGGTAGGCATTCAGCAGGCCGTTCTCAATCTCGAAGAGGAGTTCGGCAACCTGTCTGCCCTCCTTTTCAATAAAGAAACACCCCTTGTCGCTACCGTTGGTTTTGAATTGTATCTCCATATCTCCAGTCGTTGTAAGGTCGAAACCATAACCCTATAACAATCGCTTCACCAATGGGTTCAACCGGAAGGGTGGAAATTCCTGTTAAATGGCTATCTTTGCGGAAAAATAATTATAATCAGTCATGATAAAACGTTTTACACTGGGAAGCCTCTTCCTGATAGGCTTCTCCATTGCGCTTTACGCATCTAAAGTAGATACAGTCTCGGTATTCAGCCCCTCGATGCAGAAAGGGATCAAGACAGTGGTGATTCTTCCCGACACCTATTCGCAGGAAACAAGATTTCCCGTCCTTTACCTGTTGCACGGTTACAGCGACAACTACAGCGGGTGGGTTACGAAAGTTCCTGCCGTAAAGGAGCTGGCCGATCAGCACGGCATGATCATCATCTGTCCCGACGGAGCGTTCGGAAGCTGGTATTTCGACAGTCCGGTCGACCCCTCCTTCAGGTTTGAAACTTTCGTTTCGAAAGAGTTGGTGGAGTGGGTAGACCGCAACTACATGACCATTGCAAAACGTGAAGGGCGTGCCATTACGGGATTGAGCATGGGCGGCCACGGTGGCCTTTTCCTGGGATTCCGCCATCAGGATATCTTCGGTGTCTGCGGCAGCATGAGCGGCGGAGTGGATATCCGTCCCTTCCCCAACAACTGGGATCTGGCAAAACGGTTGGGGTCGCAGCGGGAAAATCCCGAAAACTGGGAAAAATATACGGTGATGAACCAGCTCCATCTGCTTGCCCCAAATTCTACCCGGATCATTATCGACTGCGGTACCGATGACTTCTTCTACGATGTGAATCTCCGGTTACATCAGGAGTTGCTTTACCGGAATATTCCGCACGATTTTATCACCCGTCCCGGTGCACACAACTGGGACTATTGGAAGAATGCTGTCAAGTATCAGGCACTCTTCTTCAGCAACTACTTCGATGCGGTCAAGGCTTCACCTGCTCCATCCGGGAGTAGGCATCGTGAAAGAAGATAAGCGTGGCATTACGGACTTTAGCCTCGTCCAGAAAACGTTTTTTCTCCTCCATCGCCAGTGCGGCATTGTTGTCGTATGCCGACAGCCAGCCGAGAGAGAGGTGTGCCGAAGTGGGCACCACATCGGCCGGAAAGATGATCTGTTCCCCGTCGTCATCAAGAAAGAGGACGATCTGTCCGGGCGTATGCCCGTAGTACAGTTTAAGGGTTGCGCTGTCGCCGAGCTGCCGGTCCGATTCAATCAACCGGAGCAGCCCCGCCTCGTATACCGGTTCGATATTTTCCGGAAAGAAGGAGGAGGCCTCATAGAGCATCGGGTTCCTGTAATTGTCCCACTGTGCCCGGCTCAACCAGTAGGTGGCGCGAGGAAAGGCCGGAACAATGTTGCCTGCTTCGTTAAAGACCGTACCGCCGCCGCAGTGATCGAAGTGGAGGTGGGTAAGCACCACGTCGGTCACCTCCTCCGGCGAATAACCGATCTTTCCGATTTCGCTCCGCAGCTCCTTCAGGTTGTGCGGACGGTAATACTTCAGTTTGGCCAGCTGTTTGTCGCCAGCACCACAGTCGACCAGGATACGGCGCTCGCCGGTTTCGATAAAGAGACAACGCATCGCCATCAGGCACATGTTATTGTTGTCGCATGGATACCGCTTCTGCCAGTATTTCTTCGGTATCGGACCAAACATCGCTCCTCCGTCGGCGAGGAAATAACCTGTCTCAATTATATGGAAGTTTGCCATTTTCGTAGTACTTTTGCACAAAAATAGAAAGAAAAGTTCAATGTAAGGGATTACCGGGTGATCCTTCCGCGTTGACATAGACAAACAATGGCTATTTATACAGGCTCGAACAGGCATCTTGGGGGGGCAGAGACCGTTGCACAGAGGCAGACCGTCTTCTATGGACTGGTTCAGAAGAACGTGTTGGTAACCGGAGCAAAAGGCCAGTTGGGACAGCAGTTGCTACAACTGGAGAGCCGGATAAACACTCCTTTCAGGTTTCTCTATACCGATACCGATGAGCTGGACATCACCGATGCCGGAGCAGTCCACCGTTTCGTCGCGGAAAACCATGTCGACTATATCATCAACTGTGCAGCCTATACAGCTGTGGATAAGGCCGAAACCGACGAGGCGGCCGCTTGTCTGGTCAACCTGACCGGAGCGGAGAACCTTGCCCGGACGGGAGCGAAGATTATCCAGATCTCTACCGATTATGTCTTCGACGGTAAGGCAAGCACTCCCTACAGGGAAGATGCCCCCGCCAACCCGCTGTCGGTCTACGGTCGGTCCAAACTGAAGGGTGAGGAGGCGATCAGGGCGTTGGCTGCAGAATGGATGATCATCCGTACTTCATGGCTCTACTCCGAATATGGACACAACTTTGTGAAGACGATGCTCCGCCTGATGAGCGAACGTGATGAGTTGGAGATTGTGGCAGACCAGTTTGGGTCGCCCACCTATGCTGCCGATCTGGCAGAGATGATCCTGGTCATCCTGGAGTGTGAGGAGTGGAAATCGGGTATTTACCACTTCGCCAATCGGGGAGAAACCTCCTGGTTCCAGTTTGCCGGAAAGATAAGGGACCTTGCCGGGATTACCGGCTGCCGGCTCAATCCTGTTACCACAAGCGAATACAGGACGGTTGCCACCCGACCCGCATATAGCGTATTGGATACGTCGAAAATTCAATCAGCTTTCCATGTAGTTATTCCTTCTTGGGAGAACGGACTGGAGAGATGTATCGGAAAACTCAAAAGCAGATGACATTACAACAAGAGATTCAACGCCGGCGCACGTTCGCCATCATCAGTCACCCCGATGCGGGAAAAACCACATTAACAGAGAAACTGTTGCTTTTTGGCGGCGCCATTCATGTGGCGGGAGCCGTCAAGTCGAACAAGATAAAGAAGACCGCTACCTCCGACTGGATGGAGATCGAGCGGCAACGCGGAATTTCGGTCGCCACCTCAGTGATGGGTTTCGATTACGGGAACTACAAGATCAATATCCTCGATACGCCCGGCCACCAGGATTTTGCAGAGGATACCTACCGGACGCTGACTGCCGTGGATAGCGTTATTGTGGTGGTGGATATCGCCAAGGGAGTGGAGGCGCAGACCCGTAAACTGATGGAGGTGTGCCGGATGCGGCATACACCGGTAATGATCTTTGTGAACAAGCTCGACCGTGAGGGGAAAGATCCGTTTGAAATCCTGGATGAGCTGGAAGAGGAGCTGAAGGTAGCCGTCAGGCCGCTGAGCTGGCCCATCGATATGGGTGAGCGATTCAAGGGGGTCTATAACCTCTACCGGAACAGTCTCGACCTCTACCAGCCGAGCAAGCAGAAGGTCACTGAGTCGGTACACCTCGATATCCAGTCGCCCGACCTGAAAAAACATATTGGAGAGAAGCTGGCCGAAAAGTTGCAGAGTGACGTTGAACTGATCTCCGAGGTCTATCCCGCCTTTGACTGCGCGGAGTATCTGGCTGGGAGGCTGGCACCCGTCTTTTTCGGTTCGGCGCTTAACAATTTCGGGATAAAGGAGCTCCTCGACTGCTTTGTGGAGATTGCGCCATCACCGCGGGCCATCCAGGCAGAAGAGCGTGAGGTGAATCCTTACGAGGAGAGCTTTTCGGGATTCGTCTTCAAGATACATGCCAACATGGATCCCAACCACCGCTCCTGTATCGCATTCGTGAAGGTCTGTTCGGGCAGGTTCGAGCGTAACGTCAATTACAAGCATGTCCGGTTTAACCGGATGATGAAGTTCTCGTCGCCCACGGCGTTCATGGCTCAAAAAAAGGAGCTTCTCGACGAAGCCTATGCGGGAGATATTGTGGGTTTGCCCGACAATGGAAACTTCAAGATCGGTGACACCCTTACCTCTGGAGAGGAGCTCCATTTCAAGGGATTACCCAGCTTCTCGCCCGAAATGTTCAAATATATCGAGAATGCCGACCCGATGAAGGCAAAACAGTTGCAGAGAGGGGTGGAACAGTTGATGGACGAAGGGGTGGCACAGCTCTTTGTCAACCAGTTCAACGGCCGCAAAATCATCGGAACCGTAGGGCAACTCCAGTTTGAGGTGATTCAATACCGTCTCCTGCACGAGTATGGTGCACAATGCCGCTGGGAGCCGGTCAACCTCTACAAGGCGTGCTGGATCGAGAGCGATGACCTGGCACAGCTTGAAGATTTCAAGAGGCGCAAGTACCAGTACATGGCAAAAGACAAGGAGGGCAGGGATGTCTTTTTGGCAGAATCCAACTACCTGCTGATGATGGCACAGCAGGATTTCAAGAACATCCGGTTCCATTTCAGTTCCGAGTTTTGAGGAGTAACTCCTTTGCGGATCAAGTGGTTATCCCCATGCTCCTCATCAGGTATGAGGCGTTCATGGTGCGGGCGATCCCATGCTGAAGCTTGTAGTCGAAAGAGAGTTGATCCTCCTCGATCCTTGCATCGAAATGGAAGTTGCCAATCTCCTGCGGGAACTCCTTCTCCAGCTCTCCCAGACTCAAATCGTGCGTGGCGATGATGCCGTTTCCGCCCAAGTGTACCAGCCGTTTCATCAGTTGGTAGGAGCCCCACTGCTTATCCACCGAGTTCGTTCCCTTCAGTATCTCGTCCAGTATGATGAAGAGGTCGTGCTCATTCGACTCCAGCCGTTCGATAATCATCTTCAGCCGCTTCAGTTCGGCAAAGAAGTAGGATTCGTTGTTCACCAGCGAGTCGGCCGTACGCAAGTTGGTCAGCAACTCCCCCGGACGGTAGCTCATCGATTCGGCACAGACCGGCAAGCCGCTTCCCGCCAGCAGATAATTGACACCTACCGTTCGCAGGTAGGTGCTCTTCCCGGCCATATTGGCTCCGGTAACAATCATGAAATAGGGTTTCCGGAGAAGAGCGATATCGTTTTTTACACACTTGTTTCGCGGGATAAGCGGATGGCCCAGTTTCTCCGCCCGGAAGGGCTCCGACTCTTCGCAGACGGGAAAAACATAATCGGGGTTGTTTGAGGTGAAGGTGCCCATGGAAACCAATGCATCAAACTGTGCCAGGGTGGAGAACCATTTTCCGATCTCCGTAGCATTGCGCTGCATCCACTGCTCAATTTTCAGCGCGTAGAGAACATTCCACAGGAGGAGCGGGTTGAGGATCAGGAAGATCGGCACGGCAAAAGCCAGGTCAAGATTGCGGCAATAGCGAGCCAGTTGCCGGATGGAGGTTGAAGCCATCTTTTTGTCGTTCTGCAGCGATTGCTGAAGAGTCTGCAGCAGTTCGCTGTCGAAGGAGGTCGACTCAACCAGCTTCAGCAGGCCGGCATACGACTCCAGCTGTTTCGCCCTTTTATCGAACAGCAGGCCGATCCGCTTCACACTCTTCGTGGGAATCACCGAAATCGACAATGTGATGAAATAGAGGAGGGTGATTGCCTGTCCCCCCGTTGCTCCGGCCAATACCAGTGCGATGGTCAGCAGGTAGAGGAGGGGGACAATATGGGTAATGGCTCTCCAGAGCGACGGCCGGCGAAACAGTTGTTGTTCCCTACCAGGCCAGTTTGCCGGCCGGCTCTCTAACTGCTGGCCCTCTGACAACATCCCGATAGTCCTGAAGTCGAGACAGAAATCCTCCTTTTCCGACAGTTCCCTTACCGCACCCTGCCGTTTGCGGATCTCTCCTCCCTCCCTCAGCGGCATTTTCAACATGGAGGCGAGCTCACCCTTTCCCATCTCCAGGGAGGTCCGGTTAAGCATCTGGAACAGCGATCCCTCCCCAAAAATATCGAGGTCGAAACTGAATGGATGCGACGGATCCACATGCTCCGCCGCACCATCGAAGGGGGTAAAGTCGTGTTCGAAAGCACGTAGTTCGTTCTTGGCTATTTTTGCCAGTACCTCCGATCGGGCCATTCTTTGCTGAAGCTCCCCATGTCTTTTCAACAAGGCGAGGAAGCCGATCGTGGTGGCGGCGGCAACAACAAGCACCGGCACGGTGGCCGGGTAGAGGAAGTAGCAAAACAGCGATCCGGTCAGAAAGAGCAGGAGACGGAAGAGGCTGTTTGCATTGAGCTGATTTTTATATTTTATGGCGGCGTTACCCTGCTCTCCTGCAAGCTGACGGTATCGGGCGATTCGTTCTGCGAGGGACATCAGTTGGCTGTTTGTTCAGTTGAGTTGGCCAAATGGACGGTCATCTGACGGTATGGGATTACCAGCCCGCGCGCATTCACCTCCTTGTATATCTCCTCGTTCAGGTCGTAGGTAACGTTCCAGTAATCGGACGATTCGACCCAGACCCTCAATGTGAAATCGATGGCATCGTCGTTCATTTTCGTCATCCGGGCAAATGGTGCTGGATTTTTCAGCACCTTCGGATGTCTATCGGCAATTTCCAGTAACATCTTTTTTACCACCTCCGCATCGGTTCCATATTCAATGCTGGTGGTAACTTCTACGCGGCGGGTGGTCTGCGTGCTGTAATTGAGGATATTTCCGGTCGACAACGGACCATTGGGAATATAGATGGTTTTGTTGTCAGCGGTGGTCAGCGTGGTATAGAGGATACCGACACTTTGTACCGTTCCGGCCAAGTTCTGCGCTTCGATGTAGTCTCCGCCCTTGAACGGTTTGTTGAAAAGGAGCATCACTCCTCCTGCAAAGTTCGCCAGATTATCCTTGACAGCCAGACCTACCGCCAGACCTACCGAAGCGATCAACGCGGCCAGCGACACGGTCTGCGAACCGACGATGTTGATGATCAGGATGATGAGCAGGGTGAAGAGAAAGATTTCGATCAGGTTTTTCAGAAACCCTTTCAGGGCGATATCCATTTGTCGTCTCGACATGATCCGATCGGCAAACTTTCTGATCTTTCCGATAATCCATTTCCCCACGAAGAAGATCAGGAGCGCGATGGCCAGTTTCCCTAGGAATTCTATTCCCCAGGTGATCGACCGTTCGCCCAGCTCTTCAAATCGGCCATCCCTGATCATTTCGGCAACTTTTCCTCCGGTCTTTACCACCGTTGAATCGACAGAAATAAAAGTAGTCAGTAACATAGATTATTGCTTTTGATATGATGAGAGGCGCAAAGTTACAAAAATTGAGCTAATTTTGTCATTCATTTGATCAGGTAGTACAATGAAGTATCTTTTAATTTCTCTCTTGCTCCCGCTCTGCATTTTTTCGCTGTCGGCGCAGAACGGCACCTATAACGGGTGGATCGACAAGTCGGTAAAGTATATTGAAAACAACCGGCTCGACAGTGCTGCCATTGCCTTGCAGCAAGCCATGCGGCTGGATCCGGCCAACGAGAACAATGCCCTGCTGCTGCTGAACTTGGGTATTCTGCAACGTCAGCTCGGGCTGACCGACGATGCCTATATCTCGTTTACCGCATCACTTGGCAACAACCCCGATCCTGTACTGGTGCTCCATAACCGGGCTTCGCTCCTGTGCGACCTCGGCCGATTCGATGAGGCGATGGAGGATTATAACGCTATTATCGGGAAGGACCCCACAGATGTGGAGGCCTATTATCGCAGGGGACTGCTTTTCCTGGAAAAGAACGACCGTCAAAGTGCCGAGGCCGATTTCAGGCTTTGTGAAGACACCGATCCCGACAATCTCTTTACCAAGCTCAGCAAGGCATTGATCTTCAAGCTGGATGACAATTGGGAGGAGGCCGAGCAGATCTATACCGATATCATCAACACAAGTGCCACGCCCAACTCATCCTACTACCTCAACCGGGCCGAATGTTATGTGAATACCGACCGTTTTTCGAGAGCTGCAGCAGACCTTCACGCCATCGAGGGGGAGGAGAGGGAGAATCCCTACTTCTACATCCTGCGCGGTCGACTCAGGTTGGACCAGTTTGATAAATTTGCAGCACGGGCCGATTTCGAAAAGGCAAAGCAGCTGGGATATGATGCTGAACTGGCCGACAAGTGGATCGGGAAGACCCGGTAATCTCCGGATTGATTTTTATTTTATATTTGTAATTTGTAGTGATAAACAGCAAAATGAGTAATAACTAAAACCGAAACGATGAAAACAATTTGCATTTCCCTCTTGTCGGTTCTGCTCCTTGTCTCGTGCGGGGTGTCACGAGATATGGCAGGAGGTGTGAACGAACTGACCAGCAAAGAGAAAAAGGATGGATGGATACTCCTGTTTAACGGGAAAGATTTTACCGGTTGGCGTCAGTACAACGGCAACAGCGTGCCCGACAACTGGGTTGTAGAAGATGGCACCATGAAGGTGTTCTGTCATCCGGATGTAAAGGCTGGCCGGGGAGCGGGTGGCGACCTGATCTACTTTCCCCGGAAATTCCGGAATTTTGAATTGTCAATCGACTGGAAGGTTGAGAAAGGAGCCAATTCCGGTATCTTCTACAATGTCCTTGAAGAGAAGGATAAACCGATCTACAGCGCTGCTCCTGAAGTCCAGATCCTGGACAACGAACATGCGAGCGACAACAGGATCGACAGCCACCTGGCCGGATCTTTGTACGACATGTTGCCGGCCGATCCCAAGAGTGTCAACCCCTATGGCGAGTGGAACAGGATCGTCATCCGGGTGAACCGTGGAAAAGTTACCCACGTTCAAAACGGGGTGAAGGTGGTGGAGTATCGCCTTTGGACGAAAGAGTGGAACGAGATGGTCAAGAACAGCAAGTTCAAGGATTTCCCCGGCTTCCGGAAAGGGATCCCGAAAAGTGGACATATCGGTCTGCAAGATCACGGTTATACCATCTGGTTCCGCAACGTAAAGCTCAAGCCACTCTAACATTTCCTTGACCGGCGGCATGTTCAACGATCCCGGTCGGGAATAGCTGTCTTATACGGCAAAGTATTGCTCCAGCTCCTTCAAGGTATCTGGAGTGGTGTGGGTATCTCTTACCACAACTCCTTTCTCCAATACGACGATGCGGTCGCAAACCTCCGTCACATGGTTGAGGTCGTGGCTCGAGATGAGCATGGTCATCTTCCGGCTGCCTTTCAACTCATTGAGCATCCGTTTCAGCCGGATCTGCGATGATGGGTCGAGCGCGGTGAAAGGTTCATCGAGAATCAGTATCTGGGGATCGCTCAGGAGGGCGGCAGCGATGCCGGTCTTCTTCTGGTTCCCTTTCGACAGATCGCGGATCAGTTTCTTCGATCCCAGGATCTCACCGTTGAAGAACTCCTTCATCGACTCCAGGAAGGCTGCAACATCCCCTTCTGATTTTCCATACACCTTTCCTGTAAACGCAAAATACTCGTCCGGGGTGAGGAAATCGATCAGGAAGCTCTCGTCGAGAAACGATCCGACTTTCGATTTCCAGCTGTCGCGACGGGCAACCTTTTCGCCGTCGATACAGACCTCACCCGAGCTTGCCTCAATCAGATCGAGTATCAACCTGAAAAAGGTTGTCTTGCCAGCTCCATTGTTGCCAACCAGGCCAAAACTTTCCCCCTCCGTAATGGTGATGGCGGGAATGTTGAGTACGGCTATTCCGCCGTATAGTTTAGTTAAATTTTCAGCTTGTATCATGATGCTTGACTCTATTCAATTTTTCTGAACCCCTCACAAAGGATGTACTTTCGATTTAAAAACTGTTTTTCGGTAATTTCGAGCAGCTGTTTCCGGAAAATGATGCCGGCCAGCCCTACTGTTGCCAGGATGAGGAGTGCGATGTGTTGAGCGGAGAAGAGCGAGAAGATGCCGACCAGACCCATCGGAACGGCCAGCAGGGGGATCACGACGATGAAATTCTTGTAGGTTACCCCCTGCATGTTCATGGCTGAGCCTTTTGACAGTTCCAACCGTTTGGAGTTGTAGGTGGCACCGAAGAGATAGACGTGGATGTTTACTCCCGCGTTGTAGAGGAAGGCGACAATATGGTTGATGGCGATCTCCTTTCCGAACAGGAAGTAGGGGGTGGTCAGTATAAATGAGCCGATGCAGAGCGACATCAGCAGGAGATAGTTTGCCCTGATGTATGACCGGGTGTCGATGTCTCGTGTCATCAGAAAATCGAAATAGGATCCCTCCCAGTTGATGATCCACTGTCCGAACAGGATCATGCCGATACCTGTCACGAAGATTGCGATGAAAATCAGCATGGCATCATTCTCCTTGTAGATCTCATTGGGATAGAACAACAATCCGTAAAACAGGAAAATCAGACTGCTATAGAGCACGTTCTTGGTGCGTTTGTGTCTCAATACCAGTTTCATTATCAGTGCGATCATCTCCCCGATCTTGCCGAATCGCTGCATGAAGGTGAAGTTTTGTCTCCCTGCCTGCTGTTTCCGGGTCACCTTCCTGTCGAACTCCTCGGGATAGTAGTTCCGGGCGAAGAAACCCTTGTTGATCAGAAATGCGGCTACAGCAAAAAGCAGGATGACCGTCCATCCTAGCGGCTGTCCGATGAGCAGGCCGAAAAACTGTTGCGACTGCCCGAAAACGGAGAAGATACCGAAATATTCCAGCACGCCCACGCCAGCCATCACCGCCAGAAAGAGGAGGATTCCTGCAATAGAAGAACCAAACCGCCGTTTCAGGTAGGAGGCGAGCAGCGTATCGAACCATACCAGGAAGATGATGATCAGGATGAACCGGAAGGCGCCTGACGGGCCGTAGACCGGACCGATTCCACTGATGGAGAAGGGTATGGCGAAGCAGAGTGAAAGGTAGTTTGCCGGATTAAACAGCGGTCTGATCAGCAGGTAGTTTACCAGATAGCTTCTCTTTACCGGCAACACCTGGTAGCTTTGCAGGTTGATGGTGCTCAACGGCTGAAACAGGAATCGCATCAGCAGTACCAGGATGACCATGTAGATCAGCAGGCCGTTGAAAGTTTCGGATGGATCTACCCCCGGCACTACCTCTTCCAGGATTCTTGGTAAGATAAAACCCAGGAAGACGAAGAATACCAGGAAATAGAGCATGGTAATTCCGACAAAGATATTTACTATCAGGTTTTTGTAGTATCCGGGAGCGCGTACGCTCTTCAGCCAGTAGTGCTTGAGGAGTTGTGTGTACATATCAGTTATGGCATTGCTATTACTTTCCAAAGAATGCGCCGAGGATACTCCGGGTGATGGTTCTGCCCAGCTGTGAACTGATCTGCCGGGTGGCACTCTTGCCCACCTGCTCCAGCAGGTCGCCCACGATGCCCCGTTCCTCCTTTTTCCTGCGAATCTCGGCCCTTTTCTGCCGTTCGGCCTCGGTCTGCAGGCGACGCTCCTCTTTCTCCTTTTTGATACGCTCCTTTTCGGCTTCTGCCCGTTCACGCTCTTCGGCAAGCAACTCCTGCTTTTTTGAAAGTATCTCGAAAGCGGATTCCCGGTCGACCAGTTTTTCATACACCCCATAAATGAGCGACTGCCTCATGATCTGGTCTCTCTCGCCCGCCGTGATCGGTCCGATCTGTCCTTGCGGCGGCAGGATGTTGGCGCGTTGTACCATTTGTGGTGCCCCTTTCTCGTCGAGGAACGACACCAGTGCCTCGCCGGTATTCAGCTCGGTGATGGCCTGTTCGGTATTGAACTTCGGGTTGGGGCGGAAACTGTTGGCCGCCACCTTGACCGCCTTCTGGTCGTTAGGTGTATAGGCCCGGAGTGCATGCTGCACTCGGTTGCCGAGCTGTCCGAGGATGACTGGCGGTATATCGGCCGGATTTTGTGTGCAGAAGTAGATACCCACCCCTTTGGAGCGGATCAGGCGGACAATCTGTTCCACCTTTTCGAGCAGCGGCTTGGGCATATCGTTGAAGAGCATATGTGCCTCATCGAAGAAGAAGACCAGTTTAGGCTTATCCATGTCGCCCACTTCTGGCAGGTTGCTGAACAGGTCGTCAAGCAACCAGAGCAGGAAGGTGGTATAGACCCTGGGAGAGTTCATCAGCTTGTCGGCCGCCAGGATATTGATTACCCCTCTCCCCTGTTCCGTCTGCAGAAAATCGGTGATCACCAGTTCCGGTTCGCCGAAGAACCTGTCGGCCCCCTCATGTTCCAGGCGCAGCAGTGCGCGTTGGATGGCTCCTATGGTTGCGGGCGAGATGTTGCCATATTCGGTGGTGAAGGCTGCTCGGTTGTCGCCCACGTACTGGACCATCTTCTGCAGGTCTTTCAGGTCGAGGAGCAGCAGGTTGTTGTCGTCGGCTATCTTGAAGATCATGGTCAACACGGCCCCTTGCGTCTCGTTCAGCTGCAGCAGCCGTTCAAGCAGCATCGGTCCCATCTCGGTAACGGTGGTCCGTATCGGATGTCCCTGTTCGCCGAAAATGTCCCAGAAACGGACCGGGAACTCCTTGAACTGGAACCCTTTCTCTCCTAATCGGTACCCTTCCACGCGGCTGACAACGCTCTCCTTGTTGCCACCCGTTTTTGCCACGCCCGAAAGGTCGCCTTTCATGTCGGCTGCAAAGACAGCTACTCCCATTTCGCTGAATGTCTCCGAGAGGGTTTGCAGGGTAACTGTTTTTCCGGTTCCGGTGGCTCCGGTGATCAATCCGTGGCGGTTAGCCATCTTGGGTATAAGACACACTTCGGTCTCATCATTGATCGCAATAAAAGCCCGTTTGCTGTTGTCAAACATAGGTCTGTAATGTTTTAGTCGGTAAGATGGACAAAGTTAATGAAATATTTAAAACTGACGCAACAGCCATGGAAAGAATGTGTCTGGCGTCATGTTGTCCGTTTGAATACCATGGTGGAGCAGACGATTTCCGATCTCATTTTGTCATATTCCAGCTGCTGTTTCCTGATATAACCGGCAAACAGATTCTGCTTTTCCGGATACCGGCCGATCAGTTCCAGGCACCGTCTCTCGAGGGTAAAATACTCTTCGTCATACTTTTTCATCGCACTTTCGCCACCGAAAACCACCTCGTCGACCAGCACCATTCCGGCGCGGGATGCCTGCGAGCGATAGTTGTCGCTATCATCGGTATACCCATCGTCGATCACAATCATGCCTTCGGTTGCCAGGCACTCCTGCAATGCTGTCAATGTCTCAAGAGAGTTGCCCAGGAGATCCCCCACCGCACCGAGAATGATGATGTCATGACCGCCACACTCCCTGATCCTTTCACGGATGTCGCCTACCTCAAACCTGCAGAGATGGCCAACGCCGCATTGCTCCGCCTTCTGGATGGCATCCTCAACAAACTGGGGAATGGCATCGATCCCGTAACAGGCATGACCCAGTTCGGCGGCAATCCTGACCGAGACCGCCCCCTTGCCACAACCGAGGTCGAGTACCCGGAGCCTCTCCCTGTTGTTGCCATGTTTCCGGATCAGTGCGACGATGGTCCCGGGATCCGCCCCGATCTCCCAGAAATCCTGCAGGATATAGGGCAGAAATGGCAGCAGTTCCATATCGGAAACATCCATCGCAGCCGCTATTGTCTCTTCCAGCGTTCTCATAGGCATCAACCCTTTTTCATAGCCTGCCGCCGCATCTCCTCCGCCATTTTTCAATGGCATCGTACAATGCCGTGCGGGGCATCACCGCCCTCTTCTCCATCACATTGTAGAGGGCCTCCTGCCGGCGTGCCGGTTTTCCACTTTCTGTCCCGATAGACAGCCTGTCATGGTCAGGCAGATGAAGATCAGTCCGGATAAATAGATTGGTCTCATGCTTTATCGTTATATCCCATTAGAATTTGAATCCCAGATAGACCAAGATAAACAGGAAATCGCCCAGCTGTTTGCGGAAAGTCTGAAGGGCCAGCTCCAGGTGTTTTTCGACTGTCCGTATCGATATGCCCAACTGCTGTGCAATCTCCTTGTTGGGAATTGATTTCAGGCGGCTCATGCAATAGATGTCCCGTCTGCGCGGTGGCATGCAGTCGATAACCTGCTGCACGGTCTCTCTCAATTCATGGTAATCCAGCTCCTGGATTTTATGCTTGTCTGCCATGTCAAACTGCCGGATCTCTTCGGTCAAAATGACCTGTGAATGGTATTTCAGCCTGAAGTGGTTCAGAATCTCCCTTTTGGTAAGTACATAGATGTAGTTCCTGATCGATTGGTTTTCATTGAGCCTCTCCCTCTTCATCCATATCTTCATGAAGACATTCTGAAGTATGTCTTCGGCGGCCTGCTCATCCTTCAGCATCCCTTTCGCAAATTGGAAGTAAAGGGAGTAGTAGCGATGAAAGATAATTTCATAGCTGCCCATCTCACCTCGCTTCAATTGGCGGATCAATATCTGTTCTTCGGTCGGCCCCGAAGAGTCTCCTCTATACTCCTCCATAAATTCAATTCAAACTCTCTTCGATCATTCACCCGCTCTTCAAAGATTAGGTGCATAGCCGGGCTATTCCCATTTCACAAGCTCTTTTTTCGGATCTCTTACATATCATTGAATGCAGATGCGATAGCTGGGGAAAATTGGCCTGATTCAATGAACGGAATAACCGGAGAGGTGATAAAGTTATAGAATTATCGTGAATAATTACAATAGCCCCTCCATTTTTATCATTTCACAACCATTTTTTCATTAATAAAAATCAAAATCGATTACGTATTCTTAACGGGTGCGGTGTTCTCTATATATAGCGACGAAGTTTTTTACTTGGAGTGCCAATTGTTAATTAATACTATAAAAATATGCGTAACGTTTTGCTAACACTATTATTCATTTCCTTATCAATCAGTTGTACGGAAATTTATGATGATTCACAGGCCTGGAAGGATATTGACAATATCTACAAGGAGCTGGATCAGTTGAAGGAGAAGCTGGATGGGCTGCAGGTGCAGGTCAATGCTTTGAGCCAGATTATCAACGGCGGAGCCATCACCTCCATTACAGAACTCGAGGGTGGGGGCTACAGGGTCTACTACAAGGGATTAGACAATGTGGAACAAAGTTTTGTCATTGCAACCCAGGATCAGATGACAACACTGCCCATCATCAGCATCGAGAAGGTAGACAATATCTTTTACTGGACCACCATGGCCGGGGGTAAGACCGAATTCCTCCTGGATGAGAACAACAACAGGATTCCCATCACAGGAAAAATTCCGCAAATCAGGGTGGATGCCGAGGGCTATTGGGTGATCAACGGGAATCGGATCCTCGACAGCAACCAGAAACCGGTAAAGGCAGGAGGAGGAACCAGCACCTCGCTGATCAACGACGTGGTGGTGAACAGCGACGGTACCGCATCCATCACGCTGAGCAACGGTGAAATGGTGAAAGTGAGCGCATTCAACCTCTTCAATGTCCAGTTCAGTCTGAATGGAATTCCCGTTGCCGGCTCCGTTGAGGTGGAGGAGGGGACAACTTCCATGAAACTGGGGTATCAGATTGTTGGAACGAAGGCCGACCAGGCCATCCTGATCGTAACCAGGAGCAACGGTTTGACCGCCTCGCTGAACTCAAATGAGAAGGAGTTGCAGATCAGCTTCCCGGATGATTTTGAAGTGGGGAGCGTCATGCTGCTGCTCTACGACACGGAATCGAATCTCCTTGTCAAGCCGTTGCGCTTCATCGTTCCCATAGCCGGTGAGGGAGGCATATCCAGCGCCGCCGATTTCATGGAGTTCATAAATGCGGTCAACACCGGTGGCAGTCTCCGGAAATTCAGGAACAGCAGCGGCGACGTGGTGTTGCTTCAGGATATCGACATGAGCGGATATCCCCTCACAAGCGGCATTGGGGATCCAGTTACGGTGAATACCACCAGCGCCAACTCCAATGTGGTATATACGATGGGTGCCAACACCTTCAATGGTCTCTTTGACGGACAGGGCCACCGCATCTACAACCTGGTCTGCAGCTACGACGTGGCCGATGGCAACAAGGCCCATGGCCTGTTCAATGCGTTGGGCGCCGCAGGTGTCGTTAAAAATCTGACGGTTGCCGGCAAGGTTACGGTAACGGGTGTTGCTCCTCAAGGGGCTGCCGTTGGCGGACTGGTTGGCTATAGCGAAGGTACGCTCCTGGCCTGTACCAACCGGTTGGATATTGCCTTTGAGGGTAGTGATGCCAACAATATCACGGTGCGGATTGGCGGACTGGTTGGTGTGCTCAACATGGGCAGCATTGGCGACGGTACGCCGGCCAATGGCTGTGTCAACGAGGGTAATCTTACCTGTGGAACCATTGCCAATGAGGGGTCGGGAGCCAACGGTGCCTTCCATCAGGCGGGTATTGTCGCCTTCATGCAGGGGGAGGGTGCCCTGGTCTCCCACGCTATCAACCGGGGCGACTTGAGTGCCCCGTCGGGTCGTAGCGGCGGCATTGCCGGTACCATGAACCATGGAAAGATTGAGTACTGTGTGAATGATGGAACCATCCAGGATGACGTCAACAACATTTTCGCCTCGCACCCGTCGCGCTACAACATCAAACGTATGGGTGGAATCGTGGGAGGATCCAACTCAAATACCTATGTCAACCATTGTACCAACAACGGTAGTCTCTTCTCCCAGAACGGTTGCAGGACCGGCGGATTTGTTGGTCACAATGGCGGATATGTGCAATCCTGCACCAACAACGGCATCATCCTCTCTGACTATATCGAAGTGGGTTCGGCCAGGCATGGTGCCGGATGGGCATGCGGCTACAGCGGCTCCTCTGACGAGTTTGTGACCGATTGCCACATTGGTGGCAAGGTAGGGGATTACAGCCTCTATAAAGACAATATCGAAGCTACACCCAGTGCATTATATTCCAATGCGGTATGTCATGGGGCATTCTCTCCCGAGAAGAACAACTTCTCCAATCAGGATGAGGCTTTTTATGACTGGAAAGTGGTGGAAGAGACCGAACTGGCCACGGGAGTTGTTCTGAAGCACTTCTCCTTCACCAACTTCAGCCAGAACATCTATGCGCTCGAAATTGACCTGACCAATCCCAAGGTGACTTTCGAGACGGTGATGGCCGATGAGATCTGCCCCAATCCCAATGCCAACAACAACTCAAACAACGGGAAGAACCTGAGGGAGACCCTCTCGGAAACAGCAGAGAGAAGGCGGAGCGAGGGCAGGAATATTGTGGCTGGCATCAATACCGGCTTCTTCAACTCGCATGACGGATTTCCCCGCGGAATGCATATCGAGGAGGGAGAACCGGTTTTTGTAAACAACCCTGACGTGCGTGAGTCGCTGGTGAACCACCGCCCTGGATTCACCTTCTTCGAAGACCGCACCATCAGTTTCGAGTACAGATACTTCAGGGGAAACCTGAAAGTGGATGGTGTGGAGTATGAATACTACTCCATCAACGACACCATCGTTCGGCTCAACGGCAGCCACTCCTACGATGCCAACCTCTATACCCACCGGTTTGTCAGGGAGCCGCACCCGGGAATCAACAACCCGGTAGGGGAAAAGGCCCTCTTCATTGTAGGGCACAACAGTTCCCCGTTGAAGATGAACCATGGATATATGGAAGCCACCATCACACAGATCATTGATGGCCGGACAGCTTCGGTTGAAGTCCCCTATGTCACCGGCAAGGATGAATGGGTCCTGCAGGTTACTGGTGCCAAGGCCGAGGAGCTGGCCGGCAAGCTACATGCGGGTAAGAGTGTGGAGATTATGGCTGAACTGAGGATAGGCAACTCTACCGACAGGATCAAGGTTCACAACTCCAGCATGTACCGCTATCTATACAACGGAGTATATGCCGCCCCGAGTGCCAGCGTTGCAGAGGTGATAGACCCTACAACCAATCTGGGGGTCAACCAGGAGAGGACCAGGATGGTCATCTTCTGCGTGGATGGCAGGAGCAGCAAAGACCGGGGACTCAATTTTTACGAAGCCTACCGTGTTGCCAAGAAGTTGGGGCTGCATGATGTGATCCGCTTCGACGGGGGTGGTTCAACCACTATGTGGGCCTACTCCGGCGGAACAGGCAAGGTGGTCAACACCGTGTCTGACAGCAAGGGAGAGAGGAGTTGCATGAACTACCTGCATGTGAGAGTACTTGAATAATCAATCAACGATAAATGTATATATATGAAGAACATTATTAAAGCATATCTGCTGGTTGCCGCATTCTGCATGCTTTTCAGTTGCAAGGATTCGTACGACGACACCAGAATATGGCAAGACCTGGATGAGATCGAGAAGATCATCCGTGACTACGAAGCGCGTGTCCAGACACTGCTGGATGAGATGAATTCCCTCACCAGCCTGATGAACAGCTCATTTATTTCATTGATCACACAGGATGCTGCAGGCAATTATGTCATCTCCTATACCAACAATGGGGGTGACACCCATAGCATCACCATTGCCAGACAGTCAGATGTGGTCGACCTGCCCATCGTAACGGCCAAGCTGGACAGTGACGGGAAATATTACTGGGCACAGACGCTTGACAAGGGGAAAAGCTACTCCTTCATCCTCGATGAAGATGGGGAGAAATATCCCATTGCCGGGAGAAAACCGGAGATCGGGATCGATAACAAGGGATATTGGATCATCAACGGGGTCAACACCGGAGTCCTGGCCAAAGATATGAGCAACACCCTCTTCAGGGAGGCCTATATCGATGAGGAAAATCAGGAGGCGGTCTTCATCCTTTCCAACAACCAGGAGCTGAGACTGCAGATGCGGGAAGCCCTGGGGGTGAGGTTTGATCTCCCCCTGTTCAATGGAGTTGCCGATTACGATACCCCGGTTACCATCCGGTATGAACTGTATGGGACACTCGCGGAGAATGCCCATGTGGATCTCTTTACCGCTTACAACATGGAGGTGACGGTAGACAGAATCGCATCTACCCTGACTGCCACCCTGAAAAGCGGGGCAACGGAGGGAAATATTCTCCTGCTTGCCAGCGCAGGCAGCAATACGATCCTGAAACCGCTCTATTTTACCTATGGTGAGGCGATTATCGAGGATCCCACCTATCAGGGTTCAACCAACAGAATTCAACTGTCGGGGAACAGGACCGATATCGAGATCCAGGTCTCATCCAGCATCTCCTATGAGACCAAAACTGAGAGTGACTGGATTCTCCATGGGGGAACCAGGGCATTGACCACCACCACTCACTCCTTCACCATCCTGGCCAACGAGACCGGGGATGAGCGTACCGGCAGGATCCTCTTTGCCAATACCCTCTACAATATCTCCGCCAGCATCGATCTCCTGCAGGATCCGAAGGAGGCGGAAAGCAAAGGCGGCATCAGCACTGCAGCCGACCTGGTTGCCTTTGCCAAGGCGGTCAACAGCGGCGCAAGCACCGCACGTTGGCAGAACGAGGCGGGTGAAATTGTGCTGCTGAATGATATCGACATGTCATCCGTCAGCTCATGGACACCCATCGGCGACGTGGATGCCTCCGCCTATTCAACGGCTGAACCCTATGTGGGAGTAAATCCCTTCACCGGCACCTTCAACGGTCAGGGCTTTGCGATCAAAAATCTGGATTGCAGCACTGAATTGTCGGGCGACAAGCTTGCGTACGGCCTCTTCGGTTCAATCTCCAATGCCACCATCAAGAACCTGACACTGGGATCGGCAGGTGAACCGGTTACCTGGAAATTCACCGGAACAGCAGCCAAATACACACTCATTGCTCCGCTGGTGGGCTATGCGAAGGGTTCAGTCATCGAGAACTGTACCAACTATTACAACGTCGACTTTGCTGCAGATAATAAGAACGGCGAACTGGTATTGGTTTCGGGATTGGTGGGAGCCATTGTGGAGACCCGCATCGGAGGAGACTCCAAGGCATTGGGCTGTACCAACAGGGGATTTGTCCGTACCGGAGCCATCAGCAATACGGCAAACGGCGGTACCGGAATGCAGACTGCAGGTATCTGTGCTTTCATGGCCAAAGCGGAGGGATGTCTGATCAACTATTGTGTCAACTACGGAGACATCAGCAGTCCTTCGGGCCGTACGGGCGGTCTGGTTGCCACACTTATGCAGGGCAATATCAAGAACAGTGAGAACCGGGGAACCATCGAGGATGACAAGGTGGGTCAGTATGCCGGGAAAGAACCCAGCCAGACCTACAACCTGAAGCGTATGGGTGGCCTGGTGGGCGGAACCGATAACCTGACAGGCAAGCCCCAGTTCACCGTAGAGTATTGCACCAATTACGGCAACGTCATCACCCATCTCAGTGCCCGTACCGGAGGTTTCATCGGACACTCCAACATCCAGATCATCGGATGTGTCAACAGGGGGGCTATCATCGGGGATGTATTCACCGAAGGCAACGGTGTCAACCGGCATGGCCCGGGATGGGCTTGCGGTTTTGCAGGGGCCAGTACGGCAACCTGGACCAACTGCCGCGGATGTGCCAGGGGAGGATATGTTGGGGGGTATCAATACAAGGATGATCCCACTTCAGCTCCCGAGGCCACCAATGAGAATGCCTTCTGTCATGCCAACGAGCGTTTTGATAGCAGTATAAACTTCTAAATCAATAAACAGATGAAATATATTTATTATTCGATTCTCCTTGTTTTCCTGCTGGGTGCCTGTAGTGATTATGACGACACCCCCATCAAGGACAAGATAGATGATTTCAAACAGCGGATCGAGATGCTTCAGGAAAAGGTGTCGGCCCTGAACAGGGATATTGACAACCTGAGCTATCTCACCAACGGGAATGTGATCACCTCTGTCACCAAAAACTCGGATGGCAAATATGTGATCACCTATCTCGACTCGTCCAATCAGGAGAAAGCCGTGGTGGTGGCCACTCAGGAGGATGTGATTGAAGCTCCCATCCTGGGGGTGCGCCTCTCTACCGATGACAATCTCTATTACTGGACCGTCACGGTTGATGATGAGACAACCTGGCTAGAAGATGCCGACGGCGGCAAGGTTCCGGTTTACGGACATACACCCGAGGTCAGCGTTGATGCCAACGGGTACTGGGTTGTGGATGGTGCAGTGTTGACAGATCAATATGGCAACCCCATCGAGGTGACCACCGACGAGACGGCCATCTTCAGGGAGATCAGCAGGAGCGACGATGGCTATCTCAGAATTAAACTGGGAAATGGTGAAGAGCTTAGCCTTCCCATCTTCAACGCGTTCAACCTGCTCCTCCAGACCGAAACGGTTACCCTGGTGGAGAGGGGTACCAGCGCCATTGCCATTCCCTATTCGGTGGAAGGGGCCGATGCCGACAAGGCGATTGTTGCCATCAGCCAGGTAGAAGCTGTTTCTGCAGCCATCGATACGGTCAACAAGACAATTACGGTAAATTTTGAAAATGGGTTTGAAGAGGGCCATATCATCGTGTCGGCCTATAATCTCGAACATCTGGTTTTGAGACCCATCCTGTTTAAAAGCAAGTAAATAATCGATTATGAGAAAAATCATTTTTAGCGGACTTTTCATGCTGCTGCTCTTTGGTGCATGTACACATGTACCAAAGGCAACGCAGCCAGTCAACCGTGCTGAACGGATTCTTGAAGAGATTCACAATCCCAAGTCAGACTATGTGGTGGTGATCGCCCACAGGGGAGATTGGCGTAACTATCCCGAAAACTCCATTCCCGCCATCGAGTCGGTCATCAGGATGGGGGTGGATGTGGTGGAACTGGATGTGATGCTGACGGCCGACAGTGTGCTGGTGCTATGCCATGACCGGACCATTGACCGGACTACCACCGGCAAGGGGCTGGTGAGCGAAGTCACCTATGCCTACATAGATTCCTGCTTCCTGCGGGCCGGACACAACCACCCCACAGATCACAAGATACCCACTTTGAGAAAGGCGTTGGAGGTGTGCAAGGACAGGATCATCGTCAACATTGACAAGGGATTTGAGTATTACGACCTGGTGATTGCCATCACCGAAGAGCTGGGAGTCACCGATCAGGTGTTGATCAAGGGAAAGAGGGCGATCGATGTGGTGAATGAACGGATGGGGAAATATCCCAATGCCATGATGTATATGCCCATCATCGACATCAACAGAATATCCGGACAGGAGCTCTTCAGGCAATATGTGGAGAGCGGTACCGTCCCTGTGGCCTATGAGGTCTGCTGGGACCAGGAGAGCCCCGAGTTGCACGAGTGCCTGGCTGCCATCAGTGCCCAACCCTCCAGGATCTGGGTCAATACGTTGTGGCCATCCCTCTGTGGTGGCAAGGAGGCCGGCATGTATGACGACTACGCCTTTGAAAATGGGATGGAGACCTATCAGAAGGTTCTCGACCTGGGTGCATCCATGATCCAGACCGACAGGCCAGAGCTGCTGATTCAGTATCTGCGGAAGATTGGGCGGCATGACTGACCGGTTTGATCTGGAATGCGGCTGTTGATGAAGAGTGGATCCGAACAGGGGAGCGTAAACCTGGGGACGTTATGAAAAGAGGCAATCAGAGAGGAAAAATTAAAAAAAAGGTGCAATTTTGAACCCTAAAAAGAGTGTGCGATGAAGAAGATGACAGATTTATTGAGCGATTATTTCCACGATAATTGTTCCCGGGAAGATGAAATAGCGATCGAGAAGTGGTTGGCCGAAAACGGCGGTGACGAAGTGGATGAGGCTTTCCAGAAGATCCTGTCGGAGATCAGGGTAGATGATGCCACCCTGGCACGGGAGGGCTTTGAAAAGTTCAGGCAGCGAATCGGATCGGCAAGGAGCTCATCATCGGCAGAAAGGCTGAGGAGAACCGCCAGGTTGCTGCAACGGGTGGCAGCTCTCCTGTTCATCCCGCTTCTGGCTCTTTCTGGATATCTGTTTCTGAAAGATAATCCACAGCAGATGGAGTGGAACGACATCACCATACCCAACGGGACTCAACAGGCCCTGACCCTCTCTGACGGTACGGTGCTGCACCTGAATGCCGGAACCAGGGTGATCTATCCTGCCCAATTCACCGGTGACAAAAGGGAGATATTTATCAACGGGGAGGTGTTTGCCGACGTGGCAAAGGATCCGGATAAACCTTTCATCATCTCGGCCGGCGATATCCAAGTAGAGGTACTGGGCACACAATTCAATTTCAGGGCATACAACAACCTGGAGACTGTCGAGGTGGCGCTGGTGGAAGGTGCCGTCCTGTTTGAAACGGAAAACAGCCAACAGGAGAGATTGAAGGCGGGCGAAATGGTTCAATATAATCGCACTACCCGGCAGATCAACCGGGAATTGTTCCTCACGCACCAGTATAAGTCTCCATCCAAAAACGAAGGATTCTATTTCAGCAACCTCACACTCGGTGATATTGCCAAAGAGTTGGAATACTACTTTGATACCGATATTGTCATATTGGATGATGAGTTGAACAGTAACCGCTATGTGGCATATTTCACCAACAATGAGACCCTTGACGAGATTCTTTCCGATCTCAACGTTGATGGGAAAATGATGATCAAACAGAGCCAGAATATGATTTTCATAGACAAACGGCATTAATACTTAACAACAAAAAGATGAAGCAAGGAAATTTTTTATATAAGCATGTATTGATGATATGGTTTTCCTGTCTGCTGGGGATGTTGTCACAACCTCTCCAGGCACAGGATATCACCATGAAACTGTCCAATGTGACGGTAAAGGAGGCCATTGATGTGCTCTCTGATGCACAGAAATATTCAGTAGTGATCAATTCTACCGACATCGATGTGAGAAAGGTGATCTCTGTCGATGCCGACAACCTTTCGCTGGAAAAGGTATTGGAACAGATATTTGCAGGGCAGGATGTGAGCTACAAGATCACCGGCCGCAGCATCATCGTCAGCAAGGGTGGTCCTGCCCCGCAACAGGTGTCGCAACAGGCACAGCGGAAAGAGAAGATCTCAGGGCTTCTGCTTGACGAGACGGGTGAGCCTGTCATTGGTGCCACGGTTGTCCTTTCAGACAATGTGGGGGTAGTCAGTGACATCAATGGGGAGTTTGAACTGGAGGCCACTTTGCCGGTCACGTTGAACATCTCCTATATCGGTTATGAACCGGTAAGGGTTACCTATAACGACGATCGCCCCAAGACGATCCATCTGACCCCCTCAATTACGGCCATCGATGAGATTGTGGTGGTGGGTTACGGAACGCAGCGCAAGAGTAACCTCACCGGTGCCGTCTCCACCATCACCAGCAAGGATCTGAACATGCGTCCGGTGGTTTCTGCCGCCAATGCGCTACAGGGTGCCGATCCTTCGGTCAACCTGGCATTTGGTACCGGATCTCCCGAATCGGGCTACAGCATCAACATCAGGGGTACAATCTCCATCAACGGCGGTTCACCGCTAATCCTCTGCGATGGGGTGGAGATGCCGCTCAACATGATCAATGCCAACGATATCGAGTCCGTGTCGATCCTGAAGGATGCTTCTGCCAGTGCGATCTACGGTGCCAAGGCCTCTGCCGGAGTCGTACTGATCACCACCAAGTCGGGGGGAGCCAAGGAGAAGGCAAAGATCAGCTACAACGGCCGCATGGGGTGGACGCAGAACACAACCTCCACCGACTTTATCCGGACTGGCTATGACTATGTCACCTTTGCCAACAGTTTTTACTACGCATATAACGGCGTCAACATGTATCTCTACGAGGATGAAGAGTTACAGAAACTGTATGATCGCCGCAACGACATGACCGAACACCCCGATCGCCCGTGGGTGGAGGTGGCTCCCAACGGAGATTATAAATACTATGGCAATACTGACTGGTATGGCTATTTCTATAACAGGGTCCGACCGCAGATGGAGCATAACCTCTCCATCACAGGGGGTACCGAGAAGATCAACTATTATGTCAGCGGACGTTACTATGACCAGGATGGTATTTTCAGGGTGGTCAAGGACAAGTACCGGGATTACTCCTTCCGGGCAAAGTTCGACGCCAGGTTGAATAACTGGTTGAAGTGGTCAACCAATGTGAGCCTAAACAACAACAGCTATTCATACAGCGGCGTCTCAAACTACGAGATGACCATTGCCCGCCTGGAGTCGAACATCAGCCCCTCATTTGTTCCCCGTAACCCTGATGGCACCGTGGTGCAGTATACCAACCAGCTCTATGCCAACTCACCTCTGGGTGCAGGTGACGGAGGCTATCTGACCTCGGGTAAAGGGCGCAACAACAAGGGGCGCAACATGCTTTCGGTGGTGAATGGACTGGAGGTGAACCTGATGAAGGATCTGCGCTTCAATATGAGCTATGGCTACACGCAGAACAAGAACCTCTACCGCTACCGGGGCAACTCGTTTGATTATTCCAGAAAAGAGGGTGTTATCCAGGAGTTCACATCGGGCAGTATCTATGATTACTACCGGGAGGTTCATGGAGCCCCGATAAGGCATCTGCTGGATTACTACCTGACCTACAGCAAGAACTGGGATGGAAAGCACAACCTGAAGGTGGTGGGCGGAAGCCAGTATGAGACCTACCGGACCACCAGCACGGATATCTCGATGACCAATCTCTCCAACGATGATCTCGATTCATTCGCGGCTGTGACCCCTGAAAGCGTGATCTCGCTCTCGCAATCCATCAATGCCTATAAGACGCTCGGTTACTTTGGACGCGTCAACTACGACTACCTGAGCAAGTACTTGGTTGAGTTCTCAGCCCGTGCCGATGGCTCATCCCGCTTCCAGAAGGATAGCCGCTGGGGCTTCTTCCCCTCCATGTCTGCCGGATGGCGGATCTCTGAAGAGGATTTTTTCACGTCGGCCAAGGATTGGATTGAGAATCTGAAGCTGCGCGCCTCCATAGGTAGCCTGGGCAACCAGCAGGTGGACTACTATGCCTACTTGCAGACCATCACCACCGACAACCTGCTCAACTACACCTTTGATGGCAACAACAAGGTCTCCTATGCCCGCATTTCCGACCCGGTATCTTCGGGTTTGACCTGGGAAACGGTGACCACCTATAACGTGGGTCTCGACATGACCTTCCTACGCAACCGCCTGAACGTGACCACCGACTTCTATGTCAGGTATACCAGAGACATGCTGATCCAGTCGTTGACGCTTCCCGATGTATATGGTGCCAACACCCCGAGGGAGAACAGCGCCGACATGCTGACGAACGGGTGGGAGGTTGTCACCTCCTGGAACGACTCGTTCAACCTGGGGAGTGACCGTTTCTCCTATGAAATCCAGGCAACGTTGGGTGACTATCAGCGGACCATCACCAAATACGAGAACCCCAACAAGCTGATCTCCGACCCCTACGTGGGCAAAAAGATGGGCGAGATCTGGGGTTACCATGTAGAGGGTCTCTTCAAGACCGACAAGGAGGCTGCTGAATATCAGGCCCGCATTGATGACCGGACGGTCAATGGCCGTGTCTACAACAGCAAGGTGGATGGCTTCCTCAAGGCCGGTGATGTCCGTTTCGCCGACCTCAACGGCGACAACATCATTGGAGCCGGTTCGGGAACAGTGGATGATCCCGGTGATAGGAGGGTGATCGGAAATACCACTCCCCGCTATGCCTACTCGTTCCGCCTGGGTGCCAACTGGAACAACTTTGATGCCTCCCTCTTCTTCCAGGGCATCGGAAAGAGAGACTGGTACCCGGCATACAGTGCCAGCTCGCAAGGTGCCAACTCCTTCTGGGGGCCCTACTCATTCCCCTCCACCTCGTTTGTCCATGTCTCCTTCCCGGAACATGTCTGGACCGAGGACAACCGGAACGCCTATTTCCCCCGTATCCGCGGATACCAGTCCTATTCCGGCGGATCGCTCGGAATGGTGAATGATCGCTATCTGCAGCGGATCTCTTACCTGAGGTTCAAGAACTTGTCGCTGGGTTATACCGTGCCGGTGAACAAGAACCTGGTGGAGAGGATCCGGGTATATCTTTCGGGAGAGAACCTCTACTACTGGTCTCCGCTCAAGAAGTACAACAAGACCATTGATCCGGAACTGGCCATCTCTTCGAGTACCTATTCCAGCAATACGGGTTCGGGATATGCCTATCCCCAAGTTTATACAGTTGGTGTTGATATCACTTTTTAAAACCAGATGACATGCATACTATATACAGAAAAAAACTGATGACAAGAATCCTTCTCGCGGGACTGATCCTGATAGGCTTCTCAAGCTGTGACCTGTCACTGTTGCCAGAAGACTCCGTGACGCCGCTGCAATTCTTCAAAACCAGGGCCGATCTGGAACTTTGGACCAACCAGTTCTACACCATGTTGAGCAATCCGAATACGGATGCCGGCGTGAATGCCGACGACATGATCGATAAATCGATGGGTGCCGTTATTGAAGGAACCCGCTCGCCAGCCAGCGAATCGTGGTCATGGACCCAGCTGCGCAATATCAACTATCTCCTGGAGTACTCCTCCAATTGCGAAGATGAGGCTGCCAGAAATGAGTTCAACGGGGTTGCCCTCTTCTTCAGGGCCTACTTCTACTTCGACAAGGTTAGACGGTATGGCGATGTGCCCTGGTATGACCGGACCATCGGCTCAACCGATGTGGAGCTGCTCAACAAGCCCAGGGATGACCGGGGATTTGTGATGGACAATGTGCTGAAGGATTTCAGGGATGCCGCCAATCTGCTCCCCACCGAGTATCCCAACACGAAGAACACCCGGGTCACGAAATGGGTGGCGTTGGCATTTGCCAGCCGGGCAGCTCTCTATGAAGGGACATTCCGAAAGTACAGAAATATGGAGGGTGCCGAGAGATACCTGCAGGCTGCCGCCGAATTTGCCCGCGAATTTATCGACAACAGCGGGTTCGACCTCTACAAGGGAGGCAGTCAGCCCTATCGTGAACTCTTCTATTCAGACAATGCCAAGACCGAAGAGGTGGTATTGGCCCGGAGCTACAACTTTGCCGGATTGCAGTTGTCGCACAGTGTGCAGTTCAGCATCTCAAACAACCAGCAGGGTTTTACCCGCCGCTTCATCAACCATTACCTGATGGAGGATGGTTCCCGCTTTACCGACCAGCCGGGTTATGAGACCATGTTCTTCACCGATGAGATGAAGAACCGCGATCCCCGTCTGGAGCAGACCGTCCTGGGGCTGAACTATGTGCAGGTTGGCGAGACCCAGCCCACCTTGAACGACCTGACCGCCTATTGCGGCTACAAGCCGATCAAGTTTATCAGCAACAAGGATCACGACGGTGCCTCCAAGGGTACTTCAGACTGGCCACTGATGCGCAGTGCCGAGGTATTCCTCAACTATGCCGAGGCCAAGGCCGAGCTGGGGACACTGACACAGCAGGATCTGAACATCTCGGTCAACAGGTTGAGAGCCCGTGCCAACATGCCCAACCTGGAGATGGCAGCCGCCAACAGCAACCCCGATCCATACCTCGAGAGTTGCTACCCCAATGTGAATAAAGGCGGCAACAAGGGCGTGATCCTGGAGATCCGTCGTGAACGGACCATCGAGATGGTGATGGAGGGATTGAGGCAGTGGGACCTCTTCCGTTGGAAGGAGGCCGAGCAGATGTTGAACCATTATGTGCCCTATCACGGTCTCTATATTCCCGGTGTAGGCAGCTACGACATGAATGGTGATGGTACCCCCGACCTGGAGGTGTATGAAACTACATCGGTAACTCAGCTCGACATCAAGGTCAGGATTGAAAGGGATATCTTCCTATCGAACGGCACATCGGGATATATTGTGGGATTCCCGAAGGTGACCTACGGTACCGACTGGAACAACGACCGGGATTATCTCTGGCCCATACCGGCAGACCAGCGGGTGCTGACACAGGGCGCGCTGAGCCAGAACCCGGGATGGCAGGATGGCCTCAGCTATTAATCGGCGGAGTTATCCGGAATAGCCATCTGGAAAGGAGACCGGGAGGGTAATTCACCTTCCCGGTTTTTTTATGCCACACCGCCAGCTTCTTCTATCAGGATGTATGAGACTCTTCATAAATCTTGTAATCCCTCTCACGGTTAGCTCTACCTGGACTGGTACGGGCAACGCTTTTACCCAATCGAAGATGGTAGTTCTTCTTGTCATGAACCTCCAGGCTAACCATCAGGTCCCGCATGCTGTTTTCAATTCGAGTTGTCACGCTCAAAAGAGATGCCTTGCTATGCAATAATTTTCAAGAACGTTTTTCAATCAGGAGTGCCCACTGATCTTTTAAATTTCTGATTTCATAAAATAAAATGGTGCGCTAATACAGGTCACAAACCGCCACCAATCTTACTCCCTCTACCGACAATACGGTGGATACGTTGGCTGTTCCCATTCCCCCTTGCCGATCAGGGCAATCTGGATGAAAGAGTTGGAGGAGACCGCCTTTCTCGCATTCTGGGTCAATCTACCACCGGTGGTGGAGAATAGTGCAGGGGCCGAACTGATGGCTACTGAGCCAACGGCCACCTTTTTTAGAAATTCTCATCTGTTTTGCATATTCGTTCAGTTTGTTAGTGATGTTTGAAATCAAATTATTCCATGCTTCATACCCACTTTAACCTGTGAACTTCTGCAGTGACAATCTTGGTTCTGCCATCGGGAAAAGCCTTATTGATGCATTGCCAGCCACCACCCAGGGAATCGGACAGGAAAATTGTTATCTACAATTCTCCCATCGGCATAGATCGTAAAGTATGCTTTCGTAACGTTCAACATCACTTCCTGATCACCTTTCAATGATGCTGTCATATTGAGTGGCAATCCGATCGTCATCACTCTTTGAAAGGGCTTTTCATATGAGATATTCGAGACGAAATCCGATTCCAGAACAACCAGCGAACCATCTTTTGCAGTAAATACCGGATGATTCTCACTATCTCTATACACTGGATCTGCTTTCCTGAAATATAGATTGATCACATCAGGAATATCGAGAATCGCGATCTCGTCATCTTGATCCAATTGAGGAGAATTCACCCATAATTTTATTGTAAACCCCTCATCTCTCTCCGATTTATTGATAAACTGCTCTTGAGGGTTATTTACATCCGAAGAGTGGTTGACTACACCATCTGCCGGAAACGGAAAAATATGGACTTTGCAACTCAATTCTACCAGACTTATACCCGGTGGAAAGTTGCGGGAATGAAGAAGTGGATACCGGCGGCAGAGCTATAATGATGAGAGGTTGATTCATGGTAAAATCCATTAATATATAAAGAACTCTTCTTATACCGTTGGCCGGGAAGAGAGAGCAAAAATATGATGTTCCGATATCGACTGGCTGTTGCCGGGATATCTCGAAAGCAAAGATAATTTTTTATCTTCAGATCCTGTCTGATTGCAAAAGAATGTTTTGTTCTGTAAATATCCAGTTGCAGGAAATAAAATCGGGTCTGGCAAAAACAACAGCCAAACCCGATTAAAACCCTATAGTGGATAGAGGGTGTGGTCCTCTACATCCGGCTGATTTCGCCCTCACCGGCACCGGTACCCTTGTAGCGGTTTTTGACGGTGTTGAACTTGTAACGTACCGTCAACTCAAGCTGGCGTGAATCCCACCGGTTGAACTGGTAGATGTTGAGCCGGTCGTTGTATGCCTTGATGTTGGTGGTAAGGCCGTGGAAGAGGTCGTGTCCTTTCACTATTACCGACAACCGGTCGTCGAGGAAGGATCTGGTCACTCCCAGGTCGAGCCTATATTGATTGTCGAGCAGTTCCACGTTCTGGTCATCTCCTTTGCCCTGGAAGCTGGCGTCGAGGGTCAGCAGGTATCCCCGGGGCAACGAGAATGAGTTGTTCAGCGACGCGACGGGAATGGGGCTGTTCAGTCGTACCTGCTTGCCAATACTGGTGATGGTGAGCCACTGCTTATAGATGCCTACGGTGGCTTGTGGCGACCAGATGCCAAATTTAGGCGAGGCGGTCAGGAAGGCGGTCAGGCCGGGCAGTTTATCCACGTTTCGTGTCGAGAGCAGGGTCACGGCAGGGTTCTCCTCCATCTGGGTAGCCCACTGCATGATCACATCCCGTTCCTGCTTGTAGCTTACCATAAGCTGCAGGAACCTCCAGGAGCCGGAGAGTGTGGCATCGTGAACGATGGTCGGTTTCAGGAACGGATTGCCGGTCTGCATGGTGAAGCGGTTGGCGTAGAAGATGCTGCTTCCCAGTTGCCAGTAGGCGGGACGTATCGTCTTTGTTGTGTAGCTCAGCTGCAGCTGCACGTTGCCCAGTGAGTTGCCGTAGGAGAAGCTGGGAAACCAGTGGGTATAGTCCCGACTCTGCTCCTCCATCTTCACACCGTCGTCGAAATAGTCGGAGGAGACCTTCTCAAACCGGAGACCGGCAGACAACTGACCAATGGGCGTGTTGCGGGAGTACTCTGCAAAAAAGGCGTTGTTATCGTCGTGGATCGATGTAAAAGTGGAGGCGATCTCCTGGATGTCGGTAACGTAGTCATCGTCACGCCGGGTACGGGTGTACTCGTTCCCTGCCTGGAGTTGACCGTCCCAGAGGGGGTAGGAGAGTACCAGCCGGGTGGCGAAGAGACGGTTCCTGATCTGGTTGTCGGAGGTGATGATCCGGTTGTCATACTCCTGGCTCTTCTCGGTGATGGAGGATGCCGTCGAGAGACTGCTTCTGTAGAGGTCGCTGTTGAAATCGACCTTCAATTCTCCGATCTTGCCGTTGTAGTAGACGTTCAACCGGTGACGGGGACGGTTGTCTTGGGTCTGGTTTTCGTTGCTCTCCCACCGGTCGTAAAAGGTGCCGTCTGCAAAAACATCGCTCAGCGTGGTCGATTTTCTTCCCTCTTCCCACGGAAAGCTGGTTACGGTATATTTTATCCCCACGTTATGGCTGGGAGTGATTTCGTAGTTAATTCCACCTATGGTGGTCAGCGGAGTATTTACCCCGTCCGCATAAAGATCGTTCTTCTGTGTCCAGAGGGTGTCGACGAAAGCTTCCTGAGCGATCTTGCTCCTCTGGTAATGGGCATACCTTTCATAGCGTACCGTTCCGAAGATATCCAATCCCTTGTACCTGTAGTTGAGGTTGAGCTGCTCGCGCAGGTCGGTATTTTCCGACTGGAAGTAGGTCGACCGTACATCGAAACTGAACCCTTCACCGCTCTTCTTGACCGTGTGAATACGGATCACCGCCTTGACCGAGGCGTCATAGCCCGATCCTGGGTTATGAATGATCTCAACCTCTTTGATGTCGGCCGACGAGAGCAGGTCGAGCTCGGAGGCGTCGCGCAGCTCGCGGTTGTTGACGTAGATCTTCGCCTTGCCTTTTCCGAAGATGGTGAACTCGCCATTATCGCCCGTGATGGCAGGCAGCCGCTTCAGCACGTCGTTGGCCGTGCCGGCCCTGCTCAGCACGGTATTCTGCACGGTGGCGACCACGGCGTCGTTACGGAGCCTGATGCGGGGCAGGTCGCCTTCCACCACCACCTCCTCCAGCATGGTGGTGTCGGGCTGCAGTGAGATGGTCTGTTCGGGGAGGGCTGGAGCCGTTCGGGTTTCATAACCGATGAACGATATCCGTAAAAGTGCATCGGAACTGATGTTGTCTGTGTTCAGCATGAAAGAGCCCTGCTCATTGGTAGTGGTTCCGGTAATCAGTGTAGTGTCGGGAAGTGTATAGATGGCCACGTTGGCAAAAGGTATGGGATTGCTTTCGGTATCGATAACCGTCCCTTTAATCTGTCCGTTCAGGGGCAGCAGCAGGCTGCAGAGAGATAGCGTGAAGAGAATTTTCTGAATCATTGTATTGTTTTGTTTAATCCGACAATAAGACGAGAGCTCTTTTCATTTGGTTACATCCCCGAACCATTTTTTTATTAACTAACAGGATGACTGACAAAAAACTTCGCTTAAAATGGTGATTTTTTTTGCAGCGAATAGGAATATCATCTATCTTTACATCTGTCAATTGTAAAGTAAATCCATACCCCATGCGATGAAACGGTACCACTGAATGAAATAAATCTAGAGACTGATATGAAAATTAAATACCTGATGCTTTTTCCCCTGGCGACGATATTCTGCCTCAATGCGCAAGAACCGGTGGTCCTGTCGCACTATCTGTTTCCTGAATTTCAACCTGGAACGGTCTTGATGAAAAATGGCACGAGAAACAGTGCGAAGCTCAATTACAATGCCGCATCGGAAGAGATGGTCTTCGATAATAACGGTACGGTCCTGGCTATTGCTGATGCAATGCTGCCTCAGATCGATACACTCTTTATCGCAAATGAAAAGTTTATCCAGTTGAACAAGAAGTTTGTGAAAATCGTGATCGATGAGGCTGAAACCGGCCTGTTTGTTGAACACAAATGCAAGGTTGTACCGCCCGGGAAACCCTCAGCATACGGAGGTTCCTCACAAACCTCATCCGCAACATCCTATTCCACTTATGCCTCCAGTGGCATGGTCTATAACCTGAAGCTGCCCGACGACTTCAAGATTCTTCCCTACAACGTTTTCTGGATTAACCTGGATGGGAAGTTGCAGAGTTTCTCCAACATCGGTCAACTGAAAAGGATCTTCCGCGACAAGAAGAGGCTGGTTAATGATTACCTGAAGGCTAACGAAGTGAATATGAGCGATGTGGAGAGCGTGAAAGCAGCCATATTATATCTGAAAAACAATTAATAAAACGAGTTGACGATGAGACGATCACTATTATTGTTGTTGCTGGCAATTACCATGGCCGGCACCGTTTCGGCACAACAAAACTATGTGCCTGCACCTGAAAACCTGAAAAACAGGGCCGAGTTCCAGGACATGAAGTTCGGGGTATTCATCCATTGGGGAATCTATAGCATGATGGCCGATGGCGAGTGGATCATGAACAACAAGAACATCAACTGGCAGGAGTATGCCAAGCTGGCCGACGGCTTTTACCCTTCCAAGTTCGACGCGAAGAAATGGGTAGCCGATGTGAAAGCTGCCGGCGCAAAGTACATCTGTATCACCTCCCGCCATCACGACGGCTTCTCCATGTTCCATACCCGGCAATCGTCATACAACATTGTTGACGGTACGCCATTCAAGCGCGATATCATCAAGGAGCTTGCCGATGAGTGCCACAAGGAGGGAATCAAGCTCCATTTCTACTACTCCCAGCTCGACTGGAGACGGGCCGACTATTTCCCGCTTGGAAGGACCGGCCGCGGCGTCGGTCGAACCGAACAGGGTAATTGGGACTCTTACCACCGGTTTATGTTGAACCAGTTGACCGAACTGTTGACCAATTACGGTGAGATCGGAGCGATCTGGTTTGACGGGCAGTGGGATCAGCCGGCCGATTTCGACTGGCGCCTGCGTGAGATCTACGACCATATCCACAGCATCCAGCCGGGCTGTCTGATCATCAGCAACCACCACCTTGCACCGCAGGAGGGGGAGGATGCACAGACTTTCGAGAAGGATCTGCCGGGACAAAATACCACCGGCTTCTCCGGCAACGCCGCAATAGGCGAACTCCCGCTGGAAACCTGCGAAACGATGAACAACTCGTGGGGTTACAATATTACCGACCTGAAATACAAGTCGGAAAAGGAGCTGATCCATTACCTGGTGAAAGCGGCAGGCAATAACGCCAATCTGCTGATGAACGTGGGGCCCCGTCCCGACGGGACCTTCCCCGACATTGCCATCCAGCGGTACAAGGCCATGGGAGATTGGCTGAAGGTGTATGGCGAAAGTATCTACGGCACTCGTGGCGGGTTTGTCACACCGCGCGACTGGGGCGTGACCACACAAAAGGAGAACAGGCTCTTCGTCCATATCCTCAACCTCAAAGATAGTTCGCTCTATCTGCCGTTGAACGGCAAGAAGGTGAAGTCGGCCCGTCTATTCCTCGACAAGAGACCGGTGAAATTCACACAAGATGCCGACGGTGTACTGCTGAAACTCGACAAGGTTCCCGACGAACTCGATTACGTGGTGGAACTTGAGTTGAAGTAGCCGTAGTTTAGTTAATTTTCTTCAGTTAACGAACTTTACTCCTTTGCTCCTTGTTACGGGTATTGTAGTCGATGATTGAACATTTTAAAAATCACATCTATGATAACCAGCAAGGTGCAAGGGATTTTTATTGCCCTGTCGTTACTGTTGCCCGTTCTCGCTCTTCCGCTCTTTTCTCAAGAGACGAGAGCCGTGAAGGTGATGGACTTTGAACAGTTGAAACCGCTACTGCATCAACAGAGCGATACGCTTTACATCGTGAATTTCTGGGCAACCTGGTGTGCTCCCTGTATTGAGGAGATACCCTACTTCGAGCAGATTGGACGGAAATTCAAGGGAGAGAAGGTGAAGGTGCTGATGGTGAGCTTGGATTTTCCCAAACAGCTCGAGAGCCGTCTTGTGCCGTTTATCCATAAGCACGATATGAGGAACGAGGTTATCCTGCTCGACGATCCGCGCCAGAACGACTGGATTCCGCAGGTGGACGAGGATTGGACCGGGGCACTTCCAGCAACGCTGATCTACGGGCAGAACTTCAGGTACTTTTACCAGAAACCATTTACCTATGAAGAGCTGGATCGCCTGATTGAAGAGTCGGTAACTCGTTAATTATCAATATTTAAAAATCACAGCAATGAAAAGAGTATTTTTTATCTGGACCATGGCGATGGTGGCGCTGACACTGTCTGCCGCACAGCCGTTGAAGATAGGGGAGAGCGCACCGGCGTTCTCATTGAAAGGTGTGGACGGAAAAACCGTCTCGCTGAAGGATTACAACAACGAGAAAGGTGTTATCCTCATCTTTACCTGCAATACCTGTCCCTATGCAGTAGCCTATCAGGATAGGATTATTGCCTTGCACAACCAATTTGCCCCTAAAGGATATCCGGTGGTTGCCATCAATCCCAACGATCCGGGTAAATCGGAAGGCGACTCGTTTGAGGCGATGAAGGTGCGGGCCAAGGAGAAATCGTTCCCGTTTCCCTACCTCTTTGATGAGCAGCAGACGGTCTCGCCGGCATACGGTGCAAGCCGGACTCCCGAGGTATTTGTGCTGAAGAGGTCGGATAGCGGTTTCGTCGTAGCCTATACCGGAACCATCGACGACAACTCGGGTGATGCAGGTGCCGTGAAGGAGAGCTATGTGGCCAACGCTGTAAATGCCTTGTTGGCCGATAAGAGTCCCGAACCGGCAACCACCAGGGCTGTCGGCTGCGGCATCAAGCTGAGATGAGCTATATGCTCTTCTTCACCTTGAAGGTGAATGTCTTTTGGGAGAAATAGCTGAAGATGGTACAGATCACCGTCACCACCATCTTGGAGGGTGTGGCGTAGAAGTGCAACAGCTCCACCAGTAGCTTCAGTCCGAAATAGTTGATAAGGAGATTGACCCCTACAACCGCAATGTATCGGATCAGCTGCTCCCTGCCCCGCAGGTCGGAAGCGGTGAAGGTGACATATTTCTGAAGCAGGAACCCGGTGAAGAGGGTGATGGGGAAGGTGACGAACAACGCCGCGATGTGGGGACTGATGGTCACAAAACCCAACGGCACAAACTGTTTCTGCAGAATGTAGTTGTAGACAATGAAATAGAGCAGCCAGTCGAAACCTACATTGGCAGCGCCACTTACCCCGTAACGGAAGAACTGGCGGCTGAAATAGCGGCTGAAGGGTGGATAGAAGATGTCGATTATCTCGCCGATGAATTTTCCTGCACACACTAAAAATTGTCTCATCCTCTTCTTTTCTCCGTCGTTTTAGATGTTAATGCAGATAGTGAAAACGACGGCCAGCAGAAATCCTGCCATCGAGGTATGTTTGAGGTAAGGATCCAGTTCCCGTCCGCTTTTCCGGCGCAACTGAGTCAGGATATAAAACTGAAACAGGAATATGGTAGCGTAAAGATAGCGGTATCCGGGTGATGGGGCGAACATGAAGTTGTACTGCAGGAAGCAGGCGAACATGCCGAAAGTGAGCAGTGTGTGGTAGATTTTGGCGTTCTTCTCTCCAAGCAGCAGGGCAACGGTTGTTTTTCCGGCGCTCCTGTCGTTATCCATGTCGCGCATGTTGTTGATGTTGAGGATCATCGTGCTGATGAATCCCAGTCCCACGGCCGGCAGTACCGGTTGAAACGCAAGCGACCGGGTCTGCAGAAAGTAGGTGCCGATAACCGCCACCGGTCCGAAGAAAAGAAATGCAAAGAGATCGCCCAATCCAATATAACCGTAGGCATGCTTGCCGAGTGTGTAAAAGAGGGCAGACAGGATGCAGACGATGCCGATGCCAAGCAGGATGAGGAGAGAAGATAACGGAAGACCTTTTACGGCATCCACTACCACTATTACTCCTGTAACCGCAACGATAGCAACGTTGATCGCGATTGCCGCCCTCATCTCTCCTGGTGAGATGCTACCGCTCTGTACCGCGCGGGCAGGTCCCTGTCGCTTGCCGGTAATATCGGTCCCTTTCAGGTAATCCCCCAGATCGTTTGCCAGGTTCGACAGGATCTGGATGGAAACGGCCAGGAGAAGAGCCAGAACAAAGGTGGTTGCGGAGAAGTTTCCCTCCTGCAGGGCCACCCCACTGCCCAACGTCACCCCGGCCACCGCCAGATAGAGTGTGCGGAGCCTGAAGGCCGATATCCAATTGCTGATTTTCGCCATGTTTCCTGGTTGAGTTTCCGGGTCGGTCTGAACCGACTTCCCTTAATATGCCCTGGCGAAGATTACCCGCTGGGCAGAAGGTTTGCCTGTGACCATACATTTCCCGGGTGTTTTGTCGCCTTCCAGAGGTATGCAGCGGATGGTAGCCTTGGTTTCGTTCTTGATAAGCTCTTCGGTCTCAGGAGTGCCGTCCCAGTGACAAAGCAGGAAGCCCCCTTTCTCGATCTCCACTTTGAACTCTTCATAGGAGTTCACCTCGCGGGTTGCCGAGGTACGGTAATCGAGTGCCTTTTTATAGATGTTTGCCTGGATATCATTGAGCAGGCTCTTGACATGTTGCCCGATATTGTCGCAGGAGACGGTCTCCTTGGTCAGCGTATCGCGGCGTGCTACCTCGATGGTGTTGTTCTCCAGATCCCTGCCTCCCATGGCCAGACGGACGGGAACGCCTTTCAGTTCATATTCGGCAAACTTCCATCCCGGCTTCTTGTTGTCGGAATTATCGTATTTTACGCTTATTCCAAGCGATTTCAGTTCGGAAATGATACCGGCAACCTTCTCGTCGATCTGTGCCAGCTGTTCGCCATTCTTGTAGATAGGCACGATGACCACCTGATAGGGTGCCAACTTGGGAGGAAGCACCAGACCGTTGTCGTCGCTGTGAGCCATGATGAGGGCGCCGATCAGACGGGTGGAAACACCCCAGGAGGTGGCCCAGACATAGTCGCGCTTTCCATCCTTGTCGGCAAACATCACATCGAACGCCTTGGCGAAGTTCTGACCCAGAAAGTGGGAGGTCCCCGATTGCAGCGCCTTGCCGTCCTGCATCAAGGCTTCGATGGTGTAGGTGTCGACTGCTCCGGCAAACCTCTCCGAAGCCGATTTTTTTCCTTTGATCACCGGCAGGGCCATATACTTTTCGGCAAACTCGGCATAGACATTGATCATCCTTTCGGTCTCCTCAATCGCCTCTTTTTCAGTGGCGTGGGCGGTGTGCCCTTCCTGCCAGAGGAATTCGGCCGTACGGAGGAAAAGGCGGGTACGCATCTCCCAGCGAACCACGTTGGCCCATTGGTTGATGAGCAGTGGCAGGTCGCGATAGGATTGGATCCAGTTTTTGTATGTGCTCCAGATAATGGTTTCGGAAGTGGGTCGGACAATCAGTTCCTCTTCCAGCCGGGCAGCAGGGTCTACCACCACGCCGTTACCGTCGGGAGAGTTCTTGAGCCGGTAATGGGTCACCACAGCGCACTCCTTGGCAAAACCTTCCACATGATCGGCTTCGCGGCTGAGATACGATTTGGGGATAAACATCGGGAAATAGGCATTTACGTGTCCGGTTTCCTTGAACATGTCGTCCAGCTGGCGTTGCATCTTCTCCCAAATGGCGTAACCGTACGGTTTGATTACCATACAGCCGCGTACGGCTGAATTTTCCGCCATTTCGGCCTTGATCACCAGGTCGAGGTACCACTGCGAATAATCTTCGCTGCGGGGAGTCAGTTCTTTCAATTCCTTTGCCATATCGTTTACAAAATTCTGAATATTTAAGGCTGCAAAGATACGAATATTCGCAGAAATGTGAAACCGGAAACGGGGATTTCGATTGAAATCCCCAAAGCTTGTCTACATCAGGCAGCTTTTGATCTCTTCCAGCAGGTTTTCGCAGGCATCTTCCAGCAGATCCATCACCAGTTCAAAGCCTGACGACCCTCCGTAATAGGGATCGGGCACCTTCTGGTGGTGTGAATATTTCTTGGAGTAATCGATCATCCGGTGGATCTTGGCAACATCCTCTTCTGTCCTGGCCAGTTTCCTGACGTTACGGTAGTTGTCGTCGTCCATCACCACGATATAGTCGAACCGGTCGAAGTCGCTCCTCTCGAACTTGCGTGCAAGGGAGGAGAAATTGTAGCCGCGACGCTGGCCGTGCATACGCATCCGGTCGTCGGGCAATTCGCCTTCGTGCCAGCCGGAGGTTCCGGCAGAATCGACAATGATGCTCTCCTCGAGGTGATTGTCGGCAACCATCTTTTTCAGGATCCCTTCAGCAGCCGGTGAACGGCAGATATTTCCGAGACAGACAAAGAGTACGTTTACCTGTTGAAGCTTGGAGGGAGGATTTTGCATAGTGCTTAATTGATTATAATCTAAAACAATGCGGCAAAGATAGCATTTTTATTTATATTTGCACTTCAAACCCATAATTGTCTCGGGATGAACATACCGCAAGAGAGAGCATCACAATCCGTCTCCAAGGAGATTACCGTTGTTGAAGCCAAAAGAGAACTGGAGAAGAACAAAATCAAGAGGATCTTGTTTGCCACAGGCGGATCAGTTGCATTGATCCTGGCCATATTGGGCTTTTTTGTTCCCGGTTTACCCTGTACCCCCTTTGCCCTGTTGTCGGCTGCCCTTTTTGCCAAAAGCTCCGACAGGCTCTACAACTGGCTGTTGAAGAACCGGATATTGGGCCCGCGCATCCGCGATTACCAACGCAGAAGAGGTGTCACCAAAAGTGGAAAGGTGAAGGTGATCGTGTTGATGATGATCATGGTGCTGATCTCCTCTTTCCTGATCGTTTCGCTGCCGCTACTGAGGATGGTGATTCTTGTCTCCGGTCTTGTGGGAGCCATCGTGGTATGGTTTCTTGTACCCGAGGGGAGAGAATATCCCGAGGATTAATCCCGCATATAGGCCAGGTAGTACTTCTCCACCTTTTTAGATAATACCTCGATGTTGAACATGTCGGAGGCCGATGAGATATCCTTGATGGATCCGTCGCGATAGAGAATCATGATACTCTCGTCATATTTGTTGTACATGTCGGTGACCAGCGAGTCGGAAGAGACGAAATAGGTTGCCTCGCTCTCCGATATCCCGTATTGCCGGCTGAACTTCCGGATCAGTTCATGCCGCCTTTCCGCCGGATGCGGTTCGTTGGAGATCTGGATCTTAAACAGTTTCCGGTTGACCATCCCGCTGCTCAGCAGCGACAAGACCTTGTCGCGATGGGATTTCCATACCTTCAGTGATGTCCAGATATCGTTATCGTCAAGGTTTGTAAAATGTTCCAGCACTTCCGGACGATCCCTGAAATCGTTTAACGTGATGTCGTTCTTCAGGAAAAATGCCAGTGACGGTGACGCAAACAGCTCCTCGCCGTTTCGCGACAGATGTTTTGCCCGGTTGATGGTGTTGATCAGCATCTTTTCAGATGCTACTGCCGTTTTGTGCAGGTAGACCTGCCAGTACATGAAGCGGCGCGACATCAGGAAATTCTCGATCGAGTAGATCCCCTTCGATTCAACCACCAGCTTGTCGTCAATCACATCCAGCATCTTCATGATGCGCGCCGCGCCGATACTCCCTTCGCTTACACCGGTAAAAAAGCTGTCTCGCTGCAGATAATCCAGCCGGTCGACATCCAGCTGTCCGCTGACCAATTGATGCAGGAACCGCTTGGGATACCTGTCCCTGAAAATATCTATGGCTGTCTGGAGCGCACCCTGCTTCTCTTCGTTGATCCGCTCCATCAGCAGCAGTGAGATCGCTTCGTGCGGGACGTGGTTGACAAGTACATCCTCCAGGACATGAGAGAAGGGGGTGTGTCCGATATCGTGCATCAGGATGGCAGCCAGCGCCCCTCGGTACTCATCCCGGGTGATCTCGTGTCCCTTGTCGCGCAGGTTGAGCAGCGCCACCTCCATCAGGTACATGGCCCCGATAGTGTGGTGGAAGCGGGTATGCTGTGCTCCGGGGTAGACATATGATGCCATGCCGAGCTGCCTGATCCGGTTCAACCGCTGCAGGCAGGGATGCTGAATCAGTTCGTAAATAAACTCGTCGGGAATGTTTACAAATCCAAAGACCGGATCGTTGATTATTTTTCGCTTCGGCTGCATATAAATCAAAAAAGACCATTGGTTGCCCAACGGTCTGATTTTCATTTAGTTGTCTTACTAGGATTCGAACCTAGACAAACAGGACCAGAATCTGTTGTGCTACCATTACACCATAAGACAATTTGTGAGTGCAAAAGTACAAAAAAAAAGTGATAAACAAAAAAATATTACGAAAAAAAAACGTCTGGCAGAGTCAAGCAGCAAGTGCAATTTACATTAATTGTTTGTAAAACTCAACTTTGGGTGTGTTAAAGTCCAATTTTTTCCTCGGTCTTTCATTCAGCCTGTGCTGTATCCGCTTCAATCTGTCGGGTGGATAGTTCTTGAAGGACGCCCCCTTGGGGATGTATTGCCGGATGAGCTTGTTCGCGTTTTCGATCGATCCTTTTTGCCATGCCGAATAGGGGTCGGTGAAGTACACCGGGGCTTCCAGCATCTCCGTGATCCGTTCGTGCGCCGCGAACTCCAAGCCGTTGTCCGTGGTGATCGTCCTTATCACGCCCTTGTAGGGTAGCAACATGCGGCACAGCACCTTGGCCAACCCTTTCGAGTCCCTTCCGCGGGGCAGTTCCCCGATCATCACGAGGTTCGTCTTCCTTTCCGTCACCGTCAGTATCGCCTCCGACTGGTCGGCCCCTATCATCGTGTCCATCTCGAAGTCGCCGAAGCGCTTCCCGTCGGCCTCCACGGGCCTTTCCCGGATGCTCCTGCGGTTGGGGATGCCTCTAACGGAGCCCACCGGTCTCTTGCGGTGCTTGAGCCTGTGACGGCAATGCTTGTAAAGGTCGCCCCCGGCCTTCTTGTCCTCCCGGATCCACTTGTAGATGGTCTCGTGGGAGACCCGGATATTCTCCTTCTTTCTCAGGTGTCCGCTGATTTGCCCGGGCGACCAGTCCTTGCGCACGAGCCGGATCACCTTTTGTTTGATCCATTCCGGGGTGGCCCGGTTGCCGGGCAGGCGTTCCCTTCTCTCCATCGCCATCTCGTGGGCCAGTCGCCACGAGTAGCCCCCGCGCTTGTCCTTGTTGCGCTGCAACTCCCTGGACACCGCTGAAGGACTGACACCTATCAAGCTCGCGATCGTCCGCTGGGTGTCACCGTTTTCTAAACTTAAATAAATCGCGTACCTTTGTTCTGAAGTTAACTGTTTGTATTTTTTCATAAGCAACATAATAGTTAATTTTAGGGAGACTTCGGTCTCCTTTTTCTTTTATGTTGCTGTCCGACTCTCTTCGGGGGCTTGCGCGCCCCCGGCCGTTAGGCAACCCCCCCCGGTGTTTTTCATGATTGTTGTGAAGAATCATTTCAAAAAACAACACGTGGATGTTGCACTTCTAAGTTGAACTTAGGTCACTTTGAATCTGTCACAACTACCGTGTTCTCTTTCAGGAATTCCATCAGTGTGGCGTAGACGGGGTGCTTGATAAGGATCTGCCGGTTTCCCACCATAAAGAGTTGCTGGCGTGCCCGGGTGAGCGATACATTCAGTTTCCTGTCCACCGTGCCCTCGTCGTTCAGGTTGCAGAGAAAGTTTAACTGTTGCGGCCTGTTCACACAGAACGAGAGGATGATCACGTCGCGTTGGCTGCCCTGGAAGCGCTCCACCGTATCTACCATGATCCTTTCATATCCGGGGATATCCGCTTCGGCTAACTTGTGACGGATAAGGGCGATCTGGTTGCGGTAGGGGGCGATGATACCGATCTTCCCGGTGTCGAAATGGCGACCGTCATGGGCATATACCGTGGCAATGGAGCGGATGATCTCGGTTATGATCTCTGCCTCATGGATGTTTGTTTTCGAGGTGGTACCCGGCAGTGGCAGCTGTTCGGTAGAGAAGAAGGCGATCCGCTTCTTCGAAACCTGCTCTAGAAATAGATTATCTGTTTCGGGAAAGGACGACACCCACGGTTGGAGCTGCCACTCTGCAGCAGGGAGTATTGCCTGCGGATAGAAATAGGTGGAGGGAAATGCGGCAATCTGTTCGTGCATCCGGCCCTGAACGGTGAGCTGGGCGTAGGCGTGCGACCAGTTATTGCGGATGCAGGTGCGCAGCAGACGCTCAAAGAGAGAGTGGGCACAGCTGGTGATGCCGGCTGCAACGAGTTCCGGTTCACGGATGGCTGCAGCCTGCTTTTTCTGCAGGACAATGGCCGGCAACTGGTGATGGTCGCCTATCATGATGAACTTGTTGAAACGGGGTAACAACCCGATGATCTGGGGTTCCAGAATCTGCGATGCCTCGTCGATGATGGCCAGATCGAACTGCTTCAGGCTGAAAAGCTCCGGCCGTCCGTTAATCGATGCCAGCGTGGAGACGAAGATCCGGGTTGACTCGATCTCCTGACGCAACGCCTCGCGGCTCCTGGCCTTATCGGAGATGTTCTGCAGAAGCCGGTCGCGATATGTCTCGGCGCAGGAGAGCTCGGTGCCTACGCGGATATATTTGCGGGAGTTCTCCCCCTTGCAGCCAAATGCCGCATTGATCGCCTCACAGAGTTCATCCACCGCGCGGTTGGTGTAGGCCAGCACCAGGATGTTGCTGTTGTTTTTGTGGTAGATTTCGATCAGCCGGCGGGCAAATATGGAGGTTTTTCCGGTCCCGGGCGGGCCGATGATCAGGAAATAGTCGTTGACTGCCGTAGCTTTCCGGATAATATCCTCGGGGTAGGGAAACTGCTCTGTGGTGGTTGTCGGTGGTTGGGGAGGCTTCACTCCCAACAGCAGCTCCCTTTTTTGCCTTCCGGCGTTCAAGAAAGCGAAGAGACTCCGGTACATGCTGTTGTAGGTGGTGTCGAGCGCATCGTGTTCGACTGCCCAGAAGCGGTTCTCGTTGAACAATGTGCGGTTCCGCTGCTTGTGGCGGAAACGGATTTCGACATAGTCGCGGGTGATGGCCGCCAAGGTTCCCTTCAGTATCTGGCGGTTAAGGACCGTATCCCGCTCGTCATGACGCGGGTAGACGATACAGATCTCTCCCTCCCGGAAGTTCACCACACCGTTCCCGGCTTGATTCCTCCGAAAGACGACCCGCATATCGTTACCCGAATCGTCGATCGAGTCGATGGTCAGGTCGTACAACAGATCCAGTGCCTCGGCACGTTCGGCAAAGTCGCTGTTCCACAACGAAGCCACACCGGTTGGCGACTCATACTCCACATCGCCGATCTTCTGCAGGTAGAGCTCCCTCGATACAAAACGGATAAAGCGGTAAAAGTAACTCAACTCCGTTGGAGAACATTGTTGCAGTACCGATTTGAATTGATTGATCCGATCTGTATAGAATGTTGCGGATCTCTGGGCAAACCCGACGGTATCGAAGAGATCCTGAAACAGCTGCGCCACCCTGTCGTTGTCGCCGTTCACGATGGCATGTTCATTGGCAACAATCTGATTCCTGACTGCGATGATCTCTTTCTCCAGCTGCCGGAACTCCGCCGCGAAACGGAGATTTGTACCGGGATTGTTGCCCGATGAGTAGAGGATCGCCGCTTCCACCCTGCGCGACGGCACGTCAAACAGACTTGCGATCATCATCCGGTAGATGCTTGTCTGCACTTCGTGGTTGAGTGCGATCTTTCCGGTGTTGCTTGCAGGAAAGGGAAGCTTCCCCGATTTCAATTCCACGATACTGTATCTCTCCCGGTCGGTATGCAACAGGTCGAGACGCCCCTGAAACCCATATCTTTCGCTGAAGAATGACGGTTCGAGCGTGCATTTGCGAAGATCGATCCCACTCCGGGGAAAATCACGGGTAATCACCCGCTTGATGTTTTCAAACTGCGCTCGGGCTTGTCGCATGAATTCCCGGAAGTTCTCATCCGACGCGATATCCCGGCAACTGGTGTACTCGAAAGGGGATTGCCTGAACGATTTCAGGAAGGTCTCGTCGAAGGAGACCTCCTCGGGATCGTGGGCAAAGAGCAGTTCGTCGAGGAAGAAGTTGGCCAAGTTACCCAGCAGGAGGTAGGAGCGGTTCTCCGGTGTTTCGAACCTGTTTCTGAAGTAGTGTAACGGTGTGATGCAATAGTCGTGGAAACATTCAGCGATGGCCGAGGCATCGATCAGGTAGTCCGGCTCCAGGACGATCAGTCGGGGAACCAGCCGGCCACATTCGTCCATCTTGAAGTCGACCAGGTTGAGTTGTGCCCCTTCCCAAAGCTGGTCGGCAATACCTGGCTCTGTATCGTACCTGACAGTCAACCTCAATCCCGGATACCTTTCGGCAAGGGTAAGCATCTCACCCTTCTCCCTGTCGATGGATAGAAGCTGGACCCGTAGTGTCTGATCTGAGCCTGCCGGTTCAGGTGCCGGTATGGGCTCCTGATCCCAACCTGTGGTTTCGCCGCTGAGCTGTTTCAGAAAAGTGACCAGAGCCTGCTCGTGCTGCCGGTATTCGGCTTCTGTCAGCTCACTGTTACTCTCCCTCACCTCGCGTGAGCGGACACGCAGATGCTGCAGCTGCCACTCCAGCCGTTCAGGGAGCCGGTGCTTCCGAGCCAGAAATACCAATCGCGAGAATAGGGTGGGGAACTGGACCGGCTCGTCTGAGGTCAACTCCCTTGAGAGTCGCTCCATCACCCGTTTCAGTTCGAAGAGTCTGTTGCTGAAAGTGAAGCCTGAGGTTGAGATCTCCTGTATGTCTGCCAAGTAGGCTGTGAAATCCGGCATCAGCATTGAAACAGTTCAATGATTTTGGGCAAGAAGATCAGGAGCCCTACGGCCAATGCTGCGGAAGCGGCCAGCAATACAGCTGCGGCAGCCAGGTCCTTCACTCTCCTGATCGCATCGCTGCGATCCTTCGAAACATGGTTGGCAAGCGCCTCGATGGAGGAGTTCACCGCTTCCAGGGCCAGTACCAGTCCGATGACGATGGTGACAGCCAACCATTCTGCAGTGGAGATGGAGAAGATTAGCCCCATGGCGATAGCCGCGACGGCAAGTATCAGGTGGACAACCGCATTGGGAGTGCCACCGAATAGTGCCGCAACACCTTGAAAAGCATATTTAAAACTCTCTATCCTCTTTTTGCAGAAACTGTTCATGACCGGTCCTGTTAAAAGCCGTTGCCCGCAACGGGTCCTGTTTATTTGTTATCAAATATACGAACTTTGATGCTCACTGCAAAAACAGTCCCATTTTTTCTCTTTATTGCCTTCCATTTTTTATCTTTGTTTATAATAAACGAAACTGCTATGTCTCAATATTGCCCGCTCTGCGGAAAGAGTAAACCGGAAAAGTGGTTGTTCTGCACCCATTGCAAGGAGAAGATCGAGAAGGAGTATGAGGTGGATGTGCCCGGGATACGGCCGGAACCGGAAGGTAAAGATGTTACCGGAACCGGCGACGTTGCGGAAAGGCCCCGCCGGCAAGGTGTTGTCGAATTGGAGCAAGAGGAGATGGCTGAAGCCCGGGTGGATGCGGTAAGCGGCAGCCGGGGCGGTAGAGGCCTGGTCTGGGGCGCTCTTTTACTGTTGGGCCTGTTGCTGGTTGCCGGCTTCTTCTATTATGGAGATCGGGTGAGAAAGGGTAACCTGGAGCGGTTTCAGTGGGAGATGGCGCTGAAGGAGAATAGTGTAAGCGGCTATCTGGCCTACATGCAGGCTTTTCCCAAGGGAAAACACTATGCCCTTGCCGAGGAGAATTTGATGCGTCTCAAGGGAGACGAGGCCGAAACCTGGAACAGGTTACAGAGCTCGGATAACAGGACCGAGTTGCAAGATTTCGTGGCCAGCTATCCGCAAAGTCCCTATATTCCGTTGGTGAAAAAGAGGCTCGATTCGTTGACCTGGGTGGCAGTACTGAATGACAATACAGCCGAGGGTTATTCCGATTATATGGTTGCATCACAGAGCGGAGAGTTGCCGGGCGACTATTTCGCGGATGCACAGAAGCGGTTTGAACTCCTTTTCCAGTCTTATCCGGTCGCACCCGGCGAGCTGGATACCATCCGGGCCAATGTGGGCCGCTTCTTTGCCGCCTTGTCCGCACTTGATGCCGCGGGGATAGTCAACTGTCTGGCACCTACCGTTTTCCGGTTTTTCAACTCCGCCGGCGGGGAGCGGGAAAAAATAGTTGGAGACCTGCTTGTCTCGGGGGCGAGAACAGAGGCTCCAACCATTCAATTTCTGCCTAATGTGGCCGCAATAGCATACGAAAAGACGGTGATCGAACATTACAAGGTAAATGTTCCCCTTCAGAAAAACTATCTGGAGGGCGGGAAGCAACGGACCATATCGGGATATATCGTTCAGCTGGAGCTGGACAGGGAGTTCCGGATACTTACCGTAACCGAGAGGAAACCGTTTCCCGATGCGGTCTGAAACCGTTAATCCCAGCTAAGGACAACCTTGCCGCACTGTCCGCTCTCCATCACGTCGAACCCTTTCTGGAATTCGTCGATATGGTAACGGTGCGTGATGACGGGAGTCAGGTCGATTCCGGAAATCAGCATCTGCTCCATCTGATACCAGGTCTCCCACATTTCGCGGCCATAGATTCCCTTCAGGGTAAGAGCCTTGAAGATGATCTCGTTCCAGTCGACCGTGGTGTTGTTGGGCAGGATACCCAGCAACGATATTTTTGACCCGTTGTACATGTTCTCTATCATTTCGCGGAATGCGGCGGGAGAACCCGACATCTCCAATCCCACGTCGAAGCCGCGCATCCCCAGTTTTTCAACTGCCTGACGGACCGATTCTCCTTTTGTAGGATTGACTGTCAGTGTGGCTCCCATCTTCTTGGCGATCTCCAACCGGTAGTCGCTCAGGTCGCTTACCACGATGTAACGGGCACCTGCAAAGCGGCAGATGGCGGTTGCCATGCTCCCGATCAGTCCGGCCCCGGTGATCAGGACATCCTCCCCGATAAGCGGGAACGACAGGGCCGTGTGCGTGGCATTGCCGAATGGATCCATGATGGATGCTATCTCGTCGGGAATCCGCGGATCGAGTTTGACAACATTCTCTGCCGGGAGCGAGAGGTATTCGGCAAAGGCTCCGTCACGGTTTACACCTACACCGACGGTGTTTTCACAAACGTGAAGTTTCCCGCGGCGGCAGTTGCGACAGTGTCCGCAGGCGATATGTCCTTCGCCGGTGACCCGGTCGCCAACCTTCAGGTTCTTCACCCCGCTACCCATATCCACAATCTCGCCCACATATTCGTGGCCGATGGTCATGGGGGTCTTGATCGTTTTCTGTGACCAGTCATCCCATTTATAGATGTGCAAATCGGTTCCGCAGATTGAGGTCTTTTTTATCTTGATGAGAACGTCGTTTACGCCGATTTCAGGAACGGATACTTCCTGCATCCAGATTCCCTTTTCGGGACGGAGTTTTACTAAAGCTTTCATAATATGTGCGGTTTATAAGTAATAATCTTGGTTTTGGCCTCATGCAATGACGCCCAGTTTTTTCCCTACCTTGATGAATGCGGCAATCGCCTTGTCGAGGTGCTCGCGCGTGTGACCGGCAGAGAGCTGTACCCGGATGCGCGCCTCGCCTTTCGGAACCACGGGATAGTAGAATCCGGTAACGTAGATGCCTTCATCGAGCAGTGCCGATGCAAACTCCTGCGACAGCTTGGCGTCGTAGAGCATCACTGCACAGATGGCCGATTGGGTAGGTTTGATATCGAAGTTGGCCTCTTTCATCTTGGCCACAAAGTAGTCGACATTCTCATGAAGCCTGTCCTGCATCTCGTTCGTTTCCTGTAAAAGTTCGAACGCCTTGATGGCTGCAGCGGCCACCAGCGGGGGAATAGAGTTGGAGAAGAGGTAGGGACGTGAACGTTGACGGAGCATCTCGATAATCTCCTTGCGCCCTGTGGTGAAACCGCCGATGGCTCCGCCGAATGCCTTGCCGAGCGTTCCGGTGATCACTTCGGCCTTGCCCATGCAGTTGTACTGTTCGGTAACGCCGCGTCCGCTCTTGCCGACTACGCCGGCCGAGTGGCTTTCATCGATCATCACCATGGCGTCGTACTTTTCGGCCAGCTCCAGGATCTTGTCGATGGGGGCTACGTTGCCGTCCATGGAGAAAACCCCGTCGGTGGCGATGATGCGGAACCGTTGAGCCTGTGCCTCCTGCAGTTTGGCTTCCAGGTCGACCATATCGGCATTGGCGTAACGATATCGTTTCGCCTTGCAGAGCCGTACCCCGTCGATGATGGAGGCGTGGTTGAGGGCGTCGGAGATGATGGCATCCTCTTCGGTGAAGAGGGGTTCGAACAGTCCACCGTTGGCGTCGAAGCAGGCAGCATAGAGGATGGTCTCTTCCGTCTTGAAGAATTTGCTGATGGTAGCTTCCAGCTCTTTGTGAAGATCTTGCGTACCGCAGATGAAGCGTACCGACGACATGCCATACCCGCGTTCATCGAGCGCCTTCTTGGCTGCTTCGATCAGCTGGCTGTTATCTGATAAGCCGAGGTAGTTGTTGGCACAGAAGTTCAATACCTCCTGACCCGATTTCACTTTGATCTCTGCCCGTTGGGGCGTCACGATAACCCGTTCGTTCTTGTAGAGCCCTGCTTCTTGTATAGCGGCGAGTTCGCGCTGCAGGTGTTGTTGCATTTTTTCGTACATAGTGTTGTTCTGTTATATGTTGCGGGAGTGTGAAAGCCGTTTTACTCGCCAATCAGCGACTGCGGTAAACTCTTTTTTGCCTTTACCCCCAAATCTTTTAATTTCTGAGTCTGTAGTACCAGGTTATCGTTTCCGGTGGAGAGTTGCTTGTAGGCATCGTTATATGCGTTTTGTGCCTGCTCCAGATTCTTCCCGATCTTTTCGAGGTTGTTGATAAAGCCTACAAACTTGTCGTAAAGTTTTGCCCCCCGTTCGGCAATCTCTATCGCATTGCGGTTTTGATATTCCCGTTTCCAGAGATCGACGATGAGCTTCAACGCTGCTATCAGGTTGGTGGGGCTGATCAGTAGGATTTTCTTATCGTATGCATATTGCCAGATGTCGGGATCCTGCTGCAGGGCCAACATGTATGCCGGCTCGTTGGGAACGAACATCATGACGAAATCGAGCGTGACAGCGTAATCCTGATAGCTCTTTCGGCTCAGTTCGTCGATATGACGGCGAACCGAACGGAGGTGTTCCTTGATATGGTTCTGCTGTTCTTCCGGCCCCTCGGCCTCTGTATACCGTACGTAGGCCGACAGTGACACCTTCGAGTCGATAATCACCTTGCGGTTGTCGGGATAGGCGATGATCACGTCGGGTTGCATCCTGTTTCCCTCCTCGTTGACGAGGTAGGTGCCGTCGCCGTCTTTCAGGAACTCCTGCACAAAATACTCCCGGTCGCGTACCAGGCCCGATTTTTCGAGGATATTCTCCAGGATCATCTGTCCCCAGTCGCCCTGCGTCTTGGAGCTTCCCTTCAGTGCGTTGGTCAGGTTCACCGCCTCCTCGCTCAGTTTCGTGTTCAGCTCCTTCAGCTTCTTTACCTCCTCTCCCAGTGAGAACCGCTCCTTGGCCTCGGTGATGTAGACCTCCTCCACCTTCTTCCGGAACGATTCGATATTCTCGCCCAACGGCTTCAGGATGAGATCGAGGTTCTCCTGGTTGATCTTGGTGAACTTGTGTGTCTTTTCATCCAGGATTTTCTCCGCGATGTTCTCAAACTCCAGGTTGAACTGCTTGCGCAGGTTCTCCATCTCGCTCTTTTGCGTCTCCAGCTTCTCCTTCAGTGCGTTGAGGTCGGCCGTCGAGGCGGCCAGCAAGCGATTGGCCTCGTTATACCGCTCGTTTGTCGATTTCAATTCCTGCTTGTAGTTGTCGATCTCCTCCAGCTGCTTCTGTATGGTCTGGTGGGCCACGTCGAGACGGGCAACGGTGCCGGTGAGCTCTCGCTCAAGATTCTGGATTTCATTTTGCAGTTGCGTCGTTTTCTCCAGATGGGTAGAGATCTCACTTCTCAAATTTGCCTCGTTCTCCTGCACTGTTCTCAGTTTCTCCTGGGCAACCACCAGTTCGGTGAGCAGAGAGGCATTCCTCTCATTCACGGTTTCCAGTTCCTTTCTTGAAACCGTTTTCGATCTGACGGAGAGGGTGGCCATTATCCAGGCAACTGTTCCGCCGACGACAAAACCTATGAGCAGACCGGTTATCTCCATTTGTTGTTACAGTTCGGGATTTCGAAGGATATGTCCCATCTTCTTTTTCTTGGTCTCCATGTAGAAATGGTTATACTTGTTGGGGGTGATTTCAATCGGCACATTCTCCACCACCTCCAGTCCATATGATTCCAGTCCGATCCGTTTGACCGGATTGTTGGTCATCAATCGCATCTTGGTGACACCCAGGTTCCGGAGTATTTGTGCTCCTACGCCGTAATCCCGTTCATCTGCCTTATATCCCAGATGGAGGTTGGCGTCGACCGTATCGAGTCCCTCCTCCTGCAGCTTGTATGCCGAGGCTTTGGCCATGAGTCCGATTCCGCGCCCTTCCTGGTTGAGGTATACCAACACACCCTTGCCCTCCTGTTCGATCATCTGCAATGCCTTATGGAGTTGCTCTCCACATTCGCAGCGCATGGAGCCGAAAATGTCGCCAGTTGCACAGGAGGAGTGTACGCGGACCAGAATCGGTTCGTCCTTCTGCCATTCTCCCTTGATAATTGCCACATGGTCCAGTCCGTTCGACTTCTGCCGGAAAGGCACCATATGGAAATCGCCATAGAGGGTGGGCAGGTGAACCTCCTCGCCCCGGTCGACGAGCGACTCCGTTTTCAGGCGGTACTTGATCAGGTCGGCCACCGATATGATCTTCAGGTTGAACTCCTCAGCCATCTTCATCAGTTCAGGCAGCCGGGCCATCTCACCATCCTCCTTTTTTATCTCGGCCAGCGCGCCGGCGGGATAGAGACCTGCCAGACGGGCCAGGTCGATTGTAGCTTCCGTGTGCCCTGCCCGGCGGATAACCCCTTTGCTCATGGCTCGCAACGGAAAAATGTGACCAGGCCGTCCGAAATCTTCGGGCTTGGTCTCACTGCGTGTCAGCGCCAGGATGGTTTGTGCCCGGTCGTAGGCTGAAATTCCTGTCGTGCAGCCGTGGGTGAGCAGATCGATGGAGACCGTGAACGGTGTGGAGTGGATGGATGTGTTGTGGGTGACCATCATCGGTAGCTCCAGCTCTTCGGCACGTTCCTTGGTAATTGGCGCACAGATGAGTCCCCGGGCATGCGTCTCCATGAAGTTCACCTTCTCCGGAGTAATGCATTCGGCAGCGATGACCAGATCCCCTTCGTTCTCGCGGTCTTCATCGTCGACCACGATTACAAAGTTTCCTTTTTTAATCTCCTCGATAGCTTCCTCTATCGTGTTTAGCTTGAATTCTTTCATTTTATCTTATTTATATAGCCATTTTTTGTTTCAGGCTATTCAGGATTTCATTATAATCGTTGTTTAACTTCAATATGGCGTTCAGATCCCTGTTGATCCGCCTCTCGAAAGGCCCGGAGATCAGCTTCACTATCACTCCAAGGGGGAAGAGATACATGCAGAGTTTCGCCGGTGTCGATCCCGCATGGAATGGCCGGACATACTTGATCAGCACTGGGTACTCTTTTGCCTTCTCAATGACCATTGGGTTGCGCGAGTTGGATAACTGGTTGAGAATGTGCTCCATCCTGTTTCTGATCGAGGCCAATCCCAGATCATAGCCGTTGTCGGTCCAGTAGCTCTTGTATCCCAGTCTGCCGTATCGTTGCAGATGAAGGGTCACCTCTTCGGTCAGTTCGCCGATCGACCGATATATCGCATCGTAATCCGGCTCCTCGATGACAACCTCCTTTATCGTGTAGTTTCTTTTCTCGCGAATGAAGAAAAGCTTTCTGAAGAAGTTCGTATAGGTATCGGTGCTCATGATTACCGAGTCGGTCATTGCCTTGTAGGTCAGGAATATCCCCAGCGGGAGCAGGATCATCGAACTGAACCACATGCCGATCCAGTGATCCCACACCCCGTCACGTGCCATCTTGTACCCGACGTTGTTGAGGATGTAGTAGATGATAAAGAGAATTACCGAGATCACGATGGGAGTTCCCAGCCCCCCCTTGCGCACGATGGAACCCAGCGGTGCCCCGATAAAGAAGAAGATGAAGCAGGCGAACGATACTGTAAACTTGGTATGCCACTCGATCCATTGCCGGTTGATGTTGCGTTGTGTGGTAGTCTTGGTCATCGATCGGAACATGTAATCGTTCCCGTTATTCTCGGCCTTCGCGTATGCACTTTGCAGGATGGATGTCCTGGTCTGAATATCTTTTGATGCGAGCAGGGTATCCAGATCGGTTTTCTCGGGAAGAGCCGCATGCTGGATGATGGAGTCGCGTTTGTTTGGCGGATAGCTGTTTCGGAAAGAGAGATAGGTGTATTGTTTCATCACCTTCCGGTCCGCAATATTCACACTGTCGATAAACTGCTCCATGGAATCGATCGAGGCCCTCAGCTGGGTAATGTTCTTCGATACATAGTTGCTCGACGAACTCTCCTGCAGGACACTCTCCTCCAGACGGTTGAAATTGTCGTCGTACGGAATGGTCATTGTCTTGGTGACAAAACTTTCGCGGGCGTAGGGAATAAACTCCTGGGAGAAGTTCATGTTCTCTGTTCCCTGGGTAAAGTTTTGAAACTGCTGCCCGTGATGCATCGTGAAGACCAACGACAGCTTGTCCTGCGACATGCGCATCTCGGCCGAATCGCAGATGATGACAGCCATATTCTGGAATCCGTTGCTGACATCGTAGATGGAGACACCGTGAAGCATTCCGGTTTTCCTGTCTTTCTTTTCCACATAGAGGTTGTAGCCTCCTATCTCCTTGTAGAAAACTCCTTCGGGAATATCGAGTTCGGGTGACTTCTGCCGGATGGAGATCAAGAGCGAGTAAAATTTGGGCTGGATCTTCGGCATGGCGTTATTCTGGAAGAAGAAGGTGCCTATGCAGATCATGACGATCAGGACAATGAGCGGGACCATAGCCTTGATAAGGGAGATCCCGGCCGATTTAATGGCCAGCAGCTCCAGGTTTTCTCCCAGGTTCCCGAACATCATCAGCGAAGCCAGCAAGATGGAAAGAGGCAGTGCCAGGGGGATCAGCTGGAGCGCAGCGTAAAGGAACATCTCGCCGAGCACGTTCAACCCCAGTCCCTTGCCCACCATATCTTCGACGTATCTCCACAGGAACTGCATCAACACCAGGAAGAGGCATATGGCAAACGTCATCAGAAACAGGGGGATATAGGTTTTTAATAGATAGCCGTAAAGTTTTTTTATGTGGAAGTTCCCTCTCATCCGTTAAAAAAGATCCCTTTTCTAAAATTTGATACAAAGATATAATAAATTCCTGTGGCGAAAACTGTTTTAAGATTTAAGAAAACAAAAAGAACAACCGGCTTCACATTCGGCTGTTCTTCCCTATTTTACCTGCACGAGACCCTTTACAACACTCCAAGCTGTCTTTTCATGTTTTCGATCTGCGTTTCCCACAAGGTTATGGCGTCGCCCTTCTCGTCCGGTTCGGCAAAGTCGGTGATCTGCAGGGCAATTTCATTAGATAATTCCAGTTTATGGAGCTGAAACTCAAAATATACATTCTCCTGCTCTTCATCCAACCAGCGGAAACGGATACTCTGGTTGGGTTTTTGACTGATGATCTCGGCCTGGTTTTGCGATTTACCCCAGACGAAGGTGTAAATGTTCTCCTCCTCGCTTATCGAAACTTCATCGGCGAACCATTCAGATAAACCGTCGATATGGCTGATCATTCTCCACAAACTAGCTTGTGTGGCACTTCCCATTAAAAACTCAATATGAAACTTCTCCTTAAGCATAACTGCTCGCAATAAATTGGGCTCAATATACAACTTTTTTTCCATACAGCGGCATATTGCGGCAGTTTTTTGTGCCTCCGAATCATCTCGTTACAGTGCGAAAAACAGACTGTTTCCGTCTCCAGAACGGTGGATCCAAGGTCATCCATTTTGCTTCTGCCGGTCGCTCCCGGGAGTTGCGGCTCCCGGGAGAGGCAGGAGATTATTCCGATTCAGTAATGACAATATCGCTCGGTATTTCAAATTTCTCTTGCGGAGGTGCCACCTCTTCCACCGATATAACTTCCGAAGAGGTGGCTATGCCCATCGTCTCACCCTCCATCTTCATCATCACGTTGCCCCACATCACATATTCCACTTCCGTTCCCTTATCGCTCCTTATGCGCATCTTGCGGCATTTATAGCCCAGAAATTCCACCTCTCCGAGATCTTCCATCTTCATCTTTCCCAGCAACTCGTCTGTCAAGCTCTCGACATCCACCCCCAGCGGATTGATTGCCCGGGTCTGCTTATAATGTTCACCGCTCTTCTTGTCCAGGTCGATTTTCCAGTGATCGTCCCCTTTGATGATCTCCAGCGTGTGGGAGGAGTAATCCTCTCCCATCACCTCCATCGGTACTGTTGTCTCGATTGCCTCCCACTCGCCCCACTTATCGAAATAGGTGACGATCTCCATCTTCATGCCCATTGCCTTGGAAGTGGAGCGTATGATTCCCTGCTCGATGGGGTATCTTCTCTTGCCAGCATCCGCTTGCAGCTCTTTTACCGATAACTTTTCTTCTTCGGTATCTTGCCCCCTCTTCTCTCCTGAGCAGCCGCCCAGAAGCAGGGCCAACAATAAAATGGATATTACCTTTTTCATGATTGTCACTCTTTTACAATTCTACTTTTCAGTGATTTATATTTCATGCTTTCTCTGGCAAGCGAGACCAGCTTCTCGACTACCATCTGCGGAACCGCAATGTCATCGCCCTCCGCCTCCAGGGTGAAGAAGATATCCTCCACCCGTCCCGTGTAGTAGCTGGAGTAACGCACCATCTCTTTTCCGTCCCATTCCGCAGTATACCTGTAGCTTCCGCCGGCACCCCACTCCCGGATCCTGATATCCGACAGCTTCCCGTCATGATTTGGATGGATCCTTTTTTTTATCTTTTCGAGCTTCATGGACAATACCATGCTCTCCATTTCTGTCCGGGCTTTAACCTCTTCGTCGCCGCTTTCCGAATTATAGATATTGAGCGAGACGGTAAAGTTGTACCCCTTGCCGTCATTTCTACCGGTCAACGTATCAAAATTGATAGAGGCAAAAAGGGGATAGAGAATGCAGCTCGCCCTGCCTACCGTGCGACACCCTTCCGGTAGAATATTCAGTAACTCCGACGGCACTTCGAATACCAAAACCGATCCATCCCCTAACTTATGCTGTTCAATCAGATTGACTGCATCTCGAACACCGCCAAGCATCTGCTGCACCATTTGGGCTTGGCTCAACTGATCCTCCAGGGTGTTCAGATCCTGATGAGGCAGCTTGGAATCGTCCGGGACAACAGCCCTGATTGTATCCAGGAGATTCGTTGCAAACGTACAGGAGAGGATCAGCTGACAGAGAGTCAATATCACAAATCTTCTCATGATGATTTTTTTTACAGTTTCACAAACTCTACCCTGCGATTCAACGCTTTGTTGGCCGGAGTATCATTAGGTGCCACGGGAGAGGTTTCACCCGCTCCATCGGTCTCCATGCGAGATGCATCGATACCGAACCGGGTTACCAGTTCATTCTTTACCGATTCTGCACGACGTTGAGAGAGTTCCAGATTTTTGGCATCATCGCCATCACTGTCGGTATGACCCACAATCTTTACCCTTACCGATTCATTCTCCTTCAGTACTTCGGCAATGTTTTTCAGGGTGCCGAACGATTCGGCTTTCACCTCGGCCTTGTTCACATCGAATGTGATGCCGTAGGTAATCAGTCTCCCTTCGGTGATCAGCTTGCTGCGGGTGTCGGGCGACGCCGTGGTGATCTTGATATTCGACACGAGAGGGGCGCTGTGGCGGTCCCATCCCGAGAAGCGGATACGGTTGAACTTCACGTCGGGATAGATATTGGTCGGCATGTCCAGTACCTTTGCATTCTGGTGATAGATACGTACCCGCCGTTTCTGTATCCAGATGATTACATGGTTCTCCTGCTCGCGGATCACCGGATTCCGGGTTGCACTGCCTGTAATCCAATCCTCCGAATCCTTGTAGCCATTCGTCTCCCACCGGTCGTGACTGGCAACGATGTGTAGTCCCGCCACACCGGGAAATAGACCATCGTTCATCTCCTTCGGTTTTCCCTCTTCATCCTGGTAGAGCGTGAACTGGATTCCATGACCAAACTCCTCATCGGGAATGATGTCGAACTCCACGATGAAATTGTCGGGAAAATCGATCTGACGGGTGTAACAGTAGCAGGCATTATCCCCGTTCAAGTGAAACCACTTTCCCGGAGCGATATTGACCGTCTTCACTTCACCACTGCCGTCTGTCGTCCACAGTGCCGGAAAATCACCAATGGCGTCCTGCGAGAAATCCTCGAAATAGAGGATCTTGTCGCCCGGGACGAAGTCGTACTGGCTGGTGCTGACCAGCTTTTGCGAGGCTGTCTGCCTTGCCTTCCCGGTCGTCTCCTCCCGGCTCGCTTCCTCCTCCATGTCAGCCTCTTCCTCTGTTACCTCTCTTCTTGTCACTGACTCCTCGGCTTTATTCAGCGTTTTTTCGGTCACCTCTTCCGCTTTCTGTTCCACACGTCGCTCTACTGTATTCTTTGCAGCCTCTTTTGCCGCGTTGCCCAGCTTGTTCAGCCAACTTTGCGCATCTGCCCCGGCAATGAACAGCAGGCAAAAACTTAAAAGGATAATGATCTTTTTCATCTTACTACGTTTAATTAAAAAATGAGTCCTGAAGTTGAAAGGATCAATGCGCCCATGACTGTGGAGAGGATGGCCGAGACCACTATCACACAGAGCAGGCTCACGATGAAATAGGTGCTCTTTTTCTCTTCCGGCGTACTCATCATGGGTACAAGGCCCAGATAAAGCAGGTATAGACCGTAAAGTCCGCACAATGCCGCAACAACCGACAGGTTGGGTAGCAGCAGGAGTATCCCGGCCACGCACATTGGCGTGTAGGAATAGGCTACCAGTGAGAATGACCTGTCGAAATTGTTCGTAGAACCAAATTTATCGGCAAGGTTAGCGATGATCCAGGCCGATAGGTAAGCTCCGCCCAATGTGGAGACGAGCGATGTTACCGCGTGCCGGATGCCCAATCCGATAAAACTCGAGTGAAGACCCATCAGGTTGAATCTGAAGAGTCCGAATCCAATGAATCCCGCAATGGCCGGGATAAGTGCCAGGGGGATCAGGTAGGAGACCAATACTTTTGAGTGTGTGTCGTTTTTCTCCGATATTACTTCCCATTCTGTTTTGGGATTCAACAAAATGTTTTTTACTTTGCTTATGATTTCCATAAAACACTGATTTTAATTTTGTTTGTTCATTGACTGTTTTTCCAGTAGATCTTTATTTCCGGTTCATCGAATACAAAATTAGGGGTTGAAAAAGGGTGAAAATAGACCCAAAAGGGAGTTTTTTAATGCTGTGGATGAATTTAACTTTGTCCTGAAATGACCATCCTGGTTTGCCGGGGCAACGCTGTGATATTAATAATTATAACGTTAAGTAAAATGGGGACTTTCATTAGGAGTAGAGGCTTGATCGTCCTGTTTCTCGGGTTGTTCATGCGATCTCTCTGCGGAACAGCCCAGAGTCTGGATAGCCTAGAGAACCTGTTGAGTGGAAACAGCCTCTCGTCGGAGGAGTACCTGACGGTATGCGATGATTTGAGTTGGGGTTATCTCGACCACGATTTCGGAAAATCAAGACAGTATGCCCTGTTGGGTATCGAGCGGGCAAAATCGGACAAGAATCCGCTCATGGAGGCAAGACTTTACCGGAATCTGGGTGTGGCCTACTACATGAACAGCCAGATGGATACGGCCCTGGCATACCTGAACCGGTCGCTCGAGAAAGCGGTCCACCTCAATGATGAGCAGCTGGAGGCTGCTGTTTACAGTGCCATCGGTAACCTGCACAATGTGTCGGGTGATTACAAAGAGGCACTGACCTATTACCTGAAGGCACTCCCCATATTCGAGAGGTACAATAACAAGGACCGGATCCGGTCGCTACTTGGAAACATTGCAACCCTTTACTTCAGCCTGATCAATCTGAACCAGGCCGAGAAGTATTATATGGAACTCGAAAAGGCGAGCGAGGAGGCCAACGATCTATACAATATAGGTCGTGCATATGAGGGATTCAGCAAGATTGCGCTGAAGCGGAATGATTTTAGGTCTTCGCTGGAATATTCGGAAAAGGCGGCCGAAATATTTCACAAGGGAGGTTACAAGTCATCGGAGGCGATTGCACTTCAAGGGATAGCCATGGTCTACTACCTCGATTTCAAGGATTATGCCAAGGCGAAGGAGTATGCGCTGAAAGCGTTGAAGTTGACACAGGAGATCGGTTACGGTGCCGATATTGTCGGTTCGTTGAATATCTTGTCGAATATCTATTTTAACGAAAAAGATTATGTAAACTGTTTGAATTCGGCACGGGAGGCGATAGCCACCGACACTACGGATGCCAACGTGACCACCAATCTTTATGCAAACATGGTTCGGGCCGGCATATTTCTGAACAATCACCAGGAGACGCTGGAGTATTTCGACAAGTACCGCAGGCTCATCGATATCCGCTCTTCGACAGAGTTCGAACGGGCGATGGCTGAATTGGAGAAAAAGTATCAAACCGAAAAGAAGGAGCTCCGCATACGGAACCTGGAGAAGGAGAAGCGGCTCCATTTTATTATCTATCTGGTGAGTACTTTTGGTCTTTTTCTCTTCCTGCTGGTACTCTATTTGCGTACCAAGACGATAAAGGCCAACGAGGAGTTGAACCGGCAGAAGATTATTCAACTGGAACAGGAGAAGCAGCTCATTGCGGCCCAGGCTGTGATGAGTGGTGAGACTGCCGAGCGCACACGACTTGCCCGTGACCTTCACGATGGCCTGGGTGGAATGCTCTCGGCTGTGAAATTAAACCTATTTGATATGAAACAGAATGTAATCATTGAAGAGGAGGATGTGGCACGGTTCAATAAGGTGATGGAGATGTTGGACGCTTCGATCAGGGAACTTCGGCGTGTGGCACACAACATGATGCCCGAAACACTTTCCCGTTACGGTTTGAAGAGTGCCCTGAACGATTTCTGCAATAACTTCAGAAATGTGAAGTTCCATTACTTTGGAACAGAGCAACGGCTTGAAAAGAAGATAGAGACGGTGATTTACCGTGCTGCGACGGAGTTGATAAACAACGCATTGAAACATTCCGGTGCTGAAACTGTCAATGTCCAGTTGGTGTGCGGACCCGACCTGATTTCGCTCAACGTCCAGGACGACGGCAAGGGATTTGATACTGCTGCCGAAACATCCGGGGCGGGGCTGGACAATATCCGTACTCGTGTGGCCGCAGTAAACGGCTCCATGAATATCCACTCTGCACCGGGTGAAGGAACCGAAGTGGATGTGGAAATAAAGATCTTGTAAGATGATAACCGTTCATATCGTTGATGACCACAAGATCCTGGTGGAAGGATTGAAAAAACTGATCGACAGTTCCGGCTTTGCCACTACTGTTGATCTGAGTTATACCGGAGCTGAATGCCTCTGGAAACTGGGATTTAACCAGCCTCAGGTGCTCCTGCTCGATATCAATCTGCCCGATTGTAGTGGCATTGAACTCTGCAAAACGATAAAAAACAGATTCCCGGGGGTGAAGATAGTGGCACTTACCAGTTATTCCGAATACACCATTGTGAGGCAGATGCTTGAAAACGGAGCTTCGGGCTATGTCATTAAAAATGCCATGCCCGAAGAGATCCTGTTGGGTATCCAGACCGTTGCAGACGACAAGACCTTCTTGTGCGAGGAGATCGACTGCCTGATGAGCAAAAGATCCCTTGAGCAGATCTGGCTGACCCCGCGTGAGAGAGCACTACTGAGACTTATCGTGGATGGATATACCAATCCCGAGATTGCGGAAAAGATGTTTCTCTCCGTGGAAACCATCAACAATTACCGCAAGAAGCTCCTGTGCAAGCTCAACGCCCGCAATACGGCGGTTCTGGTACGTGTAGCGCTGGAGCGGAAACTGGTGTGACTGTCCCGTTACCCTTCGATGTTGTTGCGTAATGGCTTGTATTCTACAAATGCCTCAATCGCTTCGTATGAAGCCAGTCCCAGTTTGTCGTACATGTTGGCCGTGGCCCGGTTGCGCTCTTCGGAACGTTGCCAGAATAACCGCTCATCATCACCGAGGAAAGGTGCGCTCTCCATTTGTGACTGGTGACGCAGGATGGCGTTTCTCTTTTGACGAAGCTCTTCGGGAGAGATCGGTACAGCCATTTCGATGTGGTCGATTTCCCATTCCATCCAGGCACCACGGTACATCCAGATACGGCAATCCTTGAACCAGTCGTCATCTTTCATCAGGTCTATTGCGGCCAGGATGGCATCGAGACACACTTTGTGGGTCCCGTGCGGATCGGCGAGGTCGCCAGCAACGTATATCTGGTGGGGTTTGATGCTTTCAATGAAGTTCTTGACAATCACCACATCCTTCTCCGAGATGGGATCTTTCTTCACCTTTCCGGTTTCGTAGAACGGCAGGTCGAGGAAGTGGACATGGCTGTGAGGCAGCCCCACATATCTGTCGGCCGAACGGGCCTCTTCCCTGCGGATCCGTCCCTTCAGGAATCGAACTTCAGGAATATCCACATCGTCCGAACCCTTTTCATGGAAAAGGTGATGCAGTATGCTGGATAATTTATCCAGGGCGGCCTTGTTGTCAGGGTCGTACTCCCTGATGAGGTGTTTGAATACCGACAGGTAACGGATCACCTCCTCGTCGCCCACGGCAATATTACCTGAAGTCTGATAGGCTACATGCACATCGTGTCCCTGGTTCACCAGGCGTTGGAAGGTGCCACCCATGGAGATCACGTCGTCGTCGGGGTGGGGGCTGAAGATGATTACACGCTTGGGATAGGGTTTTGCCCTTTCGGGACGGTTGGAGTCGTCGGCATTTGGTTTCCCGCCTGGCCATCCGGTGATGGTGTGCTGTAGGTCGTTGAAAATCTTGATATTGACATTATATGCTGAACCGTAAAGGGTAATGAGCTCGCTCAGTCCGTAATCGTTGTAGTCCTTGTTGGTCAGTTTCAGTATAGGCTTGTTCACAATGCCGCACAACCAGACGATTGCCCTGCGGATAAGCTTGCTGGTCCATTCACAGTTGGTGACGAGCCAGGGTTGGCTGATGCGCGTCAGGTTGCTTGCGGCTGCCAGGTCGATATAGACATCTGCATCGGGATGTGTCTGCAGTACCGATGCGGGAGCCGATTCAGTGACGCTTCCTTCTACCATCTGCTTGATGCTTTCGGCCTTCTGTTCGCCCCATGCAATTAGTGTGATCCGTTTTGCACGCATCATGTCGGCTATACCCATGGTGATGGCACTGACAGGCACCTTGTCCAGCGATTCATAGCTGGATGCAATATCGCGGCGTGAATCTCCGTCGAGCACCACAAGGCGCGTCTGTGAGTGAAGGTTGCTCCCCGGCATGTTAAAGCCGATATTTCCCTTGCTGCCCAGTCCCAGCAGCAGGTAGTCCAACCCTCCCAATTGATGCAGCGCCTCTTCATACTCCTCACATTTTTCAGCGATAAGATCCTTCTCGATATCGGCATCAATCGAGTAGATGTTGTCGGGATCAATATCGATGTGATTCAGGAAGCTATCCTTGATGAACTGCAGATTGGTCAGGGCGGGTTCGGTAACCGGATAGAACTCGTAGATATTGAATACGACCAGATTACTGAAACTGACACCCTCCTCCTTGTGCATCCTGATCAGTTCCTCATACACCTGGATGGGAGAAGATCCACCCGATACGCCAAGGATAAACTTCTTACCCTCTTTCTGATGTTTTAGCATCAGCTTCGCAATATTGGCTGCAATTTTTCTTGCTGCACGATCCGACTTTTCATAGATGTGAACCGGAATCTTTTCGAAGCGGCTGAGCGTATATTCTTCAAAATCGTTTTCAGGCCTGTAATACCTTTGAGGTATTCGATCAAGTGTGATGTAAGAGCTTAAATCTAATCGCATGACATGATTTTTAAAAAAATGTTTCTCGTACAAAAATAGCCATATTTGAGTTATTATTGAAAAATATTTAATAAATATTGATCAATAAATAATAAAATAAATTTATCAACTGCCCAGTTCTCTCTTCCTGTCCAAATATTTGACCACGTTGGAGTAGATCAGCAGGGCGATTGCCGATACAGCTCCGATTCCCACGAAAACATACCAGATGTAGTGTGCATGAGCAGTTGCCGCAGTATAGGCAGCCTGGTCGAGTAGACCCTCTGAGTCGGTAAATAGGCGCGGGTCGGGACAATATTTTTCCAGCAGGAAACCTGAAATTCCGAAGGCAAACAGGTATGAGAAGAAGGAATGGAGATGGCTGAAGCCCAGATAGAGCCCCTCCTCCCCTTTAGGTGCCTGCAGCGAGAAGTACTCCAGATAACGGGGCGAGATGAAACATTCGGCCAGTGCCTGCATGGCGATTCCAATAATCATCATGAATGCCACGGGATGCAAATTGAGGATGTACGCTTCACCGATGTGATTGCCGAACGACATGACCAAGGCCGAGATCGGGATGATGAACATCCCGATCATCATGGAGGTGATGGCACTCCTCTTCTTCATCAGCGAAGTGATAAAGTTGACACAGATAAATACCACCAGCGGATTCACATTGGCGTACCACCCTGGCGTGGCGCCATCACCCACCAGTCGGATGACATATTTAGGCATGGTGGAGTACATCTGGCTCTGGATCATCCAGAAGCCGCTGATGATCAGCAACAGGATCATCAGTCTCCCGTTTGTGAGCACTTTTCCCAACGAAAGCAACAGCTCCTGCATCCTTTTCCCCTGCCCTTCGGTGTGGGCCGATCTGTAGAAGAAGAAAACGGCGATCAGGGCCAGGAAAGTCATGGTGGCGGAAAAGAAGTTGAGGTAGACCAGACCTTCATCTCCCATGCTTTTACGTAGCGGGTCGACAACAGTTTTACCGAGGAACGCTCCGATATTCACCATCATGTAGAATATGGCATATCCGCGGGCACGGGTCTCGGTGGTGGTTTCGCGGGCTACGGTTCCAGATATCACCGCTTTTATGAAGGCTCCGCCAATCACTATAAAGACAAGAATCGGGATTATCGACCATTGGTAAATGCTGCCGATCAATCCAGTATAAGTAGTGGTCATGCTGTAATTCACCAGACCTGCACTCTGCAGGATCGTGGGGATCAGGCCCAGTCCTCCGTACCCGATAGTTAGCAGGGCGAAAGCCAGGATGATGGAGTTGCGGAATCCCATCTTGTCGGCAATGGCACCGGTAAAGGTAGGAAGCAGATAGAGGAGGGCTGAATAGATACCGGAAATGATACCGGCCTGCACGTCGGTGAAACCCCAGACATTGGAGAGGTAGAGGGTGATTACAATAAATACTGCGTAGAAAGCCAGACGTTCGAGGAGTTCTACGAAGTTGGCTACCCAGAAAGGCTTTGAAAATTTTATCATGATGCTTTTGTTTTCCGATTATTTATGCTCAAAAGTAATTTTTTTGCGCAAAGATATTACAATTTTAATCCAAATCAACTACCGTGATGCCCGCGCCGCCAAATTGGACATGCTCATCCTGGAAGTGGGAGACACCCTGCACGGTTTTCAAGTAGTCCCGGATGATTTGCCGCAATGCACCGGTACCTGTACCGTGAAGGATGCGCACCCGTGAAACATTCAACTGGATAGCATCGTCGATAAAGTACATTACAGCCTGCAATGCTTCGTCACCGCGCATGCCGCGCACGTCGATATCCTGCCGGAATGAGAGTTTGCGTTCGTGCAGCAGGTCGCGGGTGTTGGACGACTTTTGCTCCCTGGCCTGCTGACTCCCTTTTGCTCTCTCCAGTTTTTCCAGGTCGACCGTCGACTTTATCACTCCGAAAGCTACCGTGGCCCTTTTCCCCTGTATCTCCAGGACCTCCCCGGCGACTGTCTGTCCCTTCATCCGGACAGTATCGCCTACTGCAATCGCCCTCTTTGGAGTGGCCGGCTGGTGTGGGGTGACTGGCTTTTGTCTGCTCTTCTTTTGCAACGGTTTCAGGTCATGATGCGCTTCGGAGAGATCGGTTATGCTCTCCTTGAATTCGGTGAGCGACTTGCGGACCAGCTTGGTTCTCTCCTTGTCGGCCTGAGCCTCCCTGATCTGGCGGATGGTGCTTTCAATCTTTGCATTGCTTTCCGCTATCAACTGTTCGGCTTGCAATTTCGCCTGGGCCAATATCTCCTTCCTTTTCCGGTCGATCTCCTCCAGTTCCGATTGATACTTTTCCGAGATCTCGTTAAGCCGGTTGCGCTCGCGCCTCACCTCCTCACGTTTACGCTCCCAGTATCGCCGGTCGCGTGAAATATCCTGCAGGTATTTGTCCATGTTGATATAGTCGCTACCCACAATTTCTGAAGCTTGGGCAATCACGTCGTCGGGCAGTCCGATCTTCCGGGCAATCTCAACGGCAAAGGAGCTCCCCGGGTTTCCGATGGAGAGCTGGAACAGGGGTTGCATTTCGTGCCGGTCGTACAGCATGGCGCCGTTGATGACCCCCTCGTTCTCGTTGGCAAAATGTTTCAGGTTCTGGTAGTGGGTGGTGATGACACCAAAGGCGTTCTTCCGGTTGAACCTGTCGAGCAACGATTCGGCAAGGGCGGCACCGATCTGCGGCTCGGTGCCGCTGCCAAACTCGTCGATAAGCAGCAAGGAGCGGTGAGTGCAGTTCTTCAGAAAGAACTTCATGTTCTGAAGATGAGAGCTGTAGGTGGAGAGGTCGTTTTCGATCGACTGCTCATCGCCGATATCGATAAAGATGTCGTTGAAGAGTCCCATCCGGGAGTTTTCACGTAAGGGAACCAGCAAACCACATTGAACCATGTATTGCAGGAGGCCGACGGTTTTCAGGCAGACCGATTTTCCCCCGGCATTGGGTCCCGATATCACCAGGATCCGGTTGTTCCCCTCCAGGGTTATGTCCAGCGGAACCACCTTGCGGTTCTGTTTTTGCAGTGCCAGAAACAGCAGCGGATGAACCGCCTCAACCCAATCGATAACGAGTCTATCCTCGAAATTGGGTTTCAATCCATTTATCTGGAGGGCAAACCTGGCTTTGGCACGGATGAAATCGATCTGGGCCAGGAAATCGTAGGAGCGTAGCAGATCGGGTAGAAGTGGCCGGATGTATTCGGTAAACTCGGTAAGGATCCGGATGATTTCGCGGCGCTCTTCACTTTCCAGCTCCCGAATACGGTTGTTGGCTTCAACCACCTCCGAGGGTTCAATATAGACGGTTCTTCCCGATGCCGACTCGTCGTGGACGATCCCCCTGATCTTTCTCTTGAAAGCGGGATTGACAGGAATAACCAACCTGCCGTCACGCATGCTGGGAGTGATGTCCTTGTCCACAAAACCTTCGGCTTGAGCCTTGCGCAATATCGAATTGAGGCTTCGCGAGATACCGTTCAGCGTTGAGGTGATCTCCCGGCGGATGGTACTCAGTTGTGGGGAAGCATGATCCCTGATCTGGCCGAACTCATCGATGATCCGTTCGGCCCTCCGGTTTATCTCGGGCGAAACGAACACATCCTTTGCCAGCGATGTCAGGTGAGGATAACGCTTTGTCTCCTCCTCTCCACGCTTGAAGAAAGTTACGATGGAAGAGATCGTCTGGAGTGATTTGTGGAGTTCCGACAATGCGTTCTGGTCCATCCACGATCCTGCAACGCGTATGCGGTGGAGAACGGGACGTACATCATAAAAGTTGTCGGCGGGAAAGTTCTCCTCTTCCTGCAGGATATGTACAAACTCATCGGTTTGTGACAGCTGGAGATCGATCTCTTCGAAAGAGGAGGAGAATTGCATCTTCTCTACCTTCTCTCTTCCCAGTGGACTGAGACAGTGGTTTGCCACCAACTGCCTTATTTTGAAAAACTCTATTTTTTGTTCGAAATTATCGGGATAAATCACTGTTTGCCTTGAAATTGGTTTTGCGATTTCAGATTTGGTGCAAAATTACGCTTTTTAGCCGATATCTCTACTATCCTGTCGGGGAGAAATCAGATTTTTGCCGCTCTGCCGGAATTTGTTATGGAGATTGAAGAGAATAAAAGAGATTTTTTTACGGTTTTATCGTTTTGGGGTTGCAAAATTAAAATATTTGAGCTACTTTTGCACCTCGAAATCGGGACTCAATTCCCCTTTGACATGTTGGCGAGATAGCTCAGTTGGTTAGAGCGCATGATTCATAATCATGAGGTCCCGGGATCATGCCCCGGTCTCGCTACCCTGAAAATAAGGCACTTACAAACAAAATTGTAGGTGCCTTTTCTATTATGGGTAAACATAACACTTTTGCCAGGACCCCACGTGGGTGGATATCGGGCTTACTCCCTTGAAGCAAGATAAATAATCCAACTTTCTCAACCATCCGTCATGGCGAGATACAAAACAAAGAGCTTTCCCAGGTCCCGGATTGCAACGATTGATATTTGCGAGATCGGCAAAAGAAAACATCATGTGACCGGTCTGATTGAGCTTGATGTTTCGGGTTGAGTTCGATAGTGAAGAAGCCGGTTGTCATAGACGATAAGATAGAGGCCCGGGAGATCTTGAACATGTCGCTCCTTTTGGATCACGACGTGATTGACGGTGCTCCTATGGCCAGGTTCCTGAGCGAGCTCACAAGGAACATTGAGAGTGGTTTGAATCTGTAAAGAATGAGCCGTTCGGCTATGCCGTTCCAACTTTCATCAACCCTCTCCATTTGAAATATCCGAAAATGGAGATAATGGAGTAGACGGCAAAGAGCCCTCCCGTGTAATCGAGCTCCTTCCAGAAGTAAAGCCCGCAGGAGACAATGTTGACCAGAAACCATAACCACCACTGCTCGATATATTTATAGGCCAGCATCCACATGGCGATTATGCTTAAGGCTGTAGTAAATGAGTCTCCGTAGGGGACCGGGCTGTCTGTATAATTGACCAGGATAAAGGCGATCAGTGCAAAGATTGCTGTTCCAGCCAGGGTCAGGGGCAAGGCCAACCGGAGGGGAGTATGGGTAATCTTTCTCTCCCCCCCCTGTTTTTTCCGTGTTGTCCAGACCATCCATCCCCAGATGCTTGCAAAAAAGTAGTAGATGTTTATACACATGTCGGCGTAAAACTTGGCCTGGTAGAATATGACAATATAGACTACCGGCATAATGACGCCGAATAGCCAGAGCCAGCGGTTGGCCTTGTATTCGAGATAGAGATAGATGAGTCCGATTACGGCTCCAAAGAGTTCCAGGGCTTCCATTTTAAAAATTGATCGTTAGCCGTGCCATATAATTCCGGGTAGCCTGTGGATAATAGCCGATCCAGTGATGGAGGCTCCCATCCTGAAACGCATCGGTGGCTGCCCATCCGTTGGCAATATACTCCTTGTTGAAGAGGTTGTTGACGAACAGCTGCAGGGTAATCTTGCCGACAGCCGTTTTACCAAATGTGTATCCGGCCGATAGATTACTAACAAAGTAGCCGTCGATGGCCTTTGACTCGTCCGACGTATTGTCGAGGTACTGTTTGCCTGTATATCTTCCTAGCAGGTTGATATACAACGCCGGCAAGGGTTGATAGGTGACACTGCCCATTCCAGTCACGTCGGGCGAGAACGAAATGGTGGTGCTTTTTATCGACCGGGTGGTCTGTCCCACCCATTCATAGTTCTCAGCTGTATCGTACAGGTCGTAATAGGCGGTATAGTTGCTGATCCTGTTCCGGCTCAGGGTGATGTTTGCATCTACGCGAACCTTCTCGCCGGCCAACGGCACCGAAGTCTCCAGTTCCACACCTGTTCGGTAACTCTCCTTTACATTTTCCATCAGCTTGTAGCCCACATCGTTGAGTCGCCCGGTCTGTACCATCTGATTGTTGTAATCCATGTAGTAGAGGTTTGCTCCCAGGCTGGCTCCATTGTCGCTGGAGAACCGGTAGCCGATCTCATAATCTACCATGCGCTCCGGCTTGATGGGGTTTATGGCTCCCCCTTTTATGCCATCCTTCAGGTCGGCCCGGAGCGGTTCCCGTTGCCCCACCGCCACTGATGCGTAGAGCGTGTTCTGTTTGTCGGCCCGGTAGGAGATCCCCGCCTTGGGATTTAAAAAGGAGTAGTTAAATTGGCCGTTGAGCTCTTCCAGGTCGTCATCTATTCCGTTCAGGTCGTAATCGATATGCCTGTACTGGAGGTCGCCGAAAGCCGTGATTCTTTCGCTGAGCCAGTACTCAACTTTCGTAAACAGGTTGAATTCACTTTTTTGGCCAACATTCCGGTACCATTCGTAATTGTCGGGGATATTCTGGTTGAATTTTATCCAGGGCAGCTTGCCGTAGTGATCGCCATCGTAGTAGCTATACATCCCTCCCAGGGTCCAGGTAAGCCTGTTGGCGGTGTAGGTGAGGGCCATGTTGCCCACGTAAAAATCGTTGCGCATCAGTTTCTGACGGATCATCGGTGAACGTGAGTAGGTTATTCCGTTTACCGTCTGATCGGGCAGCCCGTAACTGGAGAACTTGTCGCCCCGCTTGAAGCCGCCATATGGATCTGAACGGTAATTTTCATAATAGCCAAACCCGTTGTTGTAACTCAGGTTGGCATTCAGCGACAGATGGTTGCTGATATTTCGTGAAAATAGCAGCTGCAGGATATGCGAGAAATAGTTGTCGGTTTCATTGTCGTAATAGTGGACATTATCCGCCTCGTCGAGATACTTGCCTGCCGGGTTGTATCTTCTTCCCTCCTTTTCGAGATCTTCGGGCGAGATACCTTCCCAGGTGATGCCGGTTCTTTGCCGCCCGTTGATATAGCCCAGCCTGATCAGCTGATTGTGGCTGTAGTGGGAGAGTGCCACATAGAGGTTGTTGTGGTCGACAAAGCCGTTGCGGATATATCCTTTGCCCGTGTTTCGCGAATAGCGGGCATCAATCGAAAGTCCGTTTTTCATCATACCGCTTCCGGCAGCAATGGTAGAGGAGAAGGTCTGGTAACTTCCCACTGCCGTGGATGCCTCACCGTACGGTTCTGGCTGGGCTCCCATGCTTTTTAGTGAGATGCTTGCCCCGAATGCGGCAGCACCGTTGGTTGAGGTTCCAACGCCCCGTTGCACCTGGATGCTCTGGAGGGAGGATGCCAGATCGGGCAGGTTCACCCAGTAGACCTCCTGGCTTTCGGGATTGTTCAAAGGCATTCCGTTTAGCGTGACGTTGATTCGGGTAGCATCAGTTCCCCGTATGCGCATGGAGCTATTGCCGACACCCAGTCCATCCTCGCTGAAAAAGACCAGCGATGGAATACTCTGCAGGATAGCCGGTATGTTTCGTGCGGCATTCTCTTTCCGGATTTCTGAACGGGAGATGTTGCTGTAGGCCATTGGTGTCGCTTTCCCCGCCCTGGTGGAGGAGACGACCACCTCCTCAAGATGAATGATCTTCAGACTGTCGGTCGGTTCGTTTGCATCGGCAAACAATGAAAGGTTCAGGGCCAGCAGCCCTGCAAGTAAAACTGCCTTTTTCATTTACAATAAAGTTCTTATGACGCTGAAACAGCCGTAAACTGTTTTACACGTCGGTTCAGTAAATTAAAAAAGGGGATTTTGAAAGACTTACCTAAAACAAAATCACGAAGCAACAATTACTGTTCGACTGCACGTATGGCGAATGCCGTGCTACTAGCCGCTGAATCTGACTGTATGTTGTTGTGATCTTTTTACTTCCCTACGCCGGCATTACCCGGATCAGGTATTTGGGTATGATCTCAGCCCGTTGTTATGTGGCACCCCTGTCTTTAGAGAACAAAGTTACTCTATTTTTGTTCACCGGACAATATAAACAGCATTTTTTAACATTGCTGCTGTAAAATTTTTGATGCAGTTGACGTTGATAGCTGTTTTATTTGTAATTTCGTTACCAGTTTCACCGTACTGTTGCGGTTTGATTCGAGAAGATCTATGAGCGAAGAAGATAAACTTGCAGCTGAAGAGCAGATGATTGAAAATGAGTTTCAGGCTCTCATTAACGATTATTTAAACTCGAACCACCGGCGTAAAGTGGAAGTGATTACCAAAGCCTTTAACATGGCGAAGGAAGCCCACAAAGGAGCACGCCGTCGTTCGGGAGAACCATATATCATGCATCCGTTGGCTGTGGCCCGGATTGTTTCGCGGGAGATGGGGCTGGGATCCACTTCCATTTCTGCTGCTTTGCTCCACGATGTGGTGGAGGACACTGAATACACGGTGGAGGATATCCAGGTGATTTTTGGTGAAAAGATCGCGCATATTGTCGACGGGCTGACCAAGATTTCACACGGCATGTTTGGCGAGAATGTCTCGGCGCAGGCGGAGAATTTCCGTAAGCTCCTGTTGACAATGTCGGAAGATATCCGGGTAATCCTGATAAAGATTGCCGACCGGCTTCACAACATGCGGACATTGTCGTCGATGACGCCAGCCAAACAGTTCAAGATAACGGGCGAAACGTTATATATTTATGCCCCCCTTGCACACCGCCTGGGACTCTTTGCCATCAAGACCGAACTGGAAGAGCTCTGTTTCAAGTATGAACATCCGGAAGTCTACGCCGAACTCTCGCAAAAGGTGGAGGAGACTGCCCGCGAGCGGGACCAGATCTACGGGAGCTTCGCCGAACCGGTGATCAAGGCGCTCGACAAGATGAACATCGAGTATGAGATGCGTGCCCGGGTGAAATCGCTCTATTCCATCTGGAAGAAGATGCAGGCCAAGGGGATCGATTTCAGTGAGGTGTACGATCTCTTTGCGGTACGGATCATCTTTGAGACCTATCCCGGCATGGACGAGAAAAAACAGTGCTGGGACATCTATTCGGCCATCACCGATATCTACAAACTGCGTCCCGACAGGATTCGCGACTGGGTAAGCCATCCCAAGGCGAACGGTTATCAGGCACTTCACTTGACGGTGATGGGACCTGACGGAAAGTGGATCGAAATCCAGATCCGCAGCAGGAGGATGGATGACATTGCTGAAAAGGGGTTTGCCGCCCACTGGAAGTACAAGGAGAACCGGATTGAAGAGGATAATGAACTGGACAAGTGGCTGAAAACCATACAGGAGGTATTGGCCAATCCCAATCCCAACGCCATCGATTTTCTGGATACCGTAAAAATGAACCTCTTTGCCTCGGAGATTTTTGTCTTTACACCGAAAGGAGAGATTAAAACACTCCCCTTGGGAGCTACAGCACTAGATTTTGCCTACACCATCCATACAAGGGTGGGCGACCACTGCCTGGGGGCAAAGGTGAACCATACGCTGGTTCCGCTCAGTGAAAAGTTGAAGAGCGGCGACCAGGTGGAGATCCTCACCTCCGAATCGCAACAACCGCAGCGTGAATGGCTCAATTATGTCACTACCGCCAAGGCCCGGACAAAGATCGAGGCAGCCCTGCGCAGACAGAGACGCAGGATATGCGAGAGCGGCCAGAAGATGCTGGAAGAGTTTGTCGGTAGCCCCGAGCAGCTGGACAATACCCTCTACAACAAAACCCTGAACTACTATAAAGTAGAAAAGAGGGAAGATCTGCACTATGGTTTGGGAAGCGGAGAACTGAAACTCCCCGATTCAATGGATAAACTGCTTAAACAGCGGGAGTCGGTCGAACCTAAGCAAGACAACCTGTTTGTCAGGTATATGAAGCAGGCAATGAGCGGATTCAAGAAGACATCCGAGGAAAACAAGGGTGCTGATGCAGAAGTTGCCGTCAGTCAGGTTAAACCGGGAGAGATAGATCGGAAGGCGGTATATAAGTTAAAGGAAGTAAACTTCAAGAAAAACTTCATTGTTGCCTCTTGCTGTAATCCCTTGCCCGGTGACGAAGTTTTCGGCTTTATCACCGACAAGAATGAGGTGGAGGTGCACAAACGCTCCTGCGAGACAGGTATCAAACTGAAATCGCGCTTCGGTGAAAGAATTGTTGCAACGGAATGGGGCGATTACAAGCAATACTCATTCCTTTCGTCGATTGTTTTTTCGGGTATCGACCGCATAGGTATCCTGAATACCATATTGTCAAAGTTGGCGGAGGAGATCGTAGTGAATATAAAAAGTGTGAATGTCACCTCAAAGGATGGTATTTTCGAAGGGGTATTCAATGTCCATGTTCACAGTGTGGAAGATGTGAATGTGTTGATTTCAAAGATAGCAAAAGTGGACGGCGTAACCACCGTCCACAGAGCCTTGATTTAAAAAAATATGTCTCTTTCTATCTTCGTCTCTTCCCTCCAAAAATCCTGCCGGTGATCTTTCTGGCTGCAAGGGCGAAAATGGCCGGTTTTGTAATTCTCCAGGCAATTCCCGTGATCAAGGGCAGGTTGGCGAGTGCCAGGTTCAAAAACGGGTTTCCGGGCCTTTTTGTCTTGAAGGGTTGAACGGAAGAGTGGGAACCGTATGAGAGGTTTTCCATCGTTTCGGCCAGCTTATTCTTGAGGCTGCCCGTTACGCCTTTGGTAAGCATCGATCCCCAGTTATCAGCCAGATACTGTAACTGGTACGACAGTCGTTGCCCCGATATTGCACGTTCTTCGCGCAATCTTTTCTTTTCCAGATGGAGTTCGTCGAGCGGAGTAAGCTTATTACTTTTCATCAGTTTTTTGTTGTGAATTTAACCTCTTCGTCTTCCTTACGTACCAGAAACCTGATTACAGAATTGATAATTGAGTTCTTCAGCGGCTTTTTTATCAGCAACAATACCAACGTAAAGACGATGGCACCTAAAGTAACAATGCCAAAGCCTTTCCAGTTACTTTCAAAAACGTCAGCCAGATAAAATCCGAGAGTGAGAAGCGCCAAAGACAATATCAGAAAAGTGAAGCCGGCCAGAAAAAGAGTAATGGCAGTTGATGCTGCTCCCTTGCTCAACTTTTCGAAAGCCTCGAGTTTTACGATCTCAATCGTGTTGGTCACGTAACTCGTAACATCGCTTTTCATCTCCTCAAATAAGCCGGTAACCGTTTTGTCCTCCATCGAAGTTTGCTTTTAGGATAGTGATAGTTTATTCTCTGGCGTTTCAGTGTTTGGCCAGTTCCTTTTTTGCAATCTCTGCAATGTCGTCAATATCTTCCTTCAAATCGCTAACTTCGCTTTTTCCTTTATAAATAGCTGATTTTACATTGGCACGTACTTTATCGGCAAATGCATTGGCCTGGTCGAGCCACTCTTCCCGCCTGTCGCTTCCCATAATATAGCCGACAGCTGCTCCGAGAGCAATACCGATTCCTAATCCGAGTAATAATTTTGCTTCTGATTTCATAATGTTTCTTTTTTAGATGTTTATAGTCCCTCTTTTGATATATTGTTTCAAAGTCGTCGACCTGTTTTAGTAAAACGTTTTTTTTTTGAAAATGTTTAGCTCCGCCCGAGAAAGTTGGATAATCACTCCGCTACAGGTTCACCGAAAAGTGTGGCTGCAGTGAAGCCTGTCACCTTTACCTTCACGAATTCACCTATCCGGTGCCTCTGTTTGTCGAAAACAATCACCTTGTTCTGTTCATTTCTTCCAAAAAGCTGTTCGCGGGAGCGTTTTGAAAAGCCTTCCACCAGAACCTCAAATACTTTACCCACATCCTGTTCGTTGCTCTTTTGCGACAACTCAAGCTGAAGGTCGATGATCTCCTGCAGACGGCGGCTCTTAACCTCTTCAGGAACATTGTCCTCCATTTTCCTTGAGGCATACGTACCCGGGCGTTCGGAGTATTTAAACATGAAGGCCGAGTCGAAGCCAACCTCGCGCATCAGTGAAAGTGTCTCCTGATGGTCTTCTTCGGTCTCACTGTGGAAACCGCACATGATGTCGGTCGATATTCCGCAATCGGAAATAATACGCCTGATAGCGGCAATCCGTTCCAGGTACCACTGCCTGTCGTATCTCCGGTTCATCAGCTTCAGCATGCGCGAACTTCCCGACTGTACCGGCAGGTGGATATAGTTACAGAGGTTTTTGTATCGCGCAATCGTCTCCAACGTTTTGTCGTTCATATCCCAGGGATGTGATGTGGTAAACCGGATGCGCATTTGGGGTGCCTCCTCGGCAACCATTGCCAGCAGATCTGCAAAATCGATAACCTGTTCGCCATCTATGAATTTGTAGGAGTTCACATTTTGTCCCAACAGGGTGGCTTCACGGTAACCCTTCGCCTTGAGATCACGAATCTCATTGAGGATGCTTTCCGGTTCCCTGCTCCGTTCCCTTCCGCGTGTGAACGGGACGATACAGTAGTGGCAGAACTTGTCGCATCCGCGTGTTATCGAAACAAAACCGGAGATATTCACTCCGTTCATCTTCAGTGGAATAACATCTTTGTAGGTCTCGGTTTTGGAGAGTACTACGTTGATCGCCTTTTCACCACGCTCAGCAGCCCCCATCAGGTTGGGCAGATCGAGGTAGGCATCAGGTCCGATTACCAGGTCGGCATGATGGTTGTCGATCAACTCCTCCTTTACACGTTCGGCCATGCAACCCAGCACACCGATAACAACCCCACCTTTCTTTTTCTTCTTCAACGAGTTGAAGTAGTCAAGCCGTTGTATTACCCTTTGTTCTGCGTTTTCGCGGATGGAACAGGTGTTCACGAAGATGGCATCGGCAGCCCGGTCGTCATCGGTAATGGTGTATCCGTCCATCTCCATGATGGCCGCGACCACTTCGGAGTCTGCCACGTTCATCTGGCAACCGTATGTTTCGATGAATAACTTTTTATCTTTCTGATTATCGTTTGTTGTTCTATTCATTTCTTGTTCAGCTGTAATTATGGCCTGTCGCCAGGAAATTATAATTTTTTGTATATTTTACACGAAAAAATTTGTAAAATATAAATTCTTGTTTTACTTTTGCCACCAACGAAAAAATAAAATTTTTTCATAGTTAAGGTTTTGGTTAAACAATTAGGGGTGGCTGTGAAGTCGCCCCTGATTTTTTGAATAACCTTTCCTTAATTCGTGAAAATTGATTACTTTTGTCGAACTGCAAAATTAATCAATTTATGGAATTTGGCGACATTATTTATTTAATACTCATGTTAGCCTTCTTAGTTTTTGGAATTTTTAAAGATTCTGGAAAGAAGCAGAAGAAGGTGAGCAAAAGTACTCAACCTGTAAATTCTGAGGAAGATTTTCGCGAATTGGTTCGGGAAATTTTTCAAAGACCACAAAGGGAGCCGGTTCCACCCCCAACACCAAAGGCCGTTAGTAGAAAACAACCCGTAAAACCTACAATTGCTTCATCAGAGGGCAGTCGCCCGGTTTTTCAATCCTCGATGGAACTGGTAACCGATTTTGAGGGCGCCTCCTCATTAAAGGAGTCTGCATTCATGTCGCAACTATTCAGCGATCGTGAGGAGCTGAAACCGGTAGAAAAGGTTCATCCCGTACTGGAGCAACTGAGAGGTGGTGAGGGAGTGTCAGAAATTCGCAAGGCGGTTATCTACAGTGAACTACTGGAAAGAAAATATTGCTGAGGAGAGAGAGATCATCGCTTTCTCATGCAGGCAACTCCTTGTAGTACTCCAACTTCTGCAAGCAAAGAATCATTATATTATAAAATCAAACAAAATTTATGAGTCTTACCTATGTAACAGCTAAAGAGGCTGCTGCCCTTGTCAACCACAACGACAATGTGGGTTTTAGCGGCTTTACTCATGCCGGGTGTCCCAAGGTGGTCCCGGTAGAAATTGCCAAGCGTGCCGAAGAGGAGCACGCCAAAGGCAATCCTTTTAAGATTGGTATGTTTACAGGCGCTTCTACGGGTGATTCCATCGATGGTAGCCTGGCCCGTGCCAATGCGGTGAAGTTCCGTACGCCATACCAGACCAACAAGGATATGCGCAACGCCATCAATGCTGTTGAGCATGATCCGATCCAATATTTCGACATGCACCTCTCTCAAGTGGCACAGGAGATCCGTTACGGGTTCCTGGGCGGTGTGGATGTGGCCGTGGTGGAAGCCTGCGAAGTTACCGAATCGGGCGAGATCGTACCCACCAGCGGTGTAGGTATCATGCCCACCATCTGCCGGTTGGCCAAGAAAGTTATTGTGGAGCTGAACGACAAGGTTCCCGCAAAAATGCGGGGCGTTCACGATCTCTATGAACTGCAGGATCCTCCCAAACGGCGTCATATTAACATCTTCGAGGTACAGAACCGCATCGGGCTGGAGTATGTAAAGGTTGATCCGTCGAAAATATATGTGGTAAGGACCAGTGAAGAGAACGAAGGTAGCGGTTTCGCTCCGGTTGACGAGATTACCGCCAAGATAGGGGAGAACGTAGCTAACTTTTTCGTTTCCGAACTGAAGAAGGGGAACATTCCGCCTACTTTCCTGCCTATCCAGTCGGGTGTGGGCAACATTGCCAATGCAGTGCTCGCATCCATGGCGCAGAACAAGGATATCCCCCGCTTTGAAGTCTATACCGAAGTGATTCAGGATGCCGTGCTCGACATGATGCAGAAAGGGCATATCTCTTTTGCCAGCGGTTGCTCACTCACCCTGAGCAACGAAGCGATGGACCGTTTCTACCGCGATCTGGACTTTTTCAAGAACAAGCTTGTGCTCCGTCCCTCTGAAATTTCGAACAATCCCGGTTTGGTCCGTCGTTTGGGAGTAATTGGCATCAATACGGCTCTCGAAGCCGACATCTTCGGAAATGTCAACTCCACCCACGTGATGGGCAATATGATGATGAACGGTATCGGTGGCTCGGGAGATTTTACACGCAGCGCCTACATCTCGATCTTTGTAACGCCGTCCACCGCGAAAAACGGAATGATCAGTGCTATCGTGCCGAAGGTGGCACACGAGGACCACAGCGAGCACTCGGTGAAAGTGATCGTGTCGGAGTATGGGGTTGCCGACCTGCGCGGTAAGGGAACCTATGCCCGTGCCGAGGAGATAATCGAAAATTGTGCACATCCCGACTATCGTCCGTTGTTGCGCGATTACCTCAATCTCTCCAAAAAGGGTCACACGCCGCAAAATCTGTATGCCTGCTACGATTTCCACAAAGCATTTCTGGAAACCGGCAGCATGCTTAATGCAGATTTCTCAAAATATAAGAAGTGATCTTCACGCCATTCTCCCCTTTCCGGAAATAACCGGTCGGGAAGAGAATGGTGAAATACGATCCGAACAAAATTCCAAAAGATTCTGTTATAATACAGTGCTCTGTTCATTAACTGACTAAAATTTTAATTTATGGGAATTTTATCTTGGATCGTATTAGGCCTGATAGCAGGATTGATAGCAAAAGCTATTCGCCCCGGAACAGACCCTGGTGGCTGGATCGTAACCATTCTGATAGGCATTGCCGGTGGTGTTGTTGGCGGCTGGATTGGCTCCCTGCTGGGCCTGGGAACAGTTGATGGGTTCAGTTTCAGAACCTTGCTGTTAGCCGTTGGGGGATCATTGATCATACTGTGGCTGTATGCCCTGTTGAAAAAGAGATGATTTTTAGTAGTCTATAATTGTAAGGGGTGACGAGAATAGTCACCCCTTCTTTATTTCGACGCCCATCCCTTTCAGCCGGAACAGTATCTGGCCTTGATAGCTGCCTGGCTGAATTTAGCAACCACATTCTGGGGACAAGATCGTCTCCGATTCAGGCATGCATTGGCCTAAGTTCAACTTAGAAGTGCAACATCCACGTGTTGTTTTTTGAAATGATTCTTCACAACAATCATGAAAAACACCGGGGGGGTTTGCCTAACGGCCGGGGGCGCGCAAGCCCCCGAAGAGAGTCGGACAGCAACATAAAAGAAAAAGGAGACCGAAGTCTCCCTAAAATTAACTATTATGTTGCTTATGAAAAAATACAAACAGTTAACTTCAGAACATCGGAGGCGATACTGACGGTGACGGAAAGGAAGACGAACCTCGTGATGATCGGGGAACTGCCCCGCGGAAGGGACTCGAAAGGGTTGGCCAAGGTGCTGTGCCGCATGTTGCTACCCTACAAGGACGTGATAAGGACGATCACCACGGACAACGGCTTGGAGTTCGCGGCGCACGAACGGATCACGGAGATGCTGGAAGCCCCGGTGTACTTCACCGACCCCTATTCGGCATGGCAAAAAGGATCGATCGAAAACGCGAACAAGCTCATCCGGCAATACATCCCCAAGGGGGCGTCCTTCAAGAACTATCCACCCGACAGATTGAAGCGGATACAGCACAGGCTGAATGAAAGACCGAGGAAAAAATTGGACTTTAACACACCCAAAGTTGAGTTTTACAAACAATTAATGTAAATTGCACTTGCTGCTTGACTCTGCTTGGAAAATAATTTTCAAAAAATTTTGTTATTGTTTGCCTTTATTGTTATATTAGCCCTCAAAAAAACCGAGCAGTAAAAAATAAAAGTTATTTTTACAACTGCTATGGAAAAGAGGAAGAATTTTTACATCGAAAATCAAGGCTGAAATAGTTTTATCCTTGTTGCGTGGAGAAGATCCTGAGTTGCTTAGCCGTGAATACGGAGTTACTCTGGCTGATATCAACCTTTGGCGGGATCAATTTATCGAGAGTGGTACCGACGGGTTCAAGCGTAACCCCGACGATTCGAAGCTGAGTGCAGCCGAGCGTAAGATCGGGCAACTGCAGATGGAGCTTGAACTCACAAAAAAAAAGAACGAATTGGCAGCAAAACTAAGAAGGAAATAATCTCCATGCTGATAGAGGAGCATTATCCATTAACCGGGAAGCCATACCCGAAGCGTTTGATATTCAAGGTTGTTGGCTACAGCAGCAGCACCTGGTATGAAAACCCTACCCCCAAAACAGGGAAACGGGGCAGAAAACCCAAGCATAGCGATGAAGAAGTTTTACAAGAGATTAAAACTGAAATTATGAAAAGTACATTCAACGCTGAAGGTTATCTGAAAGTGAAGAAGCGCATGGGTAAAAGGAAGATAAACGCTCTGGTAGCCGGCAAGGCATGTGTGAACCGCATCATGCGGGAACACAACCTGCTGAGCCCCTACAGAAGGCCAGGGAAGAGGAATAAGCGCGAACATGATGGCACTATAATCACGGATGCACCCAATGTAATGTGGGCCACTGACGGGAAGAAGTTCTGGATTGAAGGGTCAGGCTGGCATTGGTTCTTTGGTGTGATCGATCACTTTAACGATGAGATTATATCGTGGCATATTGCAAAGAAAGGCAACCGTTTTGCTGCCATTAAGCCTGTTAGGGCCGCTGTACGAAAGACTTTCGGTTCGGTAGGTAAGGATGTATGTAAAGGAATGAAGTTGCAATTAAGAAGCGACCATGGCTCGCAGTATGACTCTGCTGATTTTATGAATGAAATGAAATTCCTGGGATTGGAGATGTCCAAAGCGTTTGTACGGTCACCAGAGTGCAACGGGATAATAGAGCGGTTTCACCGCACCCTGGAAGAACAGGTGCTGCAAACAGAAACATTTTCTTCCTTTGAGGAAGCTTATAACAGTATTGATCAATTTATTAATGACTACAACACGGATTGGATACTTCATAGACTGGAATACTGTTCACCTGTAGAATACAGGGAAAAGTACGCTGAAAGCCAGCGAAAAGTAAAAGATGATATACCATCGGGCAATAAGGATCCTGAGGTTCAGCTTGTCCTCATTTCAAGTGGCTCAATGCCACGAAGAAATGAAATAGCTCTTCAGGCAATGGTAAAAGGGGCAATTACTTACAGTAACACCCCTTCTATAAATCCTTCGGTATAATATATCACCATCGGATCAGCTTGTCCGATACAAAAGTAATAAAAAAGATTAAATACAATTAATGTGCTCGGTTATTACGGGCTAATACATTTGCCTTTATTGTTAATTTGTCCGATCATTAAATCCTTAAATGGAATATGCCTGCAATCAAGTTTTCAGATATTGCATCTACATACAACGAGTACTTGGACACTCTCTACGCATACGCTCTTCACCTGGGTTTTGACGATCACACCGCGATGGATGCCATTCATGATCTATTCTACAAGTTGTGTACGCAGCACTCTTCCCTGAAAGAGATAGATAACCTTAAGTTTTACCTGTTCAGATCGCTGAGAAACAGGTTGGTAGACCTTCACCGAACGAAACGTGAATGTTTGTCCCTTCACCTTATGGGAGAACATGAGGGTGTTGACCTGCCCTTTCAATTGAATGTCACCGTCGAGGATGAGTTGATCGATAAGGAGGAGGCAGAGAAGATTCGGGAAAAGGTGGAAAATGTGCTGAGCCGGCTTACCCCTCGTCAGCGTGAAGTGATCTACCTGCGTTATCTTCAGGGGTGCAGTTATGAGGAGATCTCGGAGATCATGTGCATGTCGGTTGCAGGATCACGCAATCTCGTGAGCAGATCGATCGCCAAACTTCGTGTAGCCTCTTTGGCCACTTTTACCATCTTTTTGATGGTTCACTAACCCTTTTCTCTTTTTTGCCCCTGCTCTCTCTTGACAAGAAGAGCGCCTTGGAAGTTGCATCAGTCAGGTTGATGCATATGTTAACATATATATTTTTTTAAATATATGGTGATGATTTAACTCATCTTTCGTCTCTATTATATAGAGGAGGGTGAAAAAGTCACCTTTCCGACCATCATGAAACAGAATCATTTCAAACAAGCCGGTTTTACAAAATTTCTCCAGGACGAAGCTTTTATTGAATGGAAGTTATTTCCATCAGAAGAGTTGGATACCTATTGGAGTAACTTTTTGGATCGATATCCTGAAGAGCGGGAAAATTTTCAAATGGCTGAAAAAAAATTCAGCAGCATCCGGATATCCTCACATAGAGTGTTACCAGAAAAGAGAAGTGAACCCATCAAACAGCTGGAGCAGTCTCTCAGCGCTTATGGTCGCAAGCGGAGACTTCGGCATTACTCCTATGCTGCTGCGATATCTGTTGCACTTTTGATCCTTTCCCTCTTTTATTATAATCGGGTTTCCGGAGAGATGTTGTCGGAGAGCGGCAACTACATTGTGGGGAATAAGCTGGAATCGGAAGATATTCTTTTTGTTGCAGGCAATCAGACCTCCTCGTTCCAGGGGAATGTTGACCTCACGATTGAAAATGAGAAGACGGTACGGGTCAGGGGCGAAAACAACCAGGATGCCGAAATCAGCATTGAACAGGATGTGGTGAATAAACTGATTGTGCCATACGGTAAACGGTCCAAAATCATCCTTTCCGATGGATCCCGCGTCTGGTTGAATTCAGGTTCTGTTCTTGAATTTCCATGTACCTTCTCCGGTGAAAAAAGGGAAGTGATCCTCCATGGAGAGATGTATATTGAAGTGGAGCCCGACCCCGATAGATCTTTTGTTGTTCACACGGCCGATTTTGATGTGAAGGTCCATGGGACGAGGTTTAACGTGACCGCATACAGGGAGACCTCCGCTTCGGTGGTTTTGGTAGAAGGGAAAGTTGGCCTGAATCTGAAGGACGGTGAGGAGTTGCTCCTGTCGCCCAGGGAACAGGGTCTCTACTCCGGATCAACTGGCACATTTACTACACGTGTGGTTGATGTTGATGCATACATCAGCTGGAAAGAGGGCTACCTGATGTTTGAGGATACCCCTGTTACCGAGGCTCTAAGGAAAATTGAACGGTACTATAACCTCTCTTTCAATCTGGATGAAAATGTTTCGTTCTGTGGACTGACCTGTACCGGCAAGATCATACTCTCTGCCAATCTCGATAACGTGATGACCGCTCTTTCAGTCATCTCAAACACCGAATACAAAAGAGACGACAACATGATTTACATATTTAAAAAGTCAAACAATTAAATCTTTATGCGTATGAAAAGATAGATCAAATCAGGTTACATATTACAAGTCGAGAAAAATGCCAGGCGATGGTGCGAATGTCGTCCGGTTTCAATAACTCTAATCTAATTGACTAGTTTATTAATCATTAAATCATTACAAAGGTATGGACAGATTTCCTATTGAAGGGAGAGAACCCCTCAATAATTTGAAGCAGACCCTAAAGATCATGCGAATAACCTTGTTATTACTGTTTTTCTGCGTGCTCTTCTCTTATGCTGATGGTAGCTATTCCCAGGAAAAAAAGTTTACAATCAGTGTCAAGTCCACCTCGATCAAAGAAATTTGTGAAGAGCTGGAGAACAACAGCAACTACCGTTTTCTTTTCGCAGGAAATGCGAAAAAGATCATCAAAAAGCGGGTCAATCTCACCGCCGATTCTGAAAATATAGAGGAGATTCTCAAAAGTATCTTGTCAGACACTGGACTCTCATACAGGATTCTGGAAGATCAAGTGGTTATTTACCAGGATGAGCTGGAAAACTCGTCGAAGGAGACCGGAAAGAGAATCCCTGATTTTGCCGTACAACAACAAGGTACGGTGAGAGGAAAGGTTGTAGACCAAAAAGGAGAACCTCTCCCCGGTGTAACCATCACCATTGAGGGAACAACGAGAGGTGTAATCACGGATATAGATGGAACATATTCAATTGCCGCGGGTTCATCAGATAAGCTCGTTTTTTCATTCGTGGGAATGGAGAGCCAGACGATCCAGGTGGGCAACCAGACTACGATAAATGTCACCTTGACCGAGAAAGTGGACGAGCTGGAGGAGGTGACCATCGTTGCTTTTGGCCGGCAAAAAAAAGAGAGTGTGATCTCGTCCATCACAACGGTGAATGCGAAGGAGCTGAAAGTGCCAAGCAGCAACCTTACTACCGCTTTTGCCGGACGCGTTGCCGGGCTCATTTCATATCAGACCAGTGGTGAACCGGGAAGTGATAACGCACAGTTTTTTATCCGCGGTATCACCACCTTTGGAGCTGATGCCAAAAAAGATCCCCTGATCCTGATTGATGGCGTGGAGCTGACATCCGAAGACCTGGCCAGGCTAAACACAGACGATATCGCCAGCTTCTCCATCATGAAAGATGCCACTGCTACCGCTCTCTACGGTGCACGGGGTGCTAACGGGGTGATCCTTGTAACCACGAAGGAGGGACGGGAAGGAAAAGTTCAGGTAAATGCCAGGATCGAGAACTCAATCTCTTCCCCAACACAGATGGTTAAGCTGGCCGATCCTATTACCTACATGAAAATGCACAACGAAGCGGTTCTGACACGCAACCCAAACGGTGTCAGGGAATATTCCGCCGAGAAAATTGAAATGACTGAACGGGGTCTCTATCCCGATATTTTCCCGGCCACTGACTGGTACAAGGCGATGTTCAACGACCACACCATCAACCAGCGGGCCAATATCAGCGTAAGTGGTGGTGGAGCAATTGCACGTTACTATGTAGCCGCTAGCATTGCAAAAGATAATGGAAACTTAAAGGTGGATAGGAGGAGCAATTTCAACTCCAACATTGACCTGACCAAATATACGGTACGCTCCAATGTGAACGTGAATCTTACCAAAACCACAGAGCTGATCATGCGCCTGAGCTCCACATTTGACGATTACAGGGGACCCATTGACGGGGGATCAGCCATGTATCGCAAGGTGATGCAGGCCAACCCGGTCTACTTCAAACCCTTCTACGAGCCGGACGAACAGTTCGAATATGTTGATCATATCCTTTTTGGCAACTATGCAACAGCCGACTATATCAACCCGTACGCCCAAGCTTTGAGAGGTTATCGGGACTATAGCAAAAACATGACGATGACACAGTTCGAACTGAAGCAGAATCTGGGAATGTTGACAGAGGGGCTGACTTTCCGCACCATGGTAAACATGAACCGTTTTTCGGAGTTTACGGTGAACAGGGAGTATACACCATTCTATTATAGCATCGACATGTACGACCTGGCCAGCAACTCCTATACGCTCAAGAATCTGAATCCAGAGTCTGGAGATCCGTTCCTCCGTTACAACCCGGGAACCAGGAATATCAACACTGTATTCTATCTGGAATCGGCCTTGGAGTATAATAAGACGATTGCTGAAAAACATTCGATCAACAGCTTGCTGGTCTACATCATGAGGCAGGAGAAAAACGGTATAGCCGACAATCTGCTGCTCTCATTGCCGAACCGAAATCTCGGGCTGTCTGGCCGTCTGGCATATAACTATGATAGCCGCTATTTCGGTGAGTTCAATTTTGGGTATAACGGGTCGGAACGTTTTTCCAAGGAGAACAGGTGGGGTTTCTTCCCGTCGGTGGGGCTAGCATGGATGGTCTCCAACGAACCGTTCTTCGATGGGTTGAGCAGTATCTTCCCGCAATTCAAACTGAAAGGGACCTACGGACTTGTGGGTAATGACGCCATCGGGAGCAACAACGACCGTTTCTATTATCTGTCGCAAGTGGACATGAATGCGTCGAGAAACGTCAACTGGGGGGCAATGATGAACTACAATCCGCCCGGAATCAGCGTCTCCCGTTATGCAAACGACATGATAGGATGGGAAACTGCCTACAAGACCAATGTGGGTGCGGAACTTTCAGTCAAGGGAGGGCTATCGGCCAATATCGATCTTTTTCATGAAAGACGCGAAAACATTCTGCTGACCCGTGTCATCCCGCAAACGATGGGTATCATACCCGCCATCAAGGCCAACCTGGGTGTCGCCAGTGGCCAGGGTGTGGATATGGAGTTGAATTACGAGAAGTTCATTACAAACGACTTCTATATAACAGGGCGGGGCACATTCACCTATGCCACCAGCAAAGTGATGGAGTGGGAAGAGCCCGACTATGCCAGCACGCCCTGGAGATCAAGAGTGGGGTATAGTATCAACCAGAACTGGGGCTATATTGCAGAACGCCTATTTGTGGATGAACGGGAGGTAGCCAACTCGCCAACCCAGTTTGGAAACGTGATGGGAGGCGATATCAAGTATCGCGACGTGAATGAGGATGGGGTGATCTCCGCATTGGACCAGGTTCCCATTGGCTATCCTACGGTTCCGGAGATCAACTACGGCTTTGGAACTACAATTGGCTACAAGGGATTTGATTTTTCATTCTTCTTCCAGGGATCTGGCCGTCAATCGTTCTGGCTGAACATCGGAAATATCCAGCCGTTTGTGGATGGCGATGCAAATGATGGACTGATTGGTCAGAATGCCGTGCTTCAGGCCATAGCCGACAATTACTGGTCTGAAAGTAATCGGAACCCCTATGCCTTCTGGCCGCGACTCTCCACTTACTCCATCACCAACAACAACCAGACAAGCACCTGGTGGATGCAAGACGCCACTTTCATCCGTCTTAAATCGGCTGAATTTGGTTACTCCCTGCCCAAACGTTTCACTCAGAAAATATATATGACCAACTGCAGGTTTTATCTGAGTGGAACCAATCTTCTGACATGGAGCCGTTTCAAATTGTGGGATCCGGAAATGGCCGGAAATGGATTGGGATACCCGTTACAGAGGGTTATCAACGTAGGTTTGAACCTGAATTTTTAATGAATCACCCAAATAAAATTTCGGATATGAAATCGATTATAAAATATAGTATTTGTTTAATATTTGCCTCACTGGTGATGTCCTGTAACTACCTGGACATCATTCCGGATAATATTCCTACACTGGATGATGCCTTTGCAAACAGATATACGGCAGAGCAGTATCTTGCCACATGTTACTGGGGGCTTCCCAAAGCTGCGGGATGGGATCAGAATCCAGCTTTTCTGGGTTCGATGGAGATCATCATGAACCCCAATTTCCGTACCAGCGGAGGAATGAGACATGCGTTGGGAGAAGATAATCCTACATCACCTGTTATCAATTACTGGGGCAGTACAGCTACAGCCATCCGTTCACTCTATGCAGGTATCCGTGAATGCAATACTTTCCTCGACAATATCGGGAGGGTCCAGGACCTGAAAAGTGACGAACGGGACCGGATGATAGCCGAAGTGAAAACCATCAAGGCGTGGATGCACTTTTACCTGATTACCTATTACGGCCCCATATGTCCGTTAAGGGAGAGCACACCCATCAATACCTCCACAACAGGCATCCGGGTTTACAGGGAAAAAATCGATGACTGTTTTGCCTACGTTCTGGAGCTGCTCGAAGAGGTGATTGCATCTGACGCGTTGCCCGACCGTATCACTAACCGGACCACCGAACTGGGCAGATTTACACAGGCGGTGCCTTATGCGCTGAAAGCAAGGGTTTTGACCTATTGGGCGAGCGACCTTTTCAATGGGAATACCGACTATAGCACCTTCAGGGACCATAAGGGCGAACCCTTTTTCAACCAGGTGAAGGATCCATCCCGATGGAGTTTGGCTGCAGAAGCCTGCAAGAAGGCCATTGAGGTATGCCTGGCCAACGATATCCGCCTCTACCAGGTGGAAGACTATATGCAGACAAAACCGATGTCTGACACCACACTGCTTATCAATACGCTCAGAAGCGCCGTAAGTGATCAACAGAACACCAACGTGGAACTGATTTTTGGAAATACTGGATATCCCTGTGGTTCAAATGTCCAAAGGCACTGTCTGCCACGTTTTGAAGCAGGTTCGGCTGCCAATGCAACCTCCAGGCTGGCTGTGCCCCTTCATATTGTAGATCTTTTCTATTCATCCAACGGACTCCCGCTGGAGGATGACCAAGGCTGGCTGGAGAACGACAAATACAATACCCGTTTTGAAACTCTCCGTGTAGGTGACGATATGCACCGTTACGTCATTCAGCCTGGAGAGGTCACTTCCCAGGTCAACTTCGACCGTGAGTTGAGGTTTTATGCCGCACTTGGTTTCGACAGGGGCAAATGGTACGGCAACCACTACAATAATGAACCGAACAATGATGCCGAAGCCATGTTTCCGATGGCCCGCTTTTCAGAGTTCTCGAACCGGGTGGCCAATAACGAATATAACCCCACTGGATATTGGCCCAAAAAGCTGGTAAACCTGAATACCCGCTGGCGTGATGCCAATGAACTGACCTATCTGAGCTATCCCTATCCCGATATGCGTTTTGCAGATCTGTTGCTGCTGGCTGCAGAAACCATCAACGAGTCAACTCCCGGAGATGATAATGTTGCGGTCAATCCCGAGGTCTACAGTTATGTGGATATGGTCAGGGAACGTGCCGGGCTTGAAGGCATAGTGGAGACCTACCAGAAGTATGCCATTGCCGACAAGAAGAATAAACCGATGACCAAAGGCGGAATGAGGGAGATTATCCGTCGCGAGAGAAAAGTGGAGTTGTCTCTTGAGGGGCAGGACTATTGGGACCAGAAACGGTGGAAGACGGCGCATATCGAGTTGAACCGGAACATCCAGGGATGGAATGTAACCGCGGAAGACCCAAGCCCCAGTGCCTATTATGTGCCGACAACCATTTACACGAAACGGTTTACACTGCGTGATTACTTTGCTCCGATTCCAGAGAGTGATTTGATCAATAATCCCCAACTGGTACAAAACCCAGGCTGGTAAGTTGGATTTTACTGTTTAACTATAAAGAATGAACAACATATGATTCACGATCGATTCCATATGAAAGCAATTGACTTATTATTGGCTGTATTGGTTGCGCTCTTTTTTTACTCTTGCGAGGAGAAGCAGCTCGAACCAATCAATGAATCAAAAGGGAAGCCGGCTCCGGTAAGCGATGTGGTGGTAATGTATGCCCCGGGCGGAGCGATCATCTCTTTCAAATTGCCTGCAGACGACGATGTGTTGGCTGTGAAGGCAGTTTATACGCTTAGCAATGGCCAGAAACGGGAGGCAATCACCTCGTTTTACGGTGACAATATTCTCATAGAGGGGTATAATGACACCAATGAACATGAAGCATTGCTTTACACTGTAAGCCGGTCACAGGTATTGTCTGACCCGGTGTTGGTTAAGTTTACCCCACAGGAGTCACCGCTCAGCAAGGCCATCAAGTCGGTCGAAATTGCCAGCGATTTTGGTGGGGCCTACTACTCCTGGAAGAATCTCTACAATGTGCTTCTCACGGCAGAGATGCTGGTGGAGGACGATAACGGTATCATGCAGACAGCGAGGATTGCCACTTCCAATCTTGAGACCGCCTTTTTCAGGATTCGCGGGTATGAACCTGTCCCCCGGAGGTTTGGACTGGTGCTCAAAGACAACTGGGACAATGTTTCCGATACGATCTATCCGGATGGTGGGACCATTACTCCTTTGCATGAAACAACACTCGACAAGAAGTTTTGGTCGATCTACAAAATTGATGGTGGCTACCTGCCAGGCGATTTTACCTTTACAAACTGGGAGGGGCGCGATGAATACATGTTTGATGACGATCTGAACACCTTCGGCCACAGCTACTCCGGATCACTTCCGGTAAGCATCACGATCGATCTGGGCAAGCCGGCCATATTAAGCCGTGTGACCTTCTTTCAACGGTTACAGTCGGGCGTTTATTACGGTTGGGGAAATCCCCGGCGGATCATCGTGTATGGTAGCAAGGTGGCTCCAACCACGGGTGGCTGGGATGAGTGGACGCAGTTGATTGACTACACCATCGTCAAACCCTCGGGTACCAATGATCAATACACGGTAAATACCGATGAGGACCGGCAGGCGGCTTTAAACGGCCATGAAGCCTCATTCCCCATCTCCTCGGAGGCGTACCGTTATATCCGGTTCAGGTTTATGACTTCGTGGGAAAACAGGCCGTATGTTCACCCGTCTGAGATAACCATTCATGGTGTATACGAAGAGTAACGCATTTAATGAGAAGTAATAGCTACGAGAAAAAAAAGGAATATGAAAAGATATATCTTATTATTAATAGCCATCTGTGCCATATTTTCATCATGCGATGACATGATGGAGGTGCACAAGCCGTTTATCAAGGGCGGAGAGAAGGTGTATGCATTGAAGTTGGACCAGTCAAGCTTTTATGCCGGGCACAACCAGGTCTATTTCAAGTATTACATGGCCAATACGACAAATATCAAAAGTGTTGATCTCTATTGGGATGATGATTCGCTGATCATACCGATGCCGTCGCATGGATCGGGCATGGTATCCATACCTGCTCCGGAGGAGAGATCCTACTCGTTTAAATTCCGGACCACCGACATCTTCGGGAACCATTCACTCTGGAATACAGGTTTTGCCAACTCTTACGGTGAATATTTCCAGAAGTCTCTCCTGAACCGGTCGGTAAAAAGTTTCCAATTGATCAACAACAACAGCAACGGCGAAATTACCTGGTTTCCTCCAGCGGCCAACCTGATTCGTACCGAAGTGCGATATACCGATATCAACGGGCAGGAGCAATTGGTGGATGTGCCCATAGGTGAAAACGAGACGCTGTGTCCCGGTTTGGGAGTGAACAGGTTTGATGTGCGTTCTTTCTTCCTGCCGGAGGCCAATGCAATGGACACCTTCTATACCGATTGGCAGCATGTTACGCCAGTGTATCAACTTCCAACCACCGGGTGGAGCATCAAATATTGCAACTCCTGGCACGGACAACCCTCACTGACGGGGACTGCCAATATGCCACACTTCATTTTTGATGGAGATTTCAACACATTCTGGCATTCGAACTACGCCAATTATACATTAGGTACACATCCGCTCGATCCGGAAATCACTCGGGATCCCCCACCATTTACCACTGTCATTGACATGGGTGAGCCTGTTGAAATTGCGAAGGTTGATATTTACCGCAGGTTGAGCAACAACAACACGCAAACTGTGATTGTTTATGCCCCGGCGATAGCTGACGATCAACTTTCCGACGAGGATTTCAAGTGGCTGGGCAATGTTCCCGTATCATACACCAACCATAGCATATTCAAAAACTACTTCTATCCCGGAGTGGAAAACGAGAACTGGAAAGAGCTAGGTAGGGTGGAATTCCCCAGTACCAGTTTTTCAACCCCTGAAGAAAACCTCAGGGAGGTGGATGCTACGTCACATAATATCAAGAGCAGATATGTGAAACTGATATTGCCAAATACCCGAAGCAATGGTAACGTATCGCTTGCCGAAGTGGCTATTCATGGACGATAATATTTAAAGGTATGAGAAAAATGAAAATAAACAGGATATTTTTGTTAAGCATTATTGTACTGTTGGCTGCATGTGGAAAAGAGTCAACTGAAGAACCTCCAACAGTAATCATCCCACCGACAACTGATGCGGCCATTCTGAAAGTGATGACCTACAACATTGCAGGTGCCGCTGCAAGCACAGGCGTGAGAAGCCTGGAGGGGCTGGCCGAAGTGATCAAGAGGGTCGATCCCGACATTGTAGCCATCCAGGAGGTGGATGCATTTACCACCCGCAACGGAAAAGATGTCCATTTAGCCCGCGACCTGGCGGCACTTTGTGGCATGGATCACTGGTTCTTTGCAAAAGCGATGGATTTTCATGATGGAGAGTATGGTGATGCCATCATATCGAAACTTCCGTTCAAGGAGACCATGGCCTATAACCTGACTGGCGATTGGGAAGGACAACGGATAGAAACCCGTTCGGTCGCCCGTGTTACTGTTGAGGTTGGGGGAAGGGATATCTGTTTTATCAGCACCCACTTCGACCATACCAGCAATGAAAAATGGCGTATCTTGCAGGCGAAAGAGCTGGTGGAGATCGTCAAGGGGATTGAGATGCCCGTCATTGTGGGAGGAGATCTGAACTGCACCCCCTCGAGCGAGCCGATGAAAATCTTATATGAAGTGCTTGCCTCACCATGTAAAACCGGAGACTGTCTGGGGACCTTCGTGGGTAGCAAGAATGTCATTGACTATCTGGTATACAGAAGCGACAACGTGCTGACTCTCTCCTCATACGGGATCTACTCCTGGGCCGACAAGGAGTCGGACCATTTTCCGGTTGGGGCGGTCTTTGAAGTTGAAAAGGTTAAATGATGCCTGGTTGCCTGACCATGCGGCATTTTCGTGAATAACAGTACGAGGGTGAACCACCGTTTACCCTCGTGCTGATATTTTCACACGATCCGGTTTAACATTGCAGCGGCAGCGTTGAGAGTTGAAAATCATCAACAGGGAAATGTAATTCACTAAAAAATATTTGAACCCATGAGAAAAATTTTTTTCCTTCTTTTTTTGAGTTTACCTCTTCTCCTTTTTTGCCAGGAAATTGAGATCTCACACGGTCCATATCTGCAAAAGATGGGCGAGAATGAGGTGACCATCATCTGGACCACGAATAAGGATGCCCTCTCCTGGGTGGAGTTGGCTCCAAAAGGGGATGACAGCTTTTATGCATATGAGCGCCCCAGATATTATGACACGGCTTTCGGGAGCAAGAGGGTGGGGAGGCTGCACCGAGTGACTATCAACGGATTGGACCCGGGCACAGAATATCGCTACCGGATCTTTTCAAAGGAGGTCCTCAGTTACCAGGGGCATCGGGTGCTTTATGGAAATGTTGCAGCTTCAGATGTTTATCGGCAGGCTCCCTTTGCTTTCAGAACATTGGACAGAAAGAAAACCCAGTTGAGATTCAAGGTGGTAAATGATATCCACGGTAAAAACGAGAATCTGCTCAAAATGCTTGAAGGTACCGGCAGGAGCAATACCGACCTGGTCATCTTCAACGGCGACATGGTGTCGATGTTGAATGATCCTGAAGAGATATTTACCCGGTTCATGGATACTTCCGTCAATATTTTTGCCAAAGAGGTGCCCATCTTTTTGGCACGGGGCAACCATGAAACGAGGGGAAAAGGGGGTGTTGACCTCTACAATTACTTCCCAACCACGAGTGGCCAGTTCTACTACTGCTTTCAGGATGGTCCGGTCTTTTTCCTGGTTCTCGACGGGGGGGAAGACAAGCCTGACTCCGATATCGAATATTCAGAGTTGGCCCACTTCGATGACTATCGCACCCGGCAGGCGGAGTGGCTGAAAAAGGTGGTGGCCTCGGAGGAGTTCAGGCAGGCTCCATTTCGTGTTGTCATCATGCATATTCCCCCCACGGCATCTACATGGCACGGGACCAGGGATGTGATGGAAAAATTGATACCGGTTTTGAATGGTTCCGACATTGATGTGATGTTGTGCGGCCACACCCATAATTACCGGTTTATCGGCAAGGGAGAGGAGCCGGGCATCAATTTCCCGATACTGATCAACGATGATGAGACCTGGCTGGATGTTGAGGTTGATTCTGAAATAAGGATCACTCAAAAGGAGATGTCGGGAAATCCGCTGAAACAGCATCATTTTAAACGTCTCCGTTGAGGCAGGGAGATTTTTCTTTTTGTCAATATATTTTAATCAGGCATTAAATCGATAAATATATGCAGAAAAAAGCAATTAAGACTAGGCTGTCGGCCATGATGTTCTTTCAGTTCTTTATCCAGGGTTCATGGTATGTAACCATGGGAACTTACCTGGGAAGGACACTCGACTTTACCGGTGTACAAATAGGGCTGGCCTATAGCACTGCAGCCATAGCAGCCATCATATCGCCTGTGATAGTGGGGATGATTGCCGACCGTTTCTTTTCGGCGAACAGGGTGTTGGCATTTCTTAACGTCACGGGAGCCTTTCTCCTTTTCTGGTTGACCAGAATCGGGTCATTCTCCCTCTTTTTCCCCGTGCTGTTGCTTTACAGCATCTGTTTCATGCCCACGATGTCGTTGACCAATTCCATATCGTTTGCCAACCTGGAGAGCCCGGCGAAGGAGTTCTCAAAGATCAGGCTGTTCGGGTCGCTTGGCTGGATTGGGGCGGGACTTCTTATCAGTGCACTGAAGCTGGAATCTTTCTCCACCCCTTTCCTGATCGGGGCAGGAGTCTCTTTACTTTCCGGGTTCTATGCGTTAAGCCTGCCATACAATGCTCCGGTGAAGAGTGCCGGGAAAGCAGGAGTTGGGCAATTGCTCGGCTTCGATGCCTTCAGGTTGACCCGGGAGAGGTCGTTCCTTATCCTGCTGCTCTTTTCGATGCTGATCTGCATACCGCTGGCGTTTTACGACTCTTTCACCAATCTTTTCATCACCGACGTGGGGATCTTGAATGCGGCTGCGGCAATGAGCCTCGGGCAGGTGGCGGAGGTGATTTTCCTCTTCACGTTTCCGTTCTTTTTCCTCAAGTTACGTTACAAGGGGAGTATTGTGGCTGCCATCGTGGCCTGGGTGATGATGTACGGGCTGTTCACCCTGAGTGCAGCCACCGGCAACAACGGATTCATTTATGCCGTGCTGCCGTTGCATGGATTCTGCTTCACTTTCTTCTTTGTTGCCGGACAGCTGTTTGTGGACGAGAAGGCTCCATCTTCGTTGCGTAATTCGGCGCAAGGGTTGCTCGCTTTCGCCACTTACGGGGTTGGAAAATATATGGGCACACTGGTTGCCGGTAACGTGGTGCAATTCCATACAGCGGAGGGTGGATACAACTGGATGTATGTATGGAGCGTTCCATTCGTAATGACGGTTCTCTTCCTGCTCGGATTCATCTTCCTGTTCAAGGAGGATATAACCAAAAGGGAGAGCCCGGAGGGTACTATGAACTAACCGGCATTTACAGGTGATGAACCTGCAGGTCAGTCTGCACTGACAACGGAACTGCTGAAAAGCTGGACCGGTAAAATGAAAAAGGCCGAACCGCGATAGCGGTAACGGCCTTTCTTCAAATTGTATCTGATAACGGATTATCCGTTTACTTTTGCCATGTGAGCAATCAGGTCCAGAACCTTGTTTGAGTAACCCCATTCGTTGTCATACCAGCTGATAACTTTTACGAAAGTCGGGCTGAGCTGGATACCTGCCTTTTCGTCAAAGATCGAGGTGCGTGCATCACCGATGAAGTCTGAAGAGACAACGTCGTCGCTGGTGTATCCGAGGATACCTTTCAGTTCGCCTTCGGAAGCCTCCTTCATGGCAGCGCAGATCTCTTCGTAAGTGGTTTCCTTAGCCAGACGAACGGTCAAGTCAACGACCGAAACGTTCAAGGTAGGAACACGCATCGACATACCGGTCAGTTTGCCGTTCAGTTCGGGAATAACTTTACCTACAGCCTTTGCTGCTCCGGTAGAAGAGGGAATAATGTTGCCCGATGCGGCGCGACCACCTCTCCAGTCCTTTGCAGAAGGACCGTCAACAGTCTTCTGGGTGGCAGTGGTAGAGTGTACGGTAGTCATCAAGCCTTCGAGAACGCCAAATTTGTCGTGCAGCACCTTGGTGATGGGAGCAAGACAGTTGGTGGTGCAAGAAGCGTTGGAAACAAACTGTTCACCCTTGGTGTAGGTTTTTTCGTTTACACCACAAACATACATACGGGTGTCATCTTTAGATGGAGCAGACATGACAACATATTTAGCACCGGCATCGATATGGCCTTGCGCTTTTTCTTTGGTAAGGAATAAACCGGTAGATTCAACTACATATTCAGCACCAATTTCTCCCCACTTCAAATCAGCCGGGTTCTTTTCAGCTGTTACGCGAATGGTCTTTCCGTTTACTACCAATTGGCCATCTTTTACTTCGATTGAACCGGTAAACTGGCCATGGATAGTGTCGTATTTTAACATATAGGCGATGTAGTTAACATCGAGCAAATCATTGATTCCTACTACCTGAATGTCATCTCTTGTTTGAGCTGCCCGGAAAACCAAACGTCCGATACGTCCGAATCCGTTGATACCTACTTTAATCATAATTTTCTGAGTTTTTATTTGTTAAGAATGTTCCTAAATACCATCTTCGAATCAGAATGCAAAATTACTAAATGTTTTTATTTTGACGAAATTATCAGTGCGAAAAAGTGTGAATTGTTACCTCGTTCTCCTGTTCATCTCCATCTTGCACTGCTGTTCGGTATTCCTCAAAAAACATTATCTTTGTAGCTTTAAAGAATTGATAACACAATAAGCACGTATGTCTGACGATAAGAAAATTATTTTTTCAATGGTGGGGGTAAGCAAAACGTTTCCACCACACAAACAGGTGTTAAAGGATATCTACCTCTCATTTTTCTATGGTGCAAAAATCGGTATTATCGGGTTGAACGGTTCCGGTAAGTCGACCCTGCTGAAAATTATTGCAGGAATTGAAAAAGAGTACCAGGGCGAGGTGGTTTCCGACAAGAGCTTCTCGGTGGGATACCTCGAGCAGGATCCTAAACTGGACGACAACAAGACGGTGATCGAGGTTGTTCGTGAGGGCGTACAGCCGATCATGGATCTGCTGGCCGAATATGAGGAGATCAACCAGAAGTTCGGATTGCCTGAGTATTATGAAGATGAGGAGAAGATGAACAGACTGTTCGAGCGTCAGGCTGAACTGCAGGATAAACTGGATGCTACCGACGCCTGGAACATCGACAACCGTCTGGAGCGCGCTATGGATGCCCTCCGTTGCCCTCCGGAAGAGCAACCCGTAAGGGAACTCTCGGGTGGAGAACGCCGCCGTGTGGCACTCTGCCGCCTTTTGCTGCAGGAGCCGGACGTGTTGTTGCTCGACGAGCCGACCAACCACCTCGATGCCGAGTCGATCGACTGGCTGGAGCAGCACCTGCAGCAGTACAAGGGAACGGTAATCTGTATTACGCACGACCGTTACTTCCTCGACCATGTGGCCGGCTGGATTCTAGAACTGGACAGGGGCGAAGGTATCCCCTGGAAAGGGAACTACACCTCCTGGCTGGAACAGAAGACCAAGCGGATGGAGATGGAGGAGAAGCAGGCAAGCAAGCGTCGCAAAACACTTGAGCGAGAGCTGGAGTGGATCAATATGGCCCCCAAGGCACGACATGCCAAAGGGAAGGCACGTCTGAACTCGTATGAGCAGCTGCTGAACCAGGATCAGAAAGAGCGCGAGGAAAAGCTGGAGATATTTATCCCGAACGGTCCCCGTCTGGGGAACAAGGTGATCGAGGCGAAGAATGTGAGGAAGGCATACGGCGAGAAGCTGCTGTTTGACAACCTCAATTTCACGCTTCCACCCAACGGGATTGTCGGTGTAATCGGCCCTAACGGTGCCGGGAAAACGACACTTTTCAGGCTGATTCAGGGGATGGAGACTCCCGATGCAGGCTCCTTCGAGGTGGGCGAGACAGTGGTTACGGCCTATGTCGACCAGTCGCATGAGGCGATCGATCCGAACAAGACCGTCTACCAGGTGGTCTCCGGCGGTTCGGAGTTTGTCCGCGTTGGTGGAAAGGATGTAAATGCCCGGGCCTACCTGTCGCGCTTCAATTTCTCGGGAGCCGACCAGGAAAAGTTGTGCGGAGTCCTTTCCGGAGGTGAACGGAACCGCCTGCACCTTGCGTTGACACTCAAGGCCGGCGCCAATGTCCTGTTGCTCGACGAGCCGACCAACGATATCGACGTGAATACCCTCCGCGCATTGGAAGAGGGGTTGGAGAACTTTGCCGGATGTGCGGTGGTGATCTCGCACGACCGGTGGTTTCTGGACAGGATCTGTACCCATATCCTGGCGTTTGAGGGGAACTCCGAAGTATTCTATTTCGAAGGATCTTACAGTGAGTACGAAGAGAACAAGAAGATGCGCCTCGGTAACGTTGAGCCGAAAAGGGTACGATATAGAAAGCTCTAAACTGAAATCCAAAATATTCCCGAAATGAAAAGATTGCAGATCCTCTTTTTTCTGGTGCTCATGAGCCTGCAGCTTCCGGCTCAATACAGGGAGATAAGCGGAGTGGTCGTAGATGCGCACTACAGTACGCCCGTTCCCTATGCCGCAGTTTTTGTGGAGCATACACAGGTTGGGGTAGTGGCCGGCAACTTGGGGGAGTTTACGTTACATATACCCGACTCGTTGAGTAATAAGCGTCTGGTGAGTGTAGGGGAGGGGTATCGCCTGACTTATATTTCACCGGAGAACCTGGTAGAGCTTCCGCTTCGCATCGCCCTGACACCGCAGGAGAATGAAAAGGGTCTGCTTTCCCCTTCCGACGGAGCAGCCAGGGAGCGCGGTAAGGCCGCACTGCTGCTTGACAAGGCGGCCCGCTTCGTAATGAGTGACTGGATTCCCCTGGGAAATCCGCAGAGCAACAAGTTCGACTTCGGGAGAGTGCAAACCCTCCCTACCTATAACCCCATCGAAGGTGTCCGTCTGCGGGCGGGAGTCGCTTCCAATGCACGGTTGAATCCCCATCTCTTCGTAAGGGGATATATGGCATACGGTTTTAAAGACCAGCAGTTGAAGTACCGGGGGGAGGCCATCTGGTCGCTCAACAGGAGAGTGTATCACGAGGATGAGTTCCTGAAGAATAATCTCCGGCTGGTCTACGAGAAGGATCTTTTCTCTCCCGGCGAGATGCATCCACGAGCGTTGAACGATCTTCTGCTGATCACCTATCGCAGGTCGCTCAACGAGGCGACCTACCGCAACTTTGCGGAGATCAGCCATGAAAGGGAACATAAGAACGGACTGGCACATACCCTCTGGTTAAGAAGGTCGAGGCTGGTTCCGCAAGGAGAACTGCTATTCCGGCGAAGCAACGAGAGTCGGGTTGACTTGTTTGATGAGCTGATCACTTCCGAGGCCGGCCTGATGTTCCGCTACTCTTTCGAGGAGGCCTATATCCAGCAAAAGCGTAAACGGATTCCTGTGGATACATCAAGCCCCGTCCTTTTTCTCTCGCACTCTATCGGTTACACCAATCTCCCCGAAGGCGAGGAGGCGTACCACCGGACGGAGTTTTCAGCCCAGAAGCGTTTCTATCTGGGAAGTACGGGACGATTGGATGCTGTGGGAGAATTTTCGAAGGTGTGGAATGCAGTACCTTTTCCGTTACTGGTCTACCCCAATCAACGGTTTCGCCACCATATCGAGAACAACGCCTTCTTCCTGAACCGTGCCCTGGAGTTTGTGGCCGATGAGCAGTATACGGTTCGGACAACCTTTGTGGGTGACGAACTGCTATTGTCAAGAATTCCGTTGATGGCGGCATTCAGGGCAAAGGAGCTGATCTCCTTGCGAGCTACTTATGGAAGGTTGAGCGACAAAAATGATCCGTTGCTCTCATCTTACCCGCTATTCGACATTCCTGAGAGATCTTTCCGGTACGGTTCCGTGCCTTATGTGGAGGGAACCGTCGGATTGACGAATCTCCTTGGTTTGCTGCGTATTGAGTATGTTCACCGCTTCACCTACCGCGATCATCCGGATGCCCTGCTGGGCCGGGTGCGGGTCGATGTGACGTTGTAGGATTACTCCCGATGGAAAATCCTTTGATCCTAATCTCATTCATTGGTTTTTCCATTATCTTTGCATTTTATTTTATATTGATTGTGCTGTCTGGCAATGTTCATACAGCGACTCAGAAATTGCACAAACAGAGTAGGTAAATTACAACCGGACAGTATGGTTACGATTTTAGGCATAGAATCTTCATGCGACGATACATCGGCAGCGGTCATCCGCGACGGTGTAATCCTGTCGAACGTGATTTCGTCGCAAGCTGTACACGAAAGATATGGTGGCGTGGTGCCGGAACTGGCATCTCGCGCTCATCAACAAAATATAATTCCGGTGGTTCACGACGCCTTGAAACAGGCTGGTATCCGGAAAGAGGAGATTTCGGCAGTTGCCTTTACAAGAGGTCCCGGATTGTTGGGTTCGCTGCTGGTGGGAACCTCCTTTGCGAAAGGGTTCTCCTCGGCGCTCAACATCCCGATGATCGAGGTCAACCACCTTCAGGCCCATGTGCTGGCACACTTTATCAAGGAGGATGAAGATGATACAGACCAGCCCGGTTTTCCGTTCTTGTGCCTGTTGGTTTCGGGTGGCAACTCGCAGATCATCCTGGTAAAGTCGCACCATGAGATGGAGATTATCGGACAGACCATCGACGATGCAGCCGGTGAGGCGTTCGACAAATGTGCCAAGGTAATGGGGTTGGGTTATCCTGGCGGGCCGGTAGTAGACAGGTTGGCCAAAGAGGGGAACCCAGGACGGTTTACATTCAGCAAGCCCCATATTGCCGGCTACGATTACAGCTTCAGCGGATTGAAGACCTCATTCCTCTACTTCCTGCGAGATGAGCTGAAAAGTGATCCCGATTTTATCGGGAAAAACAAGGAGGATCTTTGCGCATCCCTACAGAAGACGATTATCGACATCCTGATGGATAAGTTGTATCGTGCGGCAAAAGATCTGAAAATTAAGGAGGTGGCGGTTGCCGGTGGCGTGTCGGCCAACTCTGGCCTGCGCAACGCCTTTGAGGCGTACAGCAATCGGTACGGTTGGAAAATCCATATACCCAAGTTTGCCTACACTACCGATAATGCTGCCATGGTGGCCATATCGGGATATTACAGATACCTCGACGGTCAGTTCTGTGGAAAAGATGTTGCACCCTATGCGAGGGTATCGATATAAACAATGGAACAATAATTAAAAACCGATATATGATGTCAGAAAAAGAGACTCCTGCTGTGGAAGAGAACAAGAAGAGCCTGAATTTTATCGAACAGATCGTTGAAAAGGATTTAAAAGAGGGGAAAAATGGTGGTCGCGTACAAACCCGTTTTCCGCCCGAACCAAATGGTTATCTTCATATCGGTCATGCAAAGGCGGTCTGTATCGATTTCGGTATTGCCGAAAGGTATGGTGGAATCTGCAACCTTCGCTTCGATGATACCAACCCGGTCAAGGAGGATGTGGAGTATGTCGATTCCATCATGGAGGATATCCAGTGGCTCGGATTCCAGTGGAAAAATGTCTTCTATGCTTCCGACTATTTCCAGCAGTTGTGGGATTTTGCCGTTCGTCTGATCAAGGAGGGGAAGGCCTATGTCGATGAGCAGTCGGCCGAAGAGATTGCCCGGCAAAAGGGAACGCCTACCGTACCCGGAACGCCCAGTCCCTATCGCGACCGTCCCATTGAGGAGTCGCTCGATCTCTTTTACAAGATGAACAGTGGCGAGATACCCGAAGGAAAGATGGTGTTGCGGGCCAAGATCGATATGGCGTCGCCCAACATGCATTTCCGCGATCCCATCATGTACCGGGTAATCCATATCCCGCACCACCGTACCGGTACCACCTGGAAGGCCTATCCGATGTACGATTTTGCACATGGGCAGTCCGACTATTTTGAGGGCGTCACTCACTCTATCTGTACGCTGGAGTTTGAAGTGCATCGCCCGCTTTACGATTGGTTCATCGACCAGCTGGCAACCGATGATTATCGTCCCCGCCAGTATGAGTTCAACCGGCTCAACATGACCTACACCATGATGAGCAAGCGGAAACTGCTGCAGCTTGTTCAGGAGAAACTGGTGTCGGGCTGGGACGATCCACGCATGCCGACACTCTGTGGCCTGCGACGTCGTGGATATACACCGGAGTCGATCCGCAACTTTGTCGACAGCATCGGCTATACCAAATATGACGGTATCATCGACGTCTCGCTGCTGGAGCATGCCGTACGCGATGACCTCAACAAGAAGGCGGTCCGCGTTTCGGGTGTGATCGATCCGGTCAAGCTGATCCTGACCAACTACCCCGAAGGTAAGACCGAGGAGGTGGAGATGGTGAACAACCCCGAGGATGAATCGATGGGCAGCCGGATGGTCAAATTCACCCGTGAACTCTGGATCGAACGTGAAGACTTCATGGAGGTGGCTCCCAAGAAATATTACCGGCTCACCCCGGGAAACGAGGTGAGGCTGAAAGGGGCCTACATTGTGAAGTGTACCGGTTGCAAGAAAGATGAGAACGGAAATGTCACGGAGGTATATGCCGAGTACGATCCTCAAACCAGGAGCGGAATGCCCGAGGCCAACCGGAAGGTAAAGGGAACCATCCACTGGGTTTCCGTGCAGCATGCTATCGATGCCGAAGTACGGCTTTACGACCGTCTATTCCTGGTGGAAGATCCGGCAGCGGAGAAAGAAAAGGATTTCCGTGAACTGTTGAATCCCGATTCGCTTATCGTGAAGAGGAATTGCAAGGTCGAGGAGTACCTAGCCAGTGCCAAACCGTTGGATAGCTTCCAGTTTCAACGGATCGGATATTTTAATGTGGATCCCGACACTACGGATGGCCGGCTCGTTTTCAACCGGACGGTAGCCTTGAAGGATTCGTGGAAGAAACAGAGCAACTGAAAATCTGCATAAAACAGTAAACTCGTGACACGGGAGATGGAGGAAGAACTGGACGACATATCATCCTTGGTGGAAAAATATGAGCAGATGCTTGCGTTCGGCAGAAAGATCTATTTCGATGCCGACGAGTTTGCCGCGCTTGCTGATCATTACAACAGCCTGGGTGAAAACGAACAGGCTCAGGAGGTCATCGATGAGGGCCTCAGGATGCACCCGGCCAGCCCGGATCTGATGGTTTTGAAAGCCAAGACAATGGTCTATGCCGAGAAGTATGAGGAGGCGTTCTCCTACTTGAACAACATCCCCGGGGACGGCGATGTGGAACTTGCCCTGCTGCGGATCGAGACCCTGTTGCACCTGGAGAAGAAGGAGGAGGCCAATATACTGATCAACGAGACGATCAGCCGGGAGTTGTCGATCGATGATCTCTACGTTTTCATTACCGAAGTCGGCTATATCCTGAACGATGTGGAGAGTTATGACCGGGCCATCTCATACCTCGAGGAGAGTCTCAAAATTGATGATTCCAACCCCGATGTGCTGATCGACCTGGCCTATGCCAACGAGATGAAAGGAGATTTCGGCCGGGCCATCGAGTATAACAACCGGTTGCTCGATCTTGACCCCTATTCCTTCGAGGGTTGGGTCAATATCGGCAAGCTATACTCGATGAACAAGCAGTACGACAAGGCCATCGATGCCTTTGACTTTGCCCTGACTATCAATGAGAACGACGTCTCGGCCCTGAAGATGAAAGCATTGTCGCTCTACCTGAACGACAATGCTCCGGAAGCGATCCATGTTTTCGAAGAGTGTATACGCATATCGCCCGACGATGAGTCGCTATATGATTCGTTGCTGGAAGGTTATGAGGCGTTGGAACAGTACGACCAGATGTCGCGCGTTATCGATATCAGGGAGAAACGTTTCGGGCCAAAAGGGATTGCTACCCGCCGGGCATTTGTTGAGTTGTTGAAGGGCAATGTTGCTGCAGCCAGGGAGCTCTATGCCAAGATTCCCGATGGAGAGAAGGAGTCGCTCGATTACTACATGCTCGAGGGAGAGCTGATGTTCACCGAAGGCAATTTAAGGGCTGCGGAAGCAGCCTATATAAAGGCTGCACTGGTATCGGAAAACAACGAGGATATTATCGACCGCCTGGCCAACGTGAGCGTTGCGCAGGAGAAGTATGAGCAGGCTGCCGGGTATCTGGAGCAGCTGCTTAAGCTTGATCCCGATTTTCCGACCGCCAAATCGCGCCTGGCCTTTATCCGCTTCGAGATCGGGAATAAGGAACCTTTTGACGAGATCATGGAACAATTCTCCGATGATGAGTTGCGTGCCTTGCTCAACATCATTTCCGGCAATGAGGATGCCGACTTTTCAAATTATGACCGTCGCAAATTGCTGATCCGCCTCAATGAGGCCCGTGAGAACAGGGTGCTCTTCAAAAATATAAAATACTGACGATATGAATGCACGTTCTATCCCTTCCTCTATCCCTTCTGGTCGCCTTGCATCATTGGATATCCTGCGGGGTTTCGATCTCTTCATGCTGGTCTTCTTTCAGCCTGTTTTTGTTGCTTTTGCCCGCCACTGGAGCGAAACTCCGGTTTTTTCGTTCCTGTTGAAACAGTTTAATCATATTCCATGGGTGGGATTCAGTGCCTGGGATCTGGTGATGCCGCTATTCCTCTTCATGGTGGGAACTGCCATGCCCTTCTCATTTGAGAAATACCTTGCCAATCCCGACAAGTGGGAAATTTATCGAAAAATCACCAAAAGGTTTGTCATCCTCTTTATTCTCGGGGCTGTGGTTCAGGGAAATCTGCTGAGTCTCGACCCGTTGCGGCTCCGCCTCTACTCCAATACTTTGCAGGCGATTGCGGTCGGTTATCTCATCTCTGCCATATTGTTACTCCATCTCTCCCGCAAAGGACAGCTCGTTGTCACTTTCCTGTTGCTGGCAGGTTATTGGGCGTTGCTCACCTTCCTGGGTGATTTTACTCCCGACGGCAATTTTGCGGAAGCTGTAGACCGGGCCATATTGGGGAGATTCCGCGACGGTGTCTCATATGCGGAGGATGGTTCCTGGAGCTTCTCGGATAGCTACCGGTATACCTGGGTACTCACCAGCATGGTGTTTGGAGTAACCACCATGATGGGTGTTTTTGCAGGCCAGATCATGAAGTATGGAAAGGATAAGAAGAAAAACTGCCAACTCTTGTTTGTCATTGGGGTGGTGCTGTTGCTCTTTGCCTGGTTGCTGAGTTTCCAGACCCCCATCATCAAGAGGATCTGGTCGGCCAGCATGACACTCTGGTCGGGCGGACTCTGTTACCTGCTGATGGCTCTCTTTTACTATGTTGTCGATTATAAGGGGTGCTCCAAAGGATTGAACTGGTTGAAAATATATGGGATGAACTCGATAGTGGCCTATACGCTGGGCATGGTGGTCAATTTCAGGAGTGTGGCCCACTCCCTGCTTTGGGGGCTGGAGCAATATACGGGTGACTATTACGCAGCCATACTTACTTTTGCCAATTTTTTGATACTCTTTTTTATCCTTCGGCTGATGTTCAAACAGCAGATTTTTGTTAAAATCTAGCCTTGACCCCGAGTTTGGCAAAGAAAACACTTTTTATTCATTTATTTATTGAAAATTTTAGTTGTTCGGTTTTTTTCATTATTTTTACGCCAATAATTCTGTTCAGTTTTCCCTACAGAGATGGGGTATGACTTATTTTATCAGAAAGTTATAATATAATACTTTTGAAATTTTTTATCTAAAACAAATCGTTATGTCATCAAAAATGTCAAGAAGGAAGTTTATCCAGGCAGGCGCAACAGCTGCTGTTGGATTAACTGTCGTACCTTCATCGGTACTTGGAAAAAGTATGGGGCACATGGCTCCGAGTGATAAACTCAACATCGTAGGTGTTGGAGTCGGAGGAATGGGTTTTGCTAACCTGAAAAATCTTGAAAGTCAAAACATTATTGGTCTTTGTGATGTAGACTGGAAATACAGCAAGCGTGTTTTCGATTACTTCCCGAATGCGAAGAGATATTACGACTATCGCAAGATGTATGACGAGTTGGGAAAATCGATTGATGGCGTTGTTGTTGCTACTGCCGACCATACCCACGCAATTATTGCCGCAGAGGCGATGACAATGGGTAAACATGTTTATGTACAGAAACCGTTGACTCACAGTGTATACGAGTCGCGTCTTCTGACAAAACTGGCAAAAAAATATAAAGTGGCTACCCAGATGGGCAACCAGGGTTCTTCCGGTCCCGGCGTACGTCAGGTTATTGACTGGATCAGAGACGGACAGATTGGTGAAGTTACACGCGTTGACACTTTCACCGACAGACCTATCTGGCCGCAAGGTTTGATGACCCCGACAAAGGCAGACAAAGTTCCCTCAACCTTGAAATGGGATCTCTTTATCGGTCCGGCCAAGAATCGTCCCTTCAACAACATCTATCACCCCTGGAACTGGCGTGGATGGTGGGACTTCGGTACAGGAGCGTTGGGCGATATGGCCTGTCACATCCTGCACCCGGTCTTCAAGGGCTTGAACCTGGGCTATCCCACCAAAGTTCAGGGTTCCTCCACCATGTTGCTGAACGACTGCGCACCCAATGCACAGGTTGTGAAATATGTTTTCCCGGCCCGCGACAACATGCCGAAGGTTGCCATGCCCGAAGTAGAAGTTACCTGGTACGATGGCGGTTTACAGCCGTTCCGTCCCGAAGGTGTTCCCGCCGGCAAGGACCTGAATGATTCGGGTGGCTGTGTAATTTTCCACGGAACTAAAGATACGCTGATTTGCGGTTGCTATGGCGTAAATCCGTGGTTGGTATCCGGCAGGACTCCCAATTCGCCAAAGACACAGCGTGAAGTAACCCTTTCTCATGAAATGGATTGGGTGCGTGCATGTAAAGAAAGCCCCGAAAATCGCGTTGAAACTGCATCTCCCTTCTCGGAAGCAGGACCTTTCAACGAAATGGTGGTAATGGGTGTTCTGGCTGTAAGGTTGCAGAGTCTCAACCAGGAGCTGCACTGGGACGGCGAAAACATGAAGTTTACCAACATCCCGTCAGATGCCAAGATCAGAACCATCATCGAAGACGGATTCAAGATCACCGACGGCCATCCGACCTTCAACAAGACCTGGACTGAACCGGTTGATGCCAATGAATTTGCTGCGGAATTGATCAACCATACCTATCAAAACGGTTGGAAATTACCGGCAATGCCGTAATATTTCGAGAACAGATATTGGATGTCAGGTTCCTGCACTGTTTAGAAGCAGTGTCAGGACCTGATGTCTGGTGTTTTCAGTTTATCAGGAGAAGTTTAAATTTTAAAAAAGAATAAGTATGAAAAAAGTTTTTAATGTGCTCTTAAGTGTTGCGGTTGCAACAGCTTTCGTAGCTTGTACCGGAGGTGCAAAGAAAACAGCAGAAACAGAAACCACAGATTCAATGAAAGCAGAAACACCCCAATACACCGTGGTTGAAAAACCGCAGGTTGATCTTTCCCAGTTTGAAACCGATAAAGATGGTTACATTGTATTGTTCAACGGAAAAGATTTTACCGGTTGGCGTGGATATGGTAAAGATGAGGTTCCCGGAAAGTGGACCATCGAAGATGGTGCCATCAAATTTAACGGATCTGGTGGTGGCGAAGCTCAGGAGCAGGATGGTGGCGATATTATCTTTGCCCACAAATTTAAAAATTTCGAATTGGTTCTGGAATGGAAGGTTTCCAAGGGAGGCAACTCCGGTATCTTCTATCTCGCCCAGGAAGTAACTACTACCGATAATGAAGGCAACGTGAGGATGGAGCCGATCTACATCTCTTCCCCCGAGTACCAGGTGCTGGACAACGCCAACCACCCCGATGCCAAACTGGGTAAAGACAACAACAGGCAATCTGCTTCACTTTACGATATGATTCCTGCTGTTCCCCAAAACCAGAAGCCTTTCGGCGAATGGAACAAGGCTAAGATCATGGTCTACAAGGGTACTGTTGTTCACGGACAGAACGACGAGAACGTGGTTGAATACCACTTGTGGACTCCCCAATGGACCGAGATGCTTCAGGCTAGCAAGTTCAGCCAGGAAAAATGGCCGTTGGCTTTCGAATTGCTGAACAACTGCGGCGGTCCCAACAGGGAAGGTTACATCGGCTTCCAGGATCATGGCGATGATGTCTGGTTCCGCAACATCAAAATCAAAATTTTGGATTAAGCATACATAACCTGAAAAAGAGTGTTTCTGAAATATTCGGAAATACTCTTTTTTTTAAACAGTATTATCATTTATATTGAACATTAAGATGAAAAAGATCTCAACTTTATTTGCAGCAGTTTTGTTAGGCGGCCTGTTTATCTTGTCGGGTTGTAACCAGGGGCAGAAAAAAGAGGCAGAAGAGGCGAAGGCAAAGAAGGATATCTATCTCCAGCTCTATTCGCTTCGTGATGATATCAAGGCCGATTATGCAGCTACAATTGCCAAAGTGGCTGAAATGGGCTATACCGGAGTTGAAGCTGCTGGTTATAACGACGGTAAATTTTATGGATTAACGCCTGCAGAGTATAAAAAATCGATCGAGGATGCAGGTTTGGAAGTTCTCTCCTCACACGCAGGTCGCCCCTTGGCTGAAAATACCAAGGATACCAACTGGGAAGAGATCTGGCAATGGTGGGATACTGCCATTCAGGCCCACAAGGAAGCCGGTATGAAATACCTGGTAGTTGCCTGGATCCCCACACCCAAGACATTGGCCGACCTTCAGGCTTATTGCGACTACTTCAACCAGATCGGTGAAAAGTGCAATGCTGCCGGAATCCGTTTCGGTTATCACAACCACAACTTCGAATTCCAGGAAATTGAAGGAGAGTTGATGTACGACTATATGTTGAAAAATACAGATCCTGACAAGGTCTTCTTCCAGATGGACGTTTACTGGGTAGGTGAAGGTGGTAAAGACCCTGTTGAATATTTCAACAACTATCCGGGTAGGTTTGAAGTGCTTCACATCAAGGATGAAACCGAACTGGGCAAGAGCGGGAAGGTAAATTTTGAAAATATCTTCAACAACGTCGAAAATTCAGGTGCAAAATACATGGTTGTAGAGGTTGAGAGGTATACCGGAACACCCGAAGAAGGTGTAAAGGAAAGCTATGACTATCTGGCGAATGCTGACTTTGTCAAAGAGAGCTACAAGTAATCTTTGAACCTTATTTTACCTGCAACCGAAAGGAGGCTGTCTCATGATCCAGACATGAGATGGCCTCTTTCCTTTCTCCTCCCCATCCATTTTTTCTCCAAAACCGGCTCCCCCCATTCTCGGATCTGATTTTCTTTTGCCTGTTCAGGGCCAGATGAAGCCACTCTCTCCAGGTCTTGAAATCCGATTCCGGGTTGTGAACAATCGTGGGTGGTTTATATGCCATTGATCTTCAGTATGCTCAGCCTCTGTTTGATATGTTACATCCGGTTACTGGCAGATTTGCGGCAATCTCCCCCCCTAAAATACCTGGTTTTCCAAAAAACCTGTAACCGATATTTAAGACTACTCATTACTTCTTGTGGCAACCGGCAGGCCTGTTGTTGTGGGTTTGTTGTCATATGTGAGGGAATGATTTCTATTTGTTTTTTTTAAGCTTGTCTTGCTTACAGTTTTTTTAAAAAATGGTTATATAAATAACTGAAATTTAAAATATTAAATGGTTAGTTAAATGTGTCGAAAACGCAACGTTATTACACTAATTTTTTGTAATTTTGTGGTGATTTTTAAATATATTATCCCAAACATTAAAAATTGATTTATGATTAAGAAGATGAATTTTTTAACAGTGGCATTTCTCTTGCTGATTGCTACTGTAGTGGAAGCACAGGTAACCACCTCCAGCATGAGCGGAAGGGTTACCGATGCCGAGGGAGCCGTTATCGGTGCAACGGTGATTGCCACACACACGCCTTCAGGTACTACCTATGGTACCGTAACCAATATGGAGGGCCGTTTCAATCTGAACGGTATGCGTGTTGGCGGACCTTACACAGTTGAGATTTCTTATATCGGGTATGGTACAAGTACGACAAACAACATTACATTGGCCCTCGGGGACAATTACGTATTGAACGTCGTACTCTCGGAAGAAACGACTACACTGGATGAGGTTGTGGTTACGGCAACCCGCACTAAATTCTCTACCGAAAAAACCGGTGCTGTAACTAACATCACAAATAACCAGATAGTTAATCTTCCTACTGTAAGCCGGAGCATCATGGATGTTACCCGTCTCTCTCCTTATGGCGGTAACGGCATGAGTTTCGCCGGTACAGACGGTCGTACGGCAAACTTTACTGTTGACGGAGCTAACTTCAACAATAACTTCGGATTGAGCGATGCTCTTCCGGGTGGCGGCAACCCCATATCTATCGAAGCTATCGAAGAGTTGCAGGTTGTTATTGCCCCCTACGACGTACGCCAGACCAACTTTATCGGCGGAGGGGTCAACGCCATCACCAAATCGGGAACCAACGACTACAAGGCTAGCGCCTATGTATACCACCGGAATGAAAATATGAGGGGTGATGCGGTGAAAGGGATGCAGATCTCGGGTGCCCGCGATAAAGATCGTAACACCACATACGGTTTCACTTTCGGTGGTCCGATCATCAAAAATAAACTGTTCATCTTTGTTAACGGCGAGATGTCGAAGATACCGACTGTTGTCAACCGCTGGAGAGCTTCTACAAATGGTGTGGCAGTTCCCGACCAGTACATCTCCCGTACTACCATCAGCGACATGCAGCGGGTTTCGGATTTCGTGAAGGAGAAGTATGGATATGATACCGGTTCCTATAACAACTTTCCGGCAGACGAAAGCAACAACAAGCTGCTGGCCCGTATCGACTGGAACATTACAAACAAGCACAGACTGGCATTGCGTTACAACTACACCAAGAACGTCTCCTGGAGATCTCCCAATGCCACTTCTATGGACGGAGGTACCCGTATGTCTGAAGCCCGTATGTCGAAAGCTTCCATGGCTTTTGCCAACTCCATGTACTCACAGGACAACCTGGTTCACTCCTTCTCTTTCGACCTGAACAGCCGGTTGTCGGACAAGATATCCAACCAGTTCCTGGCCACCTTCTCGAAGCTTGACGATATCCGCGGAACCAACTCTGATGAGTTCCCCTTTATCGACATCCTTAAAGATGACCAATCCTACATGTCGCTGGGATATGAACTCTTCACCTGGAACAACGGTGTTCACAACGACGTATTGAACATCAAGGATGAGGCAACTTACTATTTGGGTAACCACAAGATCGTGGGAGGTATCGCATACGAATACAAGATGGCCGACAATGCCTACATGCGTAACGGTACCGGATACTACCGTTATTCCAGCCTTGAAGACTTCCTCAATGGCAATGCTCCCGAAATCGTTAACCTCACCTATGGATACGATGGCGAAAGCAATCCTGCTGCACGCGTGAGGACTAACAAGATCGGCGCATACGTCCAGGATGACTGGAGCATGACTGAGAAGTTCAAACTCTCTTACGGTCTTCGCATCGACGGGCTTTTCTTCAACAACAGCGACCTGATGACCAACCAGGCGATCTACGATATCGACTATGCCGGTCGCCATATCGATACGGGCAAATGGCCATCTGCCAATATTATCTTCTCTCCCCGGGTGGGATTTGTTTGGGATACCTTCGGGGATAAGAGCCTGAAAGTGCGCGGTGGTACCGGTATGTTCTCCGGAAACCTGCCACTGGTATTCTTCACCAACATGCCTACCAACGGCGGTATGGTGCAGTATCAAGCATTTATCAACGGCAATACCAAAGTTTTTGATGGTTACAAGGGAGCTTTTATTGAAGATAGCAAAGGGGACAGGTATATTGACATGTCGCAATTTGCCGGCGGACTGGTAACTGATGCCAACGGCAAGGCTACCATCGCAGCCCTCTATAATAAACTGGCCGCAATGGGATATCCTACCACCATCTCGCCCGAGGACGGAACGGTTCCCTCTGCCATTGCTGCAGTAGATCCAGATTTCAAGATGCCGCAGGTATGGAAATCGTCGCTTGCCGTAGACTACTCGCTGCCCACCTCGTTCCCCTCTTCGGTAACGGTGGAAGGAATCTACAACAAGACCATCAACGGTGTAACTATTTCCGACTGGAGTATTCCTTCGGTAGGTGGTTTTGCCCGCTTCAACGGCGTGGACAACCGCCCCATCTATCCCAGTGGATATCGTGAAGGCACAAAAGCATTTGTGCTGGAGAACACCAACAAAGGTTACGGATGGTCAGCCAACGTTACGCTCAATGCGCAACCGACCGAGGCACTCAGCCTGATGGCCGCCTATACCCATACGGTAGCCAAGGATATCACCGGCATGCCGGGATCGAATGCTGAATCTGCGTTTACTTATGTTCCCACTGTGGAAGGACCGAACTTTATCCGTTTGCACAACTCCCAGTACAATACACCCGACCGTATTGTAGCTTCGCTTACGACTCACGACAAGAGTGGCAACCACTACAGCCTGATCTATGAGACATGGCGCGGTGGTGCCAACTACTCCTACATGACTGTAAACGATATCAACGGTGATGGTTACAACTACGATGCTATTTACGTGCCTACCGACGAAGAGGTGGCAAACGGCCAGTTTGTCTTTGTTTCTGAAGATGACAAGACCCGCTTTATGGATTTTGTACATGCCGACAGCTACCTGAAGAACCGTCAAGGCAAGTATGCCGAAGCCTACAGCGTTTACTCGCCCTGGGTACATCGCATCGACTTCAGCTATAAGCACGACTTTGCTGTGAAGTATGGTAATAGCAGCCACAAGCTGCAGCTGAGTTTCGATATCAAGAACCTGATGAACCTCTTCAACTCCAGCTGGGGTGTGGCAAAATATCTCAATCCTGAGATTGGAACCGAGGCACGTATCCTCAAATATGAGGGGGTAAATGCAGACGGTGTGGCTACATTCTCTACGCCTTCTGCCATCAACGGCAACACCAAGACCTTCACCCCGAGCTATTCGTTGGGTCAGTGCTGGTATGCCTCTATCGGTATCAAGTATATTTTCAACTAATTTAAAGATCGACACAACATGAAAATAAAATATCTATTCCCCCTGTTCGTCGCGGTGATTGCCTTAATGGTGGGTTGCGACGATGAGAATATGGTGACCTTGCTCGATGAGATCCAGGTATCCTCCTCTTACGTTGCGATTCCCAAGGATGGCGGTAGTACCACCATTACGGTGACGGCCAAGGAGAGCTGGACTGCTGAAAAGGTGGTAACTTCAAAAGATTCGGTCAAGTGGCTGAAGCTCTCCGCCACATCCGGCAGTGCCGGCGAAAGCCAGCTTACCTTCTCGGCAGAGTCGACCCTCGATGGCCGTACGGCGGAGGTGCTGATCAAATGTGCAGGCAAGACGCAACGGATCAATGTGATCCAGGGGCTGGCCCAGATTGAAGAAGCCAAGGTGAGTGAAGTGAATGCAGGTCCCGACGGGAAAACCTACCAGGTGACAGGTATCTGCACCGCCATTTCAAATACCGAATATGGTAACTGGTACCTGACCGATGAGACAGGTACGCTCTACATTTATGGTACTCTCGACGCCAAGGGCGGTAAAAAGAACTTCCTCAGCCTCGGTCTGGAAGTGGGTGACGAGGTGACCGTCCAGGGTCCCAAAACCACCTATCAGACTACCGTTGAACTGGTGGATGTAACGGTGATCAAAATCAACAAGTCGCTCGTGAAGGTAGACTCCCTTGCAAACTCAATACTGCCTGAAGAAGGTGGTGAAGCTATCGCCTATATAACCTGCAAGGGTCAGGGCGTTTCGGTAGATATCCCGGAAGATGCCAAGTCGTGGCTTGCCATCTCGTCGATCCAGTCGTCCGGAACCAGCACGGTGGTGAAATTTGTGGCTGCCCCCAACACCGGCGGCGATCGCAGTACCACCATCACTTTCCGCACCACCGACGGCAAGAAGGAGTACACTTCAGAGACTTCGCTGTACCAGAAAGGGGCCATCATCGATGCATCGGTAGCTGAATTCCTGGCGGCACCGGTGGGTAACACCCTTTACCGTCTCTCTGGTGTGATCACTGAGATAAAGAGCAGCAAGTACGGCAATCTCTACCTGAGGGACTTCTCCGGTGAGACCTACGTGTACGGTGTAGAAGGTTTTGAATCGCTGGGCCTGAAGGTGGGCGATGTGCTTACCATCATAGGTAAACGGGCCGAGTACAATGGAGATGCTCAGGTAGGTTCTGGTGTCATGGAGAGCATGATCTCCGTAACTCCTGCGACCATAGCTGAAGTGTTGGCAAAGCCCGATTCCAATGTGGATTACTTCATGGTAACCGGTGAAATTACATCAGTTGCAAACCCCACCAATGGCAACCTCTACCTGAACGATGGCGAGAACGAGCTTTATGTCTTCGGCTGCTATCCGGGCTGGGGTGCTACCGGTGATTTCCGGAAGAATCTGCTGGCAGACAAGAACATCCAGGTGGGAGATACGCTCACCGTAATCGGAACCAAGGGTTCCTATAAAGGAGTGGCTCAGCTCACTAACGGTATCTATTTCAGTCACGTCAGCGCGGCGGAATAATATGATGACCGGGTCTAGATAAACCCTTACACGATTTTTCCAGACTGGATATTTTAATCCACAAGTTTGAAGGTTAATTTCAGACTTGTGGATTTCTTTTTTTAGCGTTTTTTGTAAATGGTTACAGCTCCCCGCAACCCTTTTTCTTGAAAAGACCGCTCGATGTCCGGTCTGGTTATAACCCAACTCTTCCGTTTCTCCTCCGGCTGCCTGGCATCATATAACAGACGATTGAACCGTGTACTTGTGATCTCAACTTCTAACCTGTTCTCTCCCGATTTCAAATGTTTTGTGAAATCTGAACAATAGGGTGGGGTCCACAATCTATCCAGCTCCGTACCGTTCAATTTTGTCACGGCAAACTCCTCAACAGGTCCAAGATCGATCAAGTAATTTACCCCATTCTCCAACTCTCCAATATGATAAGGTTGTCGAATAGATTACCGAACCAGAGAAGGATTTAGCTTCTGGAGATAGATCCAATTCTTTCCATGCAGTCAGTTTGTCAATATTATGGCTGAAATTCCCGCTTTTTTCTAACCAGATTATTGTCAATCACACGTAATTTACTGATAAATAGTGAAAATATTTTGGAAAACCCTTGTTTTTCTCAAACAATATGGTTACATTTGTAACCATATTGAAGATTCATTGTCATGGGAAAAAGGGTCATCGAGATCAAGGCGAAGAATGGAACGGTATATCTCTACGAGGATGAGTCATACTGGGACAGGGAAAAGGGTTACTCAACGCACAAGCGCACCTGTATTGGCAAGAAGGGGGCAGATGGTGAGGCTATTTACAACACTTACTATAGGAACCGGGAAAAGATGCATCAACTAGCCGCAGAGGTAAAGAAGCCCAACGAGGTATCCAACACCACATTCGTTGGAGAGACGATGATACTTGACAAGGTGACCCGGGATACTGGTGTTTCACGCGTTTTGACCGAGAGCTTCGGGGAAAATGATGCCCGCAAGATCATCGCGTTGTCTTACTACCAGATATGTCGGGGGAAGGCATTGAGCAACGCGGAAGACTGGTTGGAGCAGCGCGGTTTGGGGAATATGGGGTTGAGTTCACAAAGGGTATCCGAATTGCTCGAGAGATTGAAGCAAGACAAGGTGAACACGTTCTTTCAACTCTGGGCGGGGGAACACGCGGAAAAAGGGAGCCAGCTATTCGATTTGACCAGCGTGAGTACCTACGGCAAACGAAACCCTTACGCGGAGTACGGGTACAACAGGGATAGGGAAAACCTCGAGCAAATCAACCTGGCACTGCTGACCTCGTGTGGGAGCGGGCTGCCTATGTGGTACCAGGTGCTCCCCGGGAGCATGTCCGACAAGGTGATCCTGGATCAGGTGTTGTCGATGATGAAGAAGATGGAAGTCCCAAGGTTTACCTTCGTGGGTGATCGCGGTTTTTATAGTGACTACAACCTTGAGCTGTTGTCACGCGAGGGCTACAAGTTCACCATCCCGGTGCCGTCCAATGTCGCATGGCAAAAGAAATTGATCGCGGAACATCGCGACACACTTGTGCGCCCGGGGAACCTGATCGAGCAAAATGGGAGTATCATGTACGGGAAGACCATCTACAAGACTACCCCTGCTCATGGCAGAACCTGGTATCACCTGTATTTTGACCCCGCGAGAAAAGACAAGATCATAGCCTCTTTCATGCAAAAGCTAAGGGCTTTGAAAGATGAGCTGGAAGCAGACAAGCTTGTAGAATCACACCGGACGATGTATGAGCGTTACTTCATCGTCAAGGAGACCCCCGTTCGGGGCCGGTCGGTGAATTATAACGATGAGGCGATACAGGAGTTCATCAACAGTGACAGTTGTTACTGGGTACTGATCTCTACCTCAGCCAAAACGGCGGTTCAGGCACTGGAACAATACCGGGAGAGAAACGGTGTGGAATTGTACTTCGATGATGAGAAGAATCTCCTGGACTTGAGACGCCTGAAGAACCATAGCGAGCAGACGATCAAGGGTAAAATTTTCGTGACCTTCATCTCTCTGATCATCCTTGCAAGGTTACGAAAAATGGTGGGCCAGATTGACAAGAAGAAACGCAAACACTGGTCTGAACAAGATATGTTGCGCAAGGTGGAAACTTATGCAAGGGTTCACTTCGAGGGAAAATACAAGGATGTGTACTCCACACCCACCGCGGCTCAGCGACTAGTCTTCGACCTCCTGGAGATACCATACACCTTCAAGGGTAAGGAAAGAACATCGGGAAGAGAGCTGTAAATATGGTTACAAAAGCACGGGATTTTCGGATGGAAACAGCAATGCAATTAAACCCGGTCAGGACAAGGCTTCTCCTGCCATTTAATCAACCTTCAAGCAGGGTTGAAAATCAGGCAGTCATTGAGCCTCCAATGTATGTAACCAGGCCCAGAAGCAGAAATCCTTTCATAGAAGCCAACACCAGGCAGGTGGACATACACCATTTAAGGAATGAGTGTGTGGTGCCAGTCTTCAGCAAGGACAATGAAATCACCATCTCCCATCAGGCATTCATCGAGACGGTCTGGGAGGCTGCCAATACTTTCTTCCGGGGGGAAACCATCGATACCCCTGAAATAAGGGTGTCACACATCATCAAGGGCAGGGTGCCCGAAGCCATCCACAAGCCCGTGGACATGCTTCTGGAGGGTGACAAGACCATGTACTACGAAAGGATGGCATTCTGCCTTGAAGTGCCCTCCATAAGCGAGGATATTGACGGAAGTCCGTTGAATCTGACCATAGGGGGAGTAAGGGCATACAATCATGAGAACCTGTACAGCAAGAAGGGGATGGAGAAGTTCAAGATCTTCATCGGATTCAAGAATCTGCTCTGCACCAACCTGTGTGTCAGCACGGACGGTTACTTGTCGGAGGTAAGGGTGATGAGCATATCCGAACTGGCCAAAAATGTAATGAAGCTGTTCCAGCAGTACAACATGGCAAAACACCTGTACATGATGAGTGCCTACAAGGACAGTTACCTTACGGAACACCAGTTTGCCCAGCTTCTTGGTAAATCACGGTTGTATCAATATTTGCCGATTGAAAAGAAGAAGCTTATACCTGAAATACTTATTACTGATTCACAAATTAATATGGTAGCCAAATCATATTATTTTGATAATAACTTTAAAGTACTAACGGATAGTAAGGAAATCAGTATGTGGAAGGTATATAACTTACTTACCGGAGCCAACAGAAGCAGTTATATCGACAACTTTCTGGATAGAAGCCTTAATGCAGCCCAATTGACTGAAGGCATCAATAAAGCTCTGTATGGCGATGAGGAGTATGCGTGGTTTATCAATTAGCTTCAAAGAAAATTGTTATAATATCGTAATCAGTATTTACCTATTTAGAAGAGAAGCATAGTAAAGGGACATCTTGAAAAATTTGTCTTTTATTTGTTGTTGACTGCCTCAATCCGTATAAAAACGGGTTGGGGTTTGTCAATAATAAACATTCCGGATATTTTTTCCTGTCACTTTGTGTAAAAATTAAAACCTGATAATAACGTATCTGTTAACTAAATATTTGTTATATTTGCGTCTAATCTAGACCAAAGTGATGCTTTGAAACGCAAGGTTTCTAGTGCTGAATCCGGATTAAAAGAACTTTCGTAAACAACCTCTATTATGGGTGGTTATACGAATGTTTTAAATTTGTATTTACGAAAGTTGTTTATTTATTACGTAAATAACACGTTCTCCCGACATCGCCTTCGGCTCGTCGGGAGAACGGACGGAGGATTACATCCTGCATTCTACTCCTCGCCTAACGGCGACATCGTAGAACACAGGATTTGCGAGATTACAAGGGATAGTGGATATCCCCCCCCCCGCAACCTCGCAAATCCTCCGTCCGTTAAGCGACAGCAGTGGACAACACCGCACGCACAGCGAAACAGCGACAGAAAATTAGCCGTCCGAAAGGACACAAAATAAAAACAAGATGAAATCACATTTTCTAAAACAAGGTATTTTAGTAAGCACACTAATGATAATTAGTGCATTAACTATTTTCACCTTTTCTTCTTGTAATAAAGAGGAAGTGGATAATAATGAAACAGTTATAAACGACAATTACTATGTAAAGTATGTTATATCTTGTAGTTATCCTAAAATTTTTAGCAATTGGTCAGTTACTACACCACAAGGAGAATACACCAAAAATGGTTATCAAATAAGACATTGGGAACAAACATACGGTCCTGTAAAAAAAGGATTTAAGTGTGAGGTTCAAGTTGGAAACGGAGAACCAACCATTGAAATATATGTTTCAAAAAATCAAGAACCATTTGCTTTGAAAACGACTAAAACAGGTAAATCAGCATCATATACTATAGATTTTTAAAATCTTGATTAGACAAATGCCGATTCAATAGACGATTATTGTTAATTTACTAATTTGTACGATATCACCGAGCATTAAAAGTTATGCACTTTGCATTAATAAATAAAATGATTATCCGCAATAGTTCCTATTGTAAATTCTTGACTTGAAATCAGGCGCACACGATACGGCGGCTATCAACAGCCTGTCAAACTGGTTTTCCCCGAAGTAACGCCTGTTGAATTTATAACAGAACTGGTTGAGGTAATATTGCAAGTATTCTGGTTTTATCTTGTAATACACGCCCAGGAGCTGTCGTTTGGCATTGCTGATCGCGGTATGCACCCAGGGCAGCACCTTGGAAAGATCCTGGTGTGGAATAACAGATGCCGTATGTGAATGAACATGCTCTTTCAATTTAGTGTAAGATGTTGAGTCATCGGTGGTCAGATCCGCCGTGCTTTCAACGTGCTCTTTGACATTCCTTGTAATTGTACCGGCTTTCAAGTCGTTGATGACTTTCATCTTCAGGTATCTGACCTTCTTGGGTTTCTTACCCGGCTTGGGGTTTTCAACGGTTTTGCTTTCAGCCATTACCAGCACTTTGGTCTTTTTTTGGCTCCCGCGGCCGCGCTTCAACGGTTTGTCCCTCTCTTCAAGGGATATTTCGGTGGAAAAGAAGGCGTCGTCCAACTCGATGGCTCCCTCAAGGGTGTACTCGTCGTCGCGTTTGCCCATCACGTCACGCAGTTTATTGACCATTTCCCATATGGGCTGGTAACGCTTGTGCCCCAGCTGGCGCTGCAGCTCCGCCGCGGAAAAGGAGCCCTTGGTCGCCGTGAGCAGGTGCATGGCCACGAACCAGTAACGGTAAGGCAGGTTGGAGTGCTGCATGACGGTGCCTGAACGCAAGGTTTGGCGTGCGCGACAACGCTTGCATTCATAGGCCTGCTTGTTTTCCAGCCAATAATGTTCTTTACAATTACAATGACGACAGGTTACTCCCATTTGGTCTCTTTGTTCTTTGAATTTTTTCCGACAGGTTTCCTCATCGGGGTAATTTATAGCAAAATCCAGGATATTCATAGTTTGAATCTTTATATCGTTAGCGATGTAAATATAATGAATATCAGTGAATTGTGCAAGTGTTTTTGAAACTTATTTATAACTTTTTCCCGCTAAATTCTTTAGGAATAACTGCGGATAATCATAATAAATAATAATCGAGTAGAGGCTCAACCGCAACTTCAAGGATTGTGTTTGTGTTGCTCACAACCTGTTATTGCAAAATGCGGTACACATAAAATTTGGCATTGGGCGCACCGAAGTAAAATAAATTGTGATAATTGGTGGGAACCGGAAACGGAGTGGCACCGCAATTGGAAAAACAATTATCCGGACGATTGGCAAGAAATATCTTTACGTGATGAAAAAACAGGCGAAAAACATATCGCAGATGTTCGCACGGTTCATAATCTCGTCATAGAGTTTCAACATTCGCATATGGACCCGCAAGAACGCACCTCACGAGAAAAATTTTATAAAAATATGGTTTGGGTGGTTGATGGTACACGCTTAAAAAGAGATTATTCTCGTTTTCTTAAAGGTAAAAAGAACTACTTTGAAAATACAATCTTTTATAATACAGACAATCCGAAAATATTTCGAGTTGACCTTATAGATTGGTGTTTTCCGTCTGCTTGGCTTGAAAGTTCTGTTCCTGTTATCTTTGATTTTCGAGGTGATGGAACAATGGACGACCCAGAAGGCATACGAAGTAGCCTATATTGCTTATTTCCACAGGTCGGAAAATACGCCAGAGTTGCAGAAATTTCACGCAAAGCATTTATAAATTCTACATTAAAAGGAGATTGGATTTCGCGAGTTCAAAGTTTTGTAGAAGAGATTAAAGGACAAGATGAAACAGAACGACAACAACAGCAACAAATGGTGTTACATAAGTCAAATAATGTAATATATACTTGGAGAGGTATCCCGCTCATTGGTGGCTACGCTGAATACAAAAAACGGCTTTTGTCTTCAAACAAACCTTATCGCAAAGGCATACGATAACTCTATAATCAATATTGAATTATCCATTGAAAACGGATAATTTTGAAGTACACTTGTTTGTTTGTCGTACTTTGATAAAATTAACAGAAATATTACCAAACAGAAAGCAATGGATAACTATAAAACTTTACACAAAGTAAGCGGTTTGACATTCTGCCGACCGCTTAACATCGCGTTTGCCAAAATGGCGGGAAAATAATGGGTTTTGGAAGTTTTGTGCTTTCTATCCGCCCAAGCCGTTTCTAATTTGCAAAAAATGATTAAGTTTGCAAATGAAAACGGCTTAGGCTTACAGTTGTGACCATTCGAGGTTCAGCGGTTTCTATTCCGCCACTTCGGCAAGCGCCCACTCGTTCTCCCGACATCGCCTTCGGCTCGTCGGGAGAACGGACGGAGGATTACATCCTGCATTCTACTCCTCGCCTAACGGCGACATCGTAGAACACAGGATTTGCGAGATTACAAGGGATAGTGGATATCCCCCCCCCCGCAACCTCGCAAATCCTCCGTCCGTTGTATGCCATTATAAATTGACACAGTATGCTAAATCAAAAAGACTTTTTTGTAAAATACAATATAGACGAAGCAGCTTTCCAAGCAACAGAACTTAAATGGGAAGATTTAGAAAAAATTTATGAGGACTACTTAAAGTTTAAAGAAGAGCTAGAGCCCACAGCAATAATGCTTTTCAACAAACTGATGAAGTCGCAGAAAGTTCATTCTGTTCGTTATAGAATTAAAGACCCAGAACATTTAATCGAAAAAATTATTCGTAAGAAAATTGAAGATAAAAATTCAAATCTTACACTTGAAAATTACCGAGAAGAACTGACTGATTTAATTGGCTTGAGAGCTTTGCATTTATTTAAGGAAGATTGGGAATTTGTCAACGACTTTATTACTACAACTTGGGACTTGAAACAAAATCCAGTTGCAAATTATCGCAAGGGCGACACAGAGCAAATAATTGAGTTCTTTAAGAAAAAAGGTTGTGAACCTAAAGAACACAAGTATGGTTATCGTTCAATTCACTACATCATTAAGACCCAGCCAGGCAGACAAGTTCACTATGGAGAAATTCAAGTAAGAACAATATTTGAAGAAGCTTGGGCAGAGATAGACCATACAATTCGTTATCCTTATGACCTTGAAAATCCTATTTTTTTCCAATTTCTTTTAATCTTAAACCGTTTATCAGGTAGTGCCGACGAAATGGGGTCGTTTATACAGTTTCTAAAAGCTGAACTTGAAGTGAGAGACAAATTGTTTAAGACACAAATGCAAGAGAAAGACACTTTGATTTCGGATTTAGAATCTAAAATTGAAAAACTCAATATACAAGGTCAGGAATTGGTTGAAGTTAAAAAAGATTTGAAAAAACTTAAAGAGCAAAAAATTAGGGGAACTTTTCTTGATAGTAGCATCTTTGACATTCAAAAAGAGTACGACAAAGTCTTTAAAACATCTGAGAGTTTGGCGAAGCTAACCGATTCACTTAATTGGATAGAAAAACTTGGCAAACCGATAGTTTTGCCCTCATTAAACACAGACACATTAAGTGCTATTTCCAAACTTCAAGACATCCAGAAAGTAAATATCCCTAAAATTGACATTCCCAAAAATCCATTAAAACCCAATGACGAATAACGGCATACAACATTGGGTTTTGTGCAAGTTGGGCAGACGGAATAACAACTCAACATTTGTGCTAGTATTTGGCTTCAGCTCCAGCTTGACGAAATTCTATTTGGCAAATGAATAAAACATCAACTATATCGCAACTATCAACTTCGGTTACGGGCAGACGGAATACTATTTCCCAACCTGCACAAAGCCCTGCTCGTTCTCCCGACATCGCCTTCGGCTCGTCGGGAGAACGGACGGAGGATTACATCCTGCATTCTACTCCTCGCCTAACGGCGACATCGTAGAACACAGGATTTGCGAGATTACAAGGGATAGTGGATATCCCCCCCCCGCAACCTCGCAAATCCTCCGTCCGTTACAAGCAAGCCTAAAAGACGACACAACAGCCATCAACCTTTGACTACTGAACATACTTCACAGATGATCTTAACACGGTAGACAATTTCGCTGTATCTTAACAGACGAGCAGACCAACTTGGCGACACACAAGCCGACCCAAGAAAAAATAAAACACCCCACCGCACAAAAAATGAATTTCTGCCACCGCACAAGTGGCACATTTGGCTTTGCCCTGCCCACAAGCCGACCCTTCTGCAAAGCCAAAAGAGCCACTTTTTCCCTACGCACAAAAGACAGTACAGAGAAGACAAATGCACTTTGTAGAACACCTACTCAAAATTTTTTCTCAAAAAGTTTGGCAATTAGAAAACTTTGCCTACTTTTGTAGCGTCATTACAAAGGAATAAATTTGAAAACGCTAATAAAATATATCACAAACATCCAAACCGGACTCTTTGCTAAGCCTGCTGGCATTGGCGAGTTGGTGTATTTACAGTCTAAACATTTTGATGAATCCGGACATTTACTTTCAGATCTGCACCCGGATTTGCTGGCTGAGGGGATCTCTGAAAAACACTTGCTGAGAGACGGTGATGTGCTTTTTGCGGCTAAAGGAACCAAAAACTTTGCAGCCGTTTTTGAAAACCACAACGAACCTTCTGTGGCTTCCACTTCCTTTTTTGTTATCAGACTAACTGACAACAAAGTGTTGCCTCGGTTTTTGGCCTGGTTCCTTAATAACCCTACCACACAAACACTTTTAAAAGCACAAGCCATTGGTACTTCTATTCCTTCTATTTCAAAACAGGTTTTAGAGAATCTGGAAATACCAGTTCCAGATATTAAAACGCAAAAAGCAGTCGTAGAAATTTCAAAACTCCGAAACAGGGAAAAGTTCTTGAAGCAGCAAATTGAAACACTAAGAGAAAGACAAATTCAACAACAAATCATCAACGCAATAAAATAAACATCATGGCTAAAATAACTCAGAAAGACATCAACGATGCCGTTTGGAAAGCTTGTGACACCTTTAGAGGCAGCATTGACCCAAGCGTTTATAAAGACTATGTGTTGACCATGCTGTTCCTAAAATACCTCAGCGATGTGCATGACGATAAAATGGAAGGCTATCTGAAAAAATACAACGGTAATGTAGAACGTGCCAAACGTGCCATGCAACACGAACGCTTTATTGTGCCGGAGCATAGCCATTTTAAATATCTATACGACCACCGCAACGAAGCCAATATTGGAGAGCTCATCAATATTGCTTTGACGGATTTGGAAGAAGCCAACCGTGAAAAACTGTACAGCGAAGACGGTGCAGGCATTTTCCAAAATATAGACTTTAACAGCAGCAAGCTGGGCGAACCTAAAGATAAAAACCAACGCCTGAAAACCCTGCTCATTGATTTTAATTCTGAGAAACTGGATTTGCGTCCTTCCCATTTAGGTGGGGCTGATATCATTGGTGGCGCTTACGAATTTCTGATAGCCAACTTTGCCGGTGATGCCGGAAAAAAGGCGGGAGAATTCTTTACTCCGGCTGAAGTTTCTACCCTCCTGGCTAAACTCACCAAATCAAAACCGGGATCCAGAATATGTGACCCGACTTGCGGTTCCGGTTCATTGCTTATAAAAGCAGGTATGGAAGTGGGTTCCGATAATTTCTCCCTATACGGGCAGGAAGCCAATGGAAGCACTTGGGCGTTGGCGGTGATGAACATGTTTTTGCATGGATTTGACAATGCTACCATCCGCTGGGGCGATACCATTCGTAATCCTAAACTGAAAGAAGGCGATGCTTTGATGAAGTTTGATACCGTGGTAGCCAACCCGCCTTTCTCATTAGACAAATGGGGAAAAGTAGAAGATAAGGATGGAGAAAAAACAACCGTGAGCTACGACCCTGAAAGCGATAAATACAACCGCTTTTGGAGAGGGGTGCCGCCAAAAAGCAAAGGCGACTGGGCTTTTATCAGTCACATGATAGAAACGCTGAATGAACAGGGCAAAGCAGGTGTAGTTGTGCCGCATGGTGTGTTGTTCCGTGGCAGCAGCGAAGGAAAAATAAGACAGAAAACCATTGAAGAAAATTTACTGGAAGCCGTAATTGGCCTACCTGCCAACTTGTTTTTTGGTACCGGCATTCCTGCAGCCATTATGGTGTTTAACAAGCAAAAGAGCAGCAAACATGTGTTGTTTATTGATGCCAGCAAACATTACGAAAGTGCTAAAAACCAAAACAAGCTTCGTGCAAGCGATATTGAACACATAGTAAACACCTACCGTGATTTTACAGCAGGTAAACTAAAACCGGGGGTGGCAGAAGAAAAATACAGCTACGTAGCCACTTTTGAAGAAATACAGGAAAACGATTTTAACCTGAACATCCCTCGCTATGTGGACACCTTTGAAGAAGAAGCCGAAGTGGATATTGCTGCGGTGCAAAAGGAGATTGATTCCCTTGTGGCTGAACTAAAAATGGTGCAGCAGGAAATGGATAAATACCTGAAGGAGCTATTGAAATAGTGTTATGCAAGAATCTCAAATCATATTATACACCACCCCAAAGGGCGATGTCAAAGTGGAAATCCGCTTTGAAGATGAAACTTTCTGGCTTACGCAAAAGAAAATTGCGGAACTCTTCGGTGTGGACGTAAGGACGGTTAATGAGCACTTGAAGAATATCTTTGAATCGGGAGAACTGCAACGGGAGGCAACTATCCGGAAAATCCGGATAGTTCAACAAGAAGGTAATCGACAAGTGAGCAGGGAGCTGGACTTCTACAACCTGGACGCCATCATAGCAGTAGGTTATCGAGTGAATAGCTACAATGCCACTCAATTCCGTATCTGGGCTACCAATACTCTCAAAGAGTTCATCATTAAAGGTTTTGTGCTGGATGACGAGCGCCTGAAACAAGGTAAAAAGTTCGGAAAGGACTACTTTGACGAACTCTTAGAGCGCATACGTTCTATAAGAGCCTCTGAACGCCGTTTTTACCAAAAGATTACGGATATCTATGCGGAAGCCAGTATTGATTATGACCCCAAATCGCCCATTACCCAGAAGTTTTACAAAACGGTACAAAACAAATTGCATTGGGCTATAACCGGACATACCGCTGCAGAACTCATTGCCCAACGTGTAGACGCCACCAAGCCAAATATGGGTCTGCAAACCTGGAAAGCAGCACCGCATGGTAAGATTATGAAATCAGATGTTTCGGTGGCAAAAAACTACCTGAATGAGCAGGAGCTGAAAGAGCTGGAGCGTATTGTTTCTATGTATTTGGATTACGCTGAAAATCAAGCCAAGCGACAGATCGCTATGAAGATGCAGGACTGGGTGGACAAATTGGATGCTTTTCTGAATTTCAACGACTATCAAATTTTGAAAGATGCCGGAAAAATGTCTGCCGAAGTAGCTAAGAAATTAGCCGAAAAGGAATACGAAAAGTTTGCTCCTATACAAGACCGAAATTTTGAATCGGACTTTGATAAAGCAATAAAAAAACTTAAAAAAGGATAATAAAACCATGAGCACCACAACACCACATACACAAACTGCCTACAAAGACACACCCATCGGAAAAATCCCTGCCGATTGGGAGGTGAAGAAATTGGGGGAGGTTGCCGATATTGACAAAGAAAGTTTAAGTAGTAATACTCCTAAAGATTATAAATTTGACTACATATCATTATCAGATGTAGATTCTGAAGACTTTAATATTCAAACAACCAAACAAATATTTGAAACCGCACCTTCCAGAGCAAGAAGGATTGTGCGAAAAGATGATATTTTACTATCTACTGTACGTCCCAACCTACAAGGATTTTCAATTATTAGGGATGAAGTAAAAGATTTAATAGCATCTACAGGTTTTGCTGTTATATCATGTAAAAATATCTACAATGAATATTTGTTTCAGTTCTTGTTTGGAAATTCAATACAAAAGCAGTTTTATCAACTACTTGTTGGCTCTAATTATCCTGCTATCAACTCATCTGATGTAAAAAAACTCAAAATCCCCCTTCCACCCCTTCCCGAGCAGAAGCGCATTGCCGAAGTGCTCAGCACTTGGGACCAAGCCATCCAACTTACCGAACAACTCATCCGCCAAAAAGAACAACGCAAAAAATGGCTGATGCAAAACCTCCTCACCGGTAAAATGAGATTGAAAGGGTTTAGTGGGGAGTGGAAAAAAATAGGTGCAGGTGAAGTTTTTAAAAGTGTGGCAAAAAAGGGATATGCAGATGAAGAATTACTCTCCGCAACACAAGATAAGGGAATGATTCCAAGAACAATGCTAGAAGGAAGGGTTACAATGCCAACAACAGGAACAGAAGGTTTTAAACTCGTTGAAGTTGGGGATTTTGTGATTAGCCTTCGTTCATTTCAAGGCGGTTTGGAATATTCATATTACAGAGGTTTAGTGAGTCCCGCATATACAGTTCTAAAACCAAAGAAGCCGATTAGTGAAGAATTTTACAAACAGTATTTTAAAAGCTATGATTTTATCGGGCATTTAGCAATTGCTGTGATTGGAATTAGAGATGGAAAGCAAATTAGCTACGATGATTTTTGCACTGTAAAAATTCCTTACCCAACTATCGAAGAACAAACCGCCATTGCAGAGGTCCTGCAAACCGCCGATAAAGAAATCGAGTTGCTCAAAGCCAAAGCAGAGCAGTTGAAAGAGCAGAAGAAGGGGTTGATGCAGCAGTTGTTGACGGGGAAATTGAGGTTGAAAAATGAAATCAAAGTGTAAGTAATAAACAATATCAATTATGGCAAGAAAGCTACAAAGAATCGCTATTGCATATGACTTTGATGGGACACTGGCCCCTGGTAATATGCAACAACATTCATTCATACCCAAACTAGGGATCGATAGTGGAGAATTTTGGAAAGAAGTTAAAACTATCGCTCGAGAAAATGATATGAATGAAATTTTGGCATACATGCACCACATGTTAAAAAGAGCCAAAGAAAAAGATATTCAGATAACTAAAAAAGCCTTTATTGACCACGGAAAGGGCATGCCATTATTCACTGGAGTAGAGGAGTATTTTAAGAAAATTAATGACTATGCTCGTTCGAAAGGCTTGGTCATTGAGCACTATATCATCTCATCCGGGCTAAGAGATATACTAAAAGGAACTACAATCTATAAAGAATTCAAAGTTGTATTTGCTTCTGCGTACAAATATGATGTTAATGAAGTTGCTGAATGGCCGGCATTGGCCATTGATTATACAAATAAGACTCAGTTTCTTTTTAGAATAAATAAGGGAATTATGAATGCATGGGACAATGAGAGTATAAATAAGTTTATGCCCGAAGATGAAAGACCTATGCCATTTAATCGGATGATATATATAGGTGATGGAGAAACAGATATACCTGCTATGAAAATGATAAATTTTCAAGGTGGTAAATCAATAGCAGTTTACAATCCAAACACAAAATCAAGAGCAGGGCAGAAAGCAAAGAATATTACAAAAGAACTTGTTTCCCAAGGCAGAGCAAATTATGTTGCTCCAGCTGACTATTCTGAAGGAAGTACACTTTTTAAAATCATCCAGCTTTGCATAGACTCGATTGCGGCAGAAATTGAATTACAGAATTATAAAAAGTAGTCCATATCCCCCAAATGAATTTATGTGTTTCGCCAATCAGCGGATGATTGTTTAATACAAAGAAATACATAAAAAATAAGACAGAGGTTGATGTAGTAGTTGTTGACGGGGAAATTGAGGTTGAAAAATGTTGAATAATAAATAACTAAAAATATGAAAGCGAAACTTACAAAATTCAGAGTGCAAAACTTCCGCTCAATTGAAGATTCGGGTTGGATAGATGCAGAAAATGTTACCTGCCTTGTAGGTACTAACGAATCAGGGAAAACCAATTTATTACTTGCTCTTTGGAAGTTAAACCCTGCTAATAATGAACCAATAGCCCCATTAATAGACTATCCGAGAAAGAAATATCACAATTATAGTAGCACTAAGGGCGAAGAAATCTTCATTAGTGCACAATTTGATTTTGATAGTTCAGTAGCTGAGAAATTGTCTCAAACAACTGGGTGGCACCAAAGTTTGGTTAAGGAAATCGTTGTAAGCCGAAAATACAATGGGGATTATGAATACCAGTATTCACAGAATAAACTATCTTCTTTTGATGGTAAGGATTTATTGAGGGTATTTGAGTTGCTGCTTGATAAATTTAACGATTCTGAATTGCAGTCAAAAGAGGAAAAAACAGATTTAGATAACTTAAAAATCTCATTTAAAATTCCCAACTCAAGTTAATAGTTTTCAAAGCGGAATTTCTCTTTTTTTTCGAGAGATACCGTTTTATTTTCTTTTCATCTTCACTGTTTCTTGCACGTTTAACGTGTTGATTTACTTTTTATGGTGGCATTTTTATATATATTAACATTATCACTCTTCCAAGGCATGGCAATTCCTTGTCATAAACCCTTTTACGACACGAAAGATGGCGATGGACGATTAAGTGAAAATCCGTCATCCGGTCATCGTTGTCGTTATTCGCTGCTCAAAATCACGCCACCCCGCTTTTCGGTAATACTCCTTTGGCATTTTTACCGTGACCTGCCTGCCGGATTTCACCACTTTTCCCGGCACTCGGATAAACCATTCTCGGAAGGTAGAGTGCTCTTGACGCCAAACCCAAAAGTCGCCCCGGTATCGCATGAGCACCGATAAACTGTAGGCAAATGACGAAAGTTGCCAAAGAATATCGTTTACCCAAAAATCATGCGTGATGGTTTTTCCCGCACAAAGCGAGTTTTTGGTTTGCTCGATCCAATTCTCACTCTCTGATCGGGATCCATAAAGGGTATGGAGCTGCAAGGCATCCAATCCTTTCAGGTTCGAGCAATAGCAAAAGTACTCATACTCGGGTACAAATTGTTTTTCGCCAAAATAATCGACTTCAACCATTTGCTTTATGATGCGCACGGCATAAAACATGCGGGGATTCCTCCAACCGCTACATTGATGTGTAAACTGACAGGTCGCCGTCCGTGGGCCAATCGGCTGCCAAGTCTGCCCGGCAAGTAAATCTTTCAGGTTTTTCAGCTTTACTTTCACCAAATATTCATGTTTACCGTCTTCTAACAAATTAAATAATCCACCATTGAAAAAACCGCTGTCGGCCCTGAAAAACACCTTCTCCACCTTTTGGGGAAGAGCGGCCAAGGTTTCTTTGACAAACTCACAAACCCCGTTTGAGGTGTAAGCTGAACCCGGGCGGAGCCATGAATTGACAAGCAGTTTCATCTCCGTGACAAAACATAAGATGGGGTGATAGCTTTTCGAACCCTTCTTATGCGAGTTATAACCCACCTCAGCCCCTTGTTGGTTGCCGTAAACGGTAAATGTGCTTGAGTCGCAATCAAGCGTCACGCGTTTTAACCCGCAACGGGAAACTTGCAAGCCGGTAAAATCCAATAACAACTCGTGAAGCGAACGGGCGCCCCTTTCACCCAAACCTGTCAAATGGCGGCGTATGGTGTCCTCGTCAATGTTCTTGGGTAACTTCAACAAGCGGGCAACCAAGGCGTCAAAGGTGAAGTTTTCAATCCGCTTCAAACGGTGAACACCGCACAACGATGCCAACAGGATACTTGAGAGTATTTGGGCTGTGCTGAAACGGCTTGCATTGTGGCGGATGGTTGGAAAAAGATGTTCCAGCTTGCCATAAATACCGCAATGGTTGATAAAATCAGAGGTTACGCTTAACCCTGAATATGATGTTAATTGTTCTGAACTGAACTTTTTCTTTACTGAACAGGCAGTAAATGAGATTTTTTTACTATTTTTGTCTTGCATGTGTCGGGTGAATGTTTGTTTTTGTATAACACTTTAAAGATAAATACTTTACCTGACATATGCAACTTTTATTTGAGACTTTTAGGGATAAAATTAATAGTTTTATTGAATCGGAGAAAAGTAAAATTGTTTCAGATAAAAATTATTCACAATCTGATATTATTCAGATTAAAAACTCCTTTGAGCAGTTTTTGGAAACTAACTATAAAAGGAAGGTAAACATAAACGCTTTCTTCACCGATAATTTCTTTAAAGAAGTAAAAAAGGTAATAAAGGCGTTTGATGATAACGGAATTAAAATTACCACAGAATGTATTGATATCATAAAAGACAATCTTCCCACATTTGTTTATTATTCTGACTATGGTAATCTGGATTCTGAAATTTATTTACCACATGTAATTGATAATTTTAACCGAACAGATTTAGGAGAAAAAGAAAGAGCTAAAGCGAGAAGTTTAAAAGTGCTATTTGAGTTCGTAAAGCTATCTCCCGAACAAATATTAGAACTAGGAAAAGAAGCTTTGCCAATTAGAGTTATTGAACATACAACAGATCACTACGGACGAAAAACCAAGACAGGAGAACACATTGAGGAGGCAAAAGATAAAGATATTGAAGAAGAGAGCAGAAATAAAAAAGAAAGAGGAATTCTTTTGCAGTCTGCATCCACAACTCTAACCCAAGATTTTGCTTCATGGTGGAAGCAAGGAAAATACATTTTTGATTTTCAGGCCGATGGAAATCATTTTAGAATATGGGTAAGCGATGATAAACGACCTGAAAGAATTGAGTTGGAAGGAAGAAGCAAAGGTTTACAATGGTTCTTTAGCTTCTTTTTGGTCTTTTTGGTAGAAAGTAAAGATTCTCATTCCAACTGTATATTGTTATTGGATGAACCTGGTATTTCGTTACACCCAGTTGCTCAGATGGATTTAATAGCTTTTTTCAATTCATTGGCGAATGAAAACCAACTGATTTATACAACACACTCACCGTTTTTAGTAAGTACCAATAATTTGAGTGGCGTTCACGCTATGTATATTGGGGACAATGGGGAATCTGTTGTGTCAAGCGATTTAAGAGCCAACAAGAAAATTTCGGAAAAATCTATATATCCGATACATGCTGCAATTGGAATTACTGTGTCTGACACTTTACTCATTGGTTGTCAGCCTGTTTTAGTGGAAGGGGTTTCAGATCAAATATATCTTCAGCAAATCAAAAAATATGTATTGGCAGAAGGAAAATATAAAAATGATAAAGAAGTTGTATTTATCCCTACAGGAGGAGTAAAAGGGATGTCACCAGTCGTTAAAATTCTGTTAGGTAGAGAAGACAATTTGCCTTATGTCATTATGGATTCCGATAAACCTGGTAAAGATAAGATCAAACAATTGCATAACGGCTTATATGCAGAGGAAAAAGAAAAAGTGATTCCTGTTTCGGAATTTATCGGAGAGGGAGAATTTGAAATAGAGGACTTAATGCCATTAGATGAATTAGCAAGGATATTTGCCAAGCAATATCGCAGGGTAAATAGTGAAGATGAATTTGACTATTTGTATGATAAAAATGCACCGATCGTTAATCAGATGGAGGCGTTTGCAAAAAATAATGGTTATACACTCACTGAAGGTTGGAAGGTAGATTTGGCAAAAGAATTTCAGAGAAATTTTGAGAGAATTGTTACCCGATGTGGAGATGATGTTAAAGAAAGATGGCTCAAACTTATTGAAAAGGTTACTTCATGAAACCAAAAACTCAATATATATGCCACGTAAAGAAAGACATGTAGTTCCAAACTCCGAAAAAGGTGGTTGGGATTCAAAAAGAGAAAATGCAGAAAGAGCTTCCAAGCATTTTGACACCAAAAAGGAAGCAATGGATTGGAGCCGTGAAAAAGCAAAACAGGAAAAATCTGAATTGATACCACATGGAAAAGACGGAAAGATTCAGAACCCAAACAGTTATGGGAAAGACCCTAATCCGCCAAAGGATAAAAAAAGATAATAAAGTAAAATCTGCATGATATAGGTGATTGCTTTATTGTGCAAAACAAAGATTGAATCATGGCATATCAAATACCACAACTTCCGTTGGATTTCGATTTAGAAACCAAGGCCATTCTAAAAAAAACGGCTGCTGCTCGCAGTGCATTGGCCGAGATGAAAGGTGCTGCCCTGAGCATTCCGATATAATTATGGCGTCATGTGTAAAAAAAAGTTCAAAACCGATATATGACAAATGTAACATGTAAAGAAAATCGCTCATTTCTATACATATCATTTTAACTTATCACTTATCACTGAATAAAATGGACACACCCAGTTTTAAAGAAGACCATATCAGTCAGATTCCGGCATTGCAAATGCTGGTAAACCTGGGCTATACCTATCTCAGCCCGGCTGAGGCCGAGCGGCTCAGAGGTGGCAAAACAACCAACGTGCTGCTGGAAGATGTGCTACGCAAACAGCTGAAAGAAATCAACAGCATTCGGCTTAGCGCTACCAAGACGAGCCTGTTCACCGATGAAAATATTGAACGGGGCATCCTAGCGCTGAAAAATCTGCCCATGAATGAAGGGTATATAGCTGCCTGTGAAAAGGCCTACAACTTGCTCACTTTAGGCCAGCCCCTGGAGCAGAGCATTGACGGGGACAAAAAGAGTTTTACACTCCTATATATCGACTGGAAAAACATCCACAACAATGTTTTTCATGTTACCGAAGAGTTCAGCGTCATGCGCAGCACCAGCAAAGACCATTACCGACCGGATCTGGTGTTGTTTGTGAACGGTATTCCGTTTTGCATCATTGAGTGCAAGCGTCCGGATATGAGAGAACCGCTCAAGCAGGCGATTAGTCAGCATTTACGTAGCCAACAGGAAGATGGGATTAGAAGCTTATATGTATATGCGCAACTGATCTTAAGCATTGCCACACAGGATGCTGCCTACGCTACCAATGCAACACCCGAAAAATTCTGGGCGAAATGGCAAGAGAAATTTGAAGAAAGTGAAAAGTTAAAAGAGTACAATGAAAAGTTGAAGATACTCAAAAACAAACCACTTCCGATTTCTATAAAGGAACATTTGTTTTCTGACCGGTTCAAATACGTTCGGCAATATTTTGATGCTTTGGAGCAGGAAGAAATTCTTCCCACAGAGCAAGACAAATACCTCTTTGGATTGTGCCGCCCCGAACGATTAATGGATCTGGTTTTCAATTTCATTTTGTTTGACAATGGGGAGAAAAAAATTGCCCGCTATCAACAGTTTTTTGCCATCAAAAAATCCATGCATCGCATCAGGCAAATAGAAAATGGCAAGAGAAAGGGCGGCGTAATCTGGCACACCCAGGGGAGCGGTAAATCATTAACCATGGTGATGCTGGCACAGGCTATTGCCATGGAGCCCAGCATCCGCAATCCAAAAATTGTTCTGGTAACCGACAGAACCGATTTGGATGATCAGATTACCAAAACTTTTAGAAAGTGTGGCAAGTTCGTAGATAATGCTACCACAGGACAGCGATTGGTGGAACTACTGGAAAGTAAAAGCGATGCGGTTGTTACCACCATCATCAATAAGTTTAATGCAGCTGTCAAGAAAATTAAAAAGCCACTCGAAAGCCATGACATCTTTGTATTGGTAGATGAGGGGCACCGGAGTCAGTACGGCATCTTTAACCTTGACATGCAGAAAACCTTGCCCAATGCATGCTACATTGCGATGACCGGAACTCCGCTTTTCAAAAAAGATAAAAGCACGGCTGCCAAATTTGGGGGAATCATTGATGCTTACACAGTGGAACAGGCTGTTAGTGACCAGGCAGTTGTACCGCTACTTTATGAAGGACGCCTGGCCATACAGGAAGTAAACGCAAGTCCCATAGATACATTCTTCGAAATGGTTTCTGAGCCCCTGACGGAATATCAAAAAGCGGACATTAAAAAGAAATTTGCTCGTTATGATCACCTGAATTCAGCCGAACAAAAGATGCGGATGATTGCCTGGGACATCAGCTATCATTTCCGGAACAACTGGCAAGGCAAAACTCCTTTTAAAGGTCAGTTGGTTTGTGATAAAAAAATAAATGCGATAAAATATAAAGAGTACCTCGATGAAATCGGTATTGTAACAAGCGAGGTATTGATTTCACCTATTGACGAACGAGAAGGAGAAGAAAGTGCGTATGAAAAATCATCGGAAAAGGTAAATCAGTTTTGGAAACGAATGATGGACGAACATGGTAATGCCCGGAGTTATGAAAAGAATATCATCAATCGTTTCAAGAACCAAAAGGACCCCGAGATTATCATCGTGGTGGATAAGTTGCTAACGGGATTTGATGAGCCCAAAAACACCGTTCTGTACCTCACACGCAATTTACTGGGTCACAAACTCCTGCAGGCTATTGCCAGGGTTAATCGGATTTATCCGGATAAAGATTTCGGTTACATCATTGACTATTATGGTGTGATTGAAAATTTGGATGATGCTTTGCAGATGTACTCTTCATTTGAAGATTTTGATGAAGAGGATTTGGTAGGAACACTTACCAATATTTCGGAAGAAATTAAAAAACTACCGCAAAAGCATTCAGACCTTTGGGATATTTTCAAAACGATAGCCAACAAACGGGATGCAGAAGCATATCAGCAATTATTAAAAGATGAAGCAATACGAGTTTTATTTTACGATAAATTGGCTGCCTTTGCCAAGAGTTTAAAGCTTGCTTTGTCTTCTATTCAATTTCACAAAGACGTTGAGGAAAAAACCATCAACCGTTACAAAGAAGATTTGACCATGTTCTTGAAACTACGTTTGGCAGTAGTGGAAAGATACAGTGATGAAATTGACTACAAACAATATGAAGGTCAAATTCAAAAACTGATTGACACACACATTACCACAGAGAAAATTGAAACCATCACAGAACTGGTAAACATATTTGACAAGGATAAATTTCAGCAGGAAGTAGAAAACACAACCGGAAAAGCAGCAAAAGCGGACAAGATTGCCAGCAGAACAGCCAAGCACATCACCGAGAAAATGGATGAAGACCCTGCTTTTTACAAGAAGTTTTCGCAAATGCTGAAAGAAACCATTGCTGACTATGAAGCCAAACGCATCAGCGAAGCACAATACCTGAGCAGAGTTCAAGACATCATGAACAATGTTTTGGCTCATACCGACAATGATATTCCTGAACAATTGAATGAGAGAGATGTGGCCAAAGCCTTTTATGGATTGACATTTGAGGCACTATCTGAAAAGATTCAAGATGATGCGGTATGTAAAGAAATCGCAACGCAAGCAGCTTTACAAATTGACGACCTGATTCAAGCTTCAGTATTGGAAAATGGCAAACCGATTGTTGACTGGCAATACAAAACGAATATCACCGGAAAGTTGATCATTGAAATTGGCGATTATTTAATTGATGAAGTACGGGACAAATACAATGTGGACTTGTCATTTAAAGACATGGACAAGATTGCCGAAGATTGTATTGAAGTGGCTAAAATCCGTTACAAGTAATGACAGCAGCTATACAATATGGAAGTAGAACAATAGATTTTCGTTTGGAGTATTCAGACAGAAAATCACTTGGCATTACTGTAACGCCCGAAATGGAAGTGTTAGTAAAAGCTCCAGCTGATACAAGCTTAGAAAAAGTGAAAGAGAAAATTAGAAAAAAAGCACCTTGGATAATTAAGCAGCAAAGCTTCTTTCTTTCCTTTCAGCCAAAGACACCAAGCCGAAAATACATTAGCGGAGAAACCCATCTATATTTAGGCAGACAGTACCGTTTACAAATTCAAATTGGTAAAGAAGAATCAGTAAAACTAAAAGGGAAATTCATTTTAGTTACAGCAAGCGAAAAATCAAGAGCTAAAGATTTATTGCATGACTGGTACTTGCAACATGCAAGGGCAAAGTTTCATGCCATCGCAACACCACTTATTGAAAAATTCAAGAAGCATAAAGTAGAACCAAGTTCAATTGTGTTGCGTGACATGCCTACACGTTGGGGAAGCTGCACTCCGAAAGGAAAAATCATCTTAAATCCTGAATTGATTAAAGCACCAAAAGGCTGCATCGAATATGTAATCATACACGAACTTTGTCATTTAATTCATCATGGCCATACACAGAAATTTATAGATTTACAGACAAAGGAAATGAAAGACTGGGAAAAGTGGAAAATGAAATTAGAAAAACTATTAGCATGAGCCTACACGCAAAAGCACACACATTTGCAAGCCGCGCAAGACCAAGCACAGACCAAATCTTGCAAAAGAGTGTGCTTTTCGCCAACCCCAAAAGAATTGCGAAGCAATCACGAGCACCTATGAAAACCAGCAATATGCGAGTAAATTCATTTTTTTCTTCCCTCCCTTCGGTGTTTTATTTTTTCGCCACCCACAACCGACACAAAAACAGTTGGACAGAAACAGCGAAAACCCATACTGGACAAGGCTTGACAATGACGGAGGACAGAAGGCCAGCTTGTAACAGCGTGTATGTGGCAATAGCGGGTGAAGTGGTAAATCGAAGGTCTGTGCTTTTAAAAAACTTTGTGCTAAACGGAAAGGAAAGTACTTCTAATCCGCTACTGCACATACACGCAAACCGTTGTAAGACATTTTGGGGTCGATAATACAAGAATGATAAAGGCAAGATATGAATTGGAATGAATACTTTGAAATGATGAAAGACTGGAAGAAATTGCCAGCCTACAAAGCTGAACCAAGAATTGATAGTTTGGTTGGGTTTTATTTAAAGGATGCTCTTACAGATTTCTTAGGAGTAGAAATAATTGGAATAATTCCGGAGCTCCCAATTCGTTTAGCCACAGTTAAGCCTCAGCACGAATCTACGAATTATGCTGATCGATCCTATAAAGTTGATTTCTATGCGGTTGATGAAAACTCAAAAGACTATTTGATTGAGTTTAAAACTGACTCTGGTTCCAGAAGAATAAAACAAGATGATTACTTACGCGAAGCCCAACAAGTTGGAATTAAAAAAGTAATTGAAGGAATTTTCAAAATTTATCAAGCTAGTTCCTATAAAAGGAAGTACGAACATTTAATCAAGAAATTGAATGAATTTCAGAAGATTGATTTGAATGGAAAATTCATTGGAATAGAAAAGAAGATTGAAATAATTTACTTCCAGCCTAAAACGCATAATGAAGATGAAAGATGCATAGATTTCAAATGGTTTTCCAATTGGTTAAGCGAAAAATATCCCAACACTGAATTTGAGATGGAATTTTCAAAAGCTCTGAGGATTTGGGGAAATGATTAAGAAAGACGACCCCAAAACATCTTACAACAGCGTGTACATGCCATTGCTTCGCAACGGCACATACACGCGGAACGTTGGCGGTCATGCTAAAAAACGACACAGTAAACAATTAACAACGACATAATATATGTTTGAACAGATTAACGAAGAAATAAAAACACCCTACTATCAGGACAATTTCCCCAACAACGGACAAAGATTTATTGCTTGGTATTTGCGTAATGTTCACCTGCGAGACATGGTAGAAACCAGAGACGACATTACAGATGGTGCAGACGACAAACAAATAGATGCGATAGTAATTGATGATGATAAAAACACAATTTTCATTCTTCAAGGAAAGTTCATTGGTGGGACAGTGGTTGACGCTGAACCTTTGAGAGAAGTATTATCCTCATGGATACAACTACGTGACCTTGTTAGACTTCAAGAAGTTGGTAACAACAAACTGAAAAGAAAATTATCAGACGTTGCAAGAGCATTAGAAGACGACTATGAAATTGCCTTTGAATTAATAACCACAGGGGATTTAACGGCAGCAGCTAAAAATGACCTAGCGACCTTTCAACAACAGCTTGCGGACTTATCTGAGAAAGACGATTTAATCTGTTCTATTTCCGTCATAGACAGTGACGAAATTAAAAGACGTTATGACCTTGCACTTGAAAAGGAAAATCCTTCTATAAACCATGTAATAGACCTTTCGGCAGGACACTTTATGTATGAAACATTAGCAAACACAAAAGTTGCTATTGGCGCACTACCGTTAAAAGAGTGCATAAAGATACCAGGTATAAAAGATGGAACTCTCTTTCAAAAAAACGTTAGGCAGAGTTTAGGACTAAGCAACACAGTAAATAAGGGTATTAGGCAAACCATTTATAGTGACAAACACAAAGACTTTTTCTTTTTCCATAATGGTATTACTGCCATATGTAACAGAATGGAAAAGAAAGATAATCAATTGAAACTACACGGACTTAGTGTTGTAAACGGTTGTCAATCTTTAAACACGATTTTGAGTTGCAGTGAAAAAGTCAAAACACTTGAAGACACTTACGTTCTTTTCCGTTTCTATGAAATTCCGCAGCGAGACAGAGCCGATAGAATAAGCATTAACACAAACTCTCAAAGCGCTGTAAAACCAAGAGATTTAAGAAGTAATGACAAGCGTGTTTTAAATATCAAAAAACAATTTGAGCAGAAATATCCACAAGGTTACTTTATTACTAAACGTGGTGAAGTTCCACCAGCCGACAAAGACAAATCTTATGTTCTTGACTTTTCAGACTTGGGTAAGTTCTTAATCGCTTGGCATTCACAAAGACCAAATATTTCATACAGTGAAACAAAAATATTTGACAAATACTTTGAGCAGCTTTTTAAAAGAGAATACAAACCTGAAAATGCTCAGGCGCTTAATTTCTTCTATCAAGAAATACTGAAAACATGGGGAAAAGAAAATCCACTTGGACTTAATGAAACTCTTTTAGCAATGAAAGCATATGCACCCTATCACCATTTATATGCGGTATCAATGTGCTTTTCAATATCAAATAACCAAGCTGAAAGAGTTCCATTTCCAATTAAGTGCTACGAAAAAGCAAAAGAAGCAGGCATGATTGGAGAAATAATTAAAATTGCTGGTGTGAGTCTAAATATGGCACTTGAAGCAGCAGCCAATGAACCGCAACCCCAAAACAGAGTTTTCAGCCCTCACAATTGGATTAAGGCAAAAAGTTGTTTAGCAGGTATAAATGGTGCGATAAGAAACTATTTCAGTATGCTTCCTCTTATGCCGGGTGGACAAGAAATAAAAAACCGACTGACAACAACTCTTGAATTAAATCCAGAAGATTTTGAATATAGATGGGCAGCAGACTAACATACAAAGAAGAAGCACGAACCGCCAACACGGGTTTTGCGTCAGGCGGGGTGACGTGCAAACTTGGAGCTTTGTGCTTCTATTTAAGTTCAGTGCTGGTTGACAGTTTTGTGCTCCGAAACCCGCCCGAACGCAAAGCCCGAAACCGTAAGCCGACACACAAGCCGACCTTTCGCAAAGCCAAAAGATCCACTTTTTTGCAAACGCACCGACAGAAATATGTATTTTGGTAAATTATACTTTGAGAACTGAGTCCGCTCTGAAAACCCCGTTTTTTCAAATTACTGAAAAACGCAGTTTCGCCGGAAAAATGTGATTACTTTTATTGACTAAGAATATATTTACAATAATGTACATATTGAAACACTGTTGTCCGATAAAAACTTTTTAGAAAAAGTACGCGGGCAAATTTGAGTTTTGCCCGTCGTACTAATAATTGTAGCTTTGTATTCATCACAAAACAAGTCTACAATGAACAAAAGTACTTATTTTTTTGGACAATCGGTATTCGGACAGCTCATATCTATGGTAGATACAAGGATTATCGCCCGAAACAGCAAACGGTACAAGGCCGATCATTACGTGAAACGTTTCACGGCTAAGGATCACCTTATAAGCATGTTGTATTGCGTCTTCGCCAAATGCTCCTCCCTGCGCGAGGTGGCGGGTGCAATGCTCGGTCTTTCAGGCAAGACCAGGCATTTCCAGCTCGGCCACATACCCTACCGGAGCACCTTGTCGGACGCCAACAAGCGCAGGAGCGTTGATTTCTTCTCGGGCGTGTACCACGACCTGCTTCGCGAGTACCAACACGTGATCTCGGACACCCGCTTTAAAGATGTGTTGAACAAGCAGGTCGAGATCTTCGACAGCACGGTTATCAGTTTGTTCCAGGACATCTTGAAGTGCGTCGGCAGAACACCCTCGAACGGTAAACGCAAAGGGGGGATCAAGGTGCACACCGTTATCAATGTCGACGAGCCCGTTCCCAAGATGATATGGTTCTCATCCGCTGCCACGAACGATCACCTGCTGTTGAGGAAACTGGAACCGGATGACAACACTATTTACGTCTTCGACAAGGGATACAACGATTATAAAGCCTTCAAGCTGTTTTGTGAAAAGGGAGCCGGATTCGTTACCCGCATCAAGGAGAACGCCGTTTACAAGGTGGAGCAAGAACTTTACATCGATGAATGCATCCACAGCGGCGTGCTGGAAGACACTATCATCGAGGTGACCGTGAAGGAAGATGATGGCGGGAGCAAGCTGAAGTTGCGCAAGGTGGTGTTCTACGACAGGGTGTTGAAAAGGAAGTTCGAGTTCCTCACCAACCTGTTCGAGATGCGGCCCGACATGATAGCGGCCTTGTATAAAATAAGATGGCAAATAGAGCTGTTATTCAAGCAGTTAAAATCAAACTTCCCCCTGAAGTACTTCCTCGGGGATAACGAGAACGCGATAAAAATACAGGTATATTGCGCTTTGATCGTGAACCTCTTGCTCACGGTTATACAGAAGCGGTTGAAACGGCCTTGGGCATTCTCCAACCTGGTGTCATTTTGCAGGATACACCTGTTTAATTACCTGCACTTGATAAAATTTTTAGAAAACCCGGAACGAGATTGGCAACGAGATGACCAGGATTTAGAGATGCTTACCCTTTTCAGGGGGGCTTACTTTTGAAAATAGAAAAATTATAAAAAGAAACGACTGATAATAAGCCGGTTAAAAGTAGCGAAGAATCAAAATCGGTTTTTATCGGACGGCAATGTATGTTTATCAGAAAGAAAAGACATCGTTCTGGCAATATCGGAGTTATTGTTGTTGAGAAAATCGGTGGCAAGATGAAAGAACTTGCCACAATTGGTGTTGCATATAATGAAGATGAGGTCGAAAATCTTGTCAATGAAGCAAAAGAATGGATTTCAAAAGAAGAATCCCGGCGTCATCCCCAACTCGATTTATATGGTGAGGAGCGTAAAGCGTGTGATCGTGAGCGAGAAGAAGTACGTCGTGTATTGTCACAGGTGAGTAATATACTTCTCAATGGTTACGACTTGATATTGGACCGCACTTTTGATAGGATTGGTTTCAATCGTATTGACGATGAAGTGTTCCGTAAGCTAGTGAAAGCCCGTTTGGCATATCCAACGAGCAAGGCTGCTACGGTGGAATATCTGAAAAACCACTTTGACGAAGATGTGGATCTCTCAAAAATCTATCGCTATCTTGACAAGCTTAGCGACCATCAGCACGAAATCGTACAGGACATCAGCGTGCGCCATACTGCAAAACTGTTCGGTGGCAATATCGGTGTGTTGTTCTATGATGTCACCACACTTTACTTTGAAGCGGATTATGAGGACGACTTGCGCAAGACAGGCTTCTCAAAGGAGGGACGTCACAGTAATCCTCAGATCATACTCGGCCTGCTTGTTAGCCTTGGCGGCTATCCGCTTGCCTATTGCATCCATGAGGGCAACAAATATGAAGGCCACACGATGCTGCCGACGATAAACGAGTTTGTAAGCAAATACGGTTTGGAAAACTTCGTTGTGGTAGCCGACTCTGGTCTGATGAACAATGCAAATATAGCGGAACTTGAGGCTCATGGCTACAAGTATATAATAGGTGCGAAGATAAAGAATGAAAGTCAGGAAGTCAAGAACTGGATATTGGAACAGCCAAAGCGCGACTGCCAGATGGTTGAATATGACAAAGGAGGTGGCCGTCGGCTCTTGGTCGGCTATACAGATGACCGTGCAAAGAAAGATGCCTATAACCGAGAGAAGGGAATACGCAGATTGGAAAAGGCATATAAGCATGGTGCGCTCACTAAAGGTAACATCAACAAAAGAGGTTACAATAAGTTTTTATCCATGGATGGTGAAGTGAAGGTAGCCATCAACTATGACCGTGTTGCCGACGACTCCAAATGGGATGGTCTAAAGGGATATCTCACCAATACGGATATACCAATACAAGACGTTTATGCTGCATACCACAACCTTTGGCATGTAGAACGGGCCTTCCGTATAGCCAAATCAAAGATAGAGATACGTCCTATGTTTCATTTTACACGCAAACGCATCGAGGCTCATATATGCATCTGCTTTGTGGCTTTGAAAGTATACAAGGAATTGGAGCGCATGCTGAAAGTCTCAGAGATTAAAATGAGCGTAGACAAGGTGCTTGCATTGGCTAAGACCATCACAACCATACAAATTAAGCTACCTCTGAACAAGGATGTATACACTCAGACAATGTTGATGGCAAGGCATCAGAAAATCGCCAAACTCTTTGATGAAGATTTTTGGGTGACGCAATGACGAAGTCAGGTGATACAGGCGGTGTACCGAAGGGTATTTTTCCTTTAGCCGGCCGATGCGTTCCCACACCTTTTCAAGCTTTTTGGTGCCTCCTTTCTTTTTCAGGGCTTCGGCTGCCTGGCTCAGTCCACATTCAAAGGCCCGCGTGAAACGGTTTTCCATGGACGCTTCCTTGAGACCCTTGCTATAGCTCTTCACCTTGTAGAAGCTGTCACTTTCGCCATCCACTTCTACCTGACTGATCTCGATGAGCTGGTTGGATTTATCCCGTATTTCCACAGGGGAAAGGCTTGTTGCACGGTATTCTTTGAGTTTACCCCGTGAGACACAGATGTAGTCGAAGGATTCCTCTTTCAATATCTTCAGGTTATCATTCGTGGCGATGCCGGCATCCATGACCACCACCTGCTTTTTATCGGATCTCCCCCGATGGGATTTCATCTTGTCAAGAACATGTCGCAGGCTTTCAGGATCAGTCATGTTGCCTTCAAAGATTTGTGACTCCTTCAGGAAACCTTCCGGGTTGACCACCACAGCCAACACCACCTGTCTGGCATCGTTACGCTTTTCCTTGCTGCGCCCGAACTTCGCTATCCGGCTCTCTCGCATAGCTCCCTCGAAGTAGGTATTTGTCAAATCATAGATAATGATCTTGTCATCCAAGGAAAAAAGATCGTTCGTACGGTTGGAAAAATGACGTTCCAGGCCATCCTTCTCATCATAAAGCCGGTGAGCCATCTGGTAAAGCTTATCCTTGGTGATGGCCGAAGGATCAACACCGGTTAGTTCACAAAGCGCCGAGTTCTCCTGCAACCAACGGCTGGTTTTAAACTCCGATGCGGGGTAAACAGCCCGGGCGATGATCTGTGTTAAAGCAAGGGCGATATCTTGTTTCTCCCAGCCGAAAGTCTCAAAATACTCTGGCAGGAGCAATTGGCGGCAAGCTTGAAGGCAGAGCCATTCGCCACCAACCTCCCGAATATCGCTGTTCGTTGTCCTGTCAATGTACACCTGCTCGATACCGGCTGCCTTCTTTTTTGCCTTTTCTATTTTCTGCGCTTCATGGAGTAGTCCCACGTATTTCGTGCACAGGGCTTCCACCTTGTCATCGCGAAGTGAAGAGATGATGAATGTTTTGCCCTCGAGGTAAACCTGGTTGATGCGTTGACAGAGAAAGGGAATCTTTTCAGGTGGAAGAACTGATTCCAGGTCACCCAAAGAGAGCAGCGTGCGGTTACGGATGAAGCGGCCTTCCCGGTAGCTCTCGCACAACCGGTAATGGGTATACTCATGGCCCCCATCCTTTTGCTTTATGCTTGTCTTGAAAAACATACAACGCAAAAGTAATCAAGGGTAACGGTTTTTTCAACATCAAATGGGGGACTACATTCGTGTTTTAAAACAAATCGACATTGAATATCAGCCTGATACAAAAATTCATGGTCATCAAACAGACGTAAAACGGACGGAGGATTTGCGAGGTTGCGGGGGGGGATATCCACTATCCCTTGTAATCTCGCAAATCCTGTGTTCTACGATGTCGCCGTTAGGCGAGGAGTAGAATGCAGGATGTAATCCTCCGTCCGTTCTCCCGACGAGCCGAAGGCGATGTCGGGAGAACAAGCGGATTTAACGTAAATAGAGGGTAAGTTTAACTTCTATTTATAATCGTGCTGCAATGTGGGTTACCAAAATTCTTACTTTTTTAGAAATAGCAACGGCGCAAATAGCTGATAATATGCTAAATACGCCGTTAGTGTTGTTGTCCCACCAGGATTCGAACCTAGACTGACTGAACCAAAATCAGGAGTGCTACCATTACACCATGGGACAATCCTCTGTTGCTTCGTGAAAAGCAGTGCAAAAGTATAACATTATTTGGAAACGGCCAAATTTGGGATGATGTTTTTTGGATTACCTCATCAACTCCCGGGTTCGACCTCTTCAAAGAGCATCCGTGCGCGACAGGCCACCCCTTTTTCGGCAGTTACCAGCTGGAAGAGGTAATCGTTAATGCTCTTCTGCTCCCGGTAGACAACTCCGGTATCCCCAAATGTGATCTCCTTGAGAAAATTTATCTCGAACCTTTTCAGGCGTTGCTGCAGGTAGAAATCGAGCGAGAAGCAGTCGGCTATCCATTGGATGTAAAACGGACTGCTTGCATGGCGGTTCACATCGATGTGGCTATACTTCACCTCAAACCGGTTGGCTATCTTGCCGTTTACGTTGGCAATCCGCCCTGGTGTGCCGATCGGGGTACTCTCCGGCAGTATGAATTCGTTGAGTGAGGGCAGCGTGTCGAGCTGGACGCTCCTGCGTGTTCTCATATCGATTACAGCCCACGAGGATGAGGCATAACCGATCAGCCGGTCGTCACCATTGGTAATCCTGAAATTACGCGTGGTGAACAGCGTTTCCACATCCTGAATCCATGTCTCGATGGTAATCGTTTCGTTTTCAAGTGGCAACCTCTCCACATCAAGGATGAAGCGGGAAAGAACCCATGTGTAGTCTAGCGACTGCAACTTCAGTACGCCAAACCCGTTGTTGTCGGCATCCTGTCCTGCAGTTTTCAGGATCATGTCGAACAACGACGATAACGATACCTTTTTCCGGAAATCGATATACTGGGCGGAGATCTGGAACTGATACTTTCGCTTTTTCTCCATGATCAGTTAGATTGCAATCAGCAGGTAGTAGTTCTTCTTGCCCCGCTGCGCCAGTATATATTTATCGGCAATCAGGTATGAGGTATCAATGACCGTTTCGGCATCTTCCAGCTTGTCTTTGTTGATCGATACGCCACCGGCCTGTACGGTTTTGCGCATTTCACCCTTGGAAGGAAAAACTGCGGCTGTCTCGGTCAGCAACTCCACCGCCTTGACTCCTCCGGCAAGCAGATCCCTCGAAACATTGAATTGAGGAACACCGTCGAAAACCTGAAGGAAAGTGGTTTCGTTGATAGAACGGAGGGCCTGGGATGTGGATTTTCCAAAGAGGATCTCCGAGGCAGTCACCGCCATCTCATACTCCTCCCGGCTATGAACCATGACAGTGATCTCCTCCGCCAGCCTCTTCTGTAGCGGCCGCATATGCGGAGCAGCCTGTTGTTCTGCCACCAGCGCTTCAATCTCTTCTTTCGACAAGGAGGTGAAGATCTTGATGTATTTTTCGGCATCGGCATCGCTTACGTTCATCCAGAACTGATAAAACTGGTAGGGTGAAGTGTAGCGGCTATCCAGCCAGACATTGCCACTTTCCGTTTTTCCGAACTTTCCTCCATCGGCTTTGGTGATAAGGGGACAAACCAATGCGTATGCTTCTCCGCCGGCAATTCGCCTGATAAGCTCGGTACCTGTGGTGATGTTGCCCCACTGGTCACTCCCTCCCATCTGCAGGCGGCATCCAAATTCACGGTAGAGGTGCAGGAAATCGTATCCCTGCAGCAGCTGGTAGGAGAATTCGGTGAAGGACATCCCTTCGCTGGCCTCGCCGCTCAACCGTTTTTTGACGGAATCTTTAGCCATCATGTAGTTGACGGTAATATGCTTGCCGATATCGCGAATAAACGAAAGGAAGGAGAACTCTTTCATCCAGTCGTAATTGTTCACCAAGATTGCCCGGTTGGGAATATCACTTTCAAAGTCGAGGAATTTTGCCAGTTGCTTTTTGATCGCTTCCTGGTTATGTCTCAGGGTCTGCTCATCCAGCAGGTTGCGTTCTGCCGACTTCATGGATGGGTCTCCTATCATTCCCGTAGCACCTCCTACAAGCGCTATCGGTGTGTGGCCCGCACGCTGCAGGTGCTTGAGCATCATCACACCCACCAGGTGCCCAATATGAAGCGAGTCGGCTGTAGGATCAATTCCCAGGTATCCTGCAGTCCGTTCTTTCAATAATTGCTCTTCCGTACCGGGCATCATATCATGGATCATGCCTCGCCAACGAAGTTCTTCTACAAAATTCATATTCATCTGATCGTTATTCGGTAGTTGTTCAAAAGCTTTGTCGTTCCATTTCCGACTATTTCCCGGCACTACCAGAGAGTAAGGGTGTTTCCGGTGAATTGCGCGAAAAGAATCGCTGTCGTAATGAAGTGCAAAGATAACTTTTTCTTCTCAGAAAACGGTTATTTTTACCGGTTAACGTCGTGAACTACGTAAAGGAGGGAAAGTGGACAACTTTGGGTCGAAGGAGAAAGAGGCGGCAATATGGTTTTTGGGAATTAAAAAGGGGTGCTTTTGTCTGCACCCCTTTTCCGGTATCTGTCGACTGGATCTTATTTCAACAGGTTGATGAAGTCGACATTGCTCTTGTATTTTGCGAATTCAAGATCGTTCAATGCTCTGACTGCCATTGCTTTGTCCATGGTTATGGCAGAGCGCAGGTTGCTCATCACATCGCTGAAGTTGTTGGTTCTTGCACCTACGATGGCCATCAGGTAGTAGGTGAGTGCATCGGGAGTCTTGATGGCTTTCAGTGTGAAATCGGCAGCGTTGTAGTTTTTGGTCAGGATCTGTGCCAGTGCGGCATTGTTAGATTTGGTATCACCAAAGGCATCAACAGCCTGATTGTAGTCCCCCTCCATCAGGTAAAGCAATCCCATTGCAGCATCGAGATTGTTTGCACCAGATGATTTACCCAGCAATTCCTTGGCCAGGCTAGTATTGCCGTCCATCATGGCGAACAGTGCCTTGTTTACATTCACTTCAGGAGCATTGGGCGAAACGAGGGCCGCACGATCCAGTGCCTGTCTGGCATTATTGTATTCGCCGCGCTGATAATAAGCGGTGGCCATATTGTTCCATCCCCTGTAATCTTGCGGGAAGTTTACAGTAACATATTGATAGATTTTTTCCCTGTCGGCATCGTTATCGGTGAGTGTCGAAGCGTACAGGAGTTCCTCTACCGAAAGTTTCTTGGGGTTGGTGCGCCAGAAATCCATGATCTCTTCATCAGATTTACCGATGATCTCGATGTTGGCCGTGATGCGTGAACGACGAAGTTGCGGAAGAATAGTGGATGCCAAGTCGCTGTAAACGAATGAGATGTTCTTGATTTCACGTTCACGGGTTTCAGGATCGGGATACATGGACAAAACTCTTAAGACAAGTTCTTTGTCCTGCAGGTCAGATGCTTCGAGCAACTGACGGAAACCCTCCCAGTCCTGAGCCGTATAGCGGGCATTTACATCAACATTGACATTCCGTTTTTTTAGTTCACTTTCCAGGTATTGGGTCGTGTTCTTTTCACGTTGGGCAGCCAGTCTCTCATTGAGGGAAACACCACCGTCAGGCGAAGCGTAAGCGGAGATTTCAACGTCAACATTCTGGCGTGGATCGTTGAATGCATCCTGAACGCGTTGCTGCCAAGTGCGCATATCCTGCTTGTTTGTTTCAGATGAGCGGATATTGGCCTGTTGGATGATGAAGTGGATATTGGCTTCCTGTGTCTGTTTAATGATACGCTGGAAACCGTCGGGAGCAACAGAGGGGGCAGTGTTCTGGGCACTGGCCAACGCCGATGTGGCAATGATACCGTCGGCTACCTTTACTTCCGGAAGTTTTACCGTTTTATTTTTGATTTTGGCATCGAAGCGCATGAAGAGTTCCGAAGTCAGCATGTCGGGCTGATAGGGAAAGTTGAAACTCATGTTAAAGTTTCCTCCGCGGTTGTAGGGAATCTCGATTCCGTTTCCAGAAACCTTTTCACCTTGATAGGTCTGGGTAGATCCGTAAGACTCCTTGGTTCCGGCATATTTCAGAACCGGTGTAATTTTTACGGTTGCCTTTTTGTTGAACCATTTTTCGGGGAAAGTTCCGTTAACGGTCACAGGCACGTTATTGCCGACTGTTTCCAATGGCGAAGGAGTCGCGTTGAAATTAGATTGCGAGAGGGGCTTTAAGTTGCTGCACGATGTAGCTACAACGGCAAGCCCGACGAGCAGAGCATAAAAAGAATTCTTTCTCATTTCTTTGATTGATGTTTATTTTTTAAGTTAAATCGAGTTTTCCAATATGGCCAATCGAGTTATCCTGTTCTACTTCTTTCATTGTCCGGATAATCGGAGAGGACAACACAACAAAAATACTTTTTTTCCCCGATATCAGAAAATATAGCAGGTACATTTAGCTATTTTTTAGAAAACAAAACCCCAGTTGTTCCAGAAGAGGGGCGATCTTCGGGTTAGCATTTTTCAGATAATATGCACCATACTCCCTTCGTAACGGGTAATTGGACCGAAACCAGTAGAATTTGTCGGGATCTGCCTTCAGATTCGCTGTCTCCTCCATTGGGTTGTAGCTATGCCAGACCGCATAAGCCAGCTGTTTGTCCGGTTCAATCTCCGTAAGGTCGATAACCGGGTCATGTGGTTCGGGAAGTGGCATCAATCGTATCGGGTAGATGCCTGCTGCGAAGAATGAGTTCAGGTTCTCAAGCGACATGCGGGTTGCAGTCCATTTACCGTCTGCCGAATAGCCGGCGATGTGAGGAGTAGCGATGTCTGCCATCTGTAATAGCTCCCGGTCGATCTCAGGCTCGTTCTCCCAGCAGTCGATCACAGCTCCGGCGATCCTTCCCGTTTTCAACGCCGCTTTCATTGCAGGGTTGTCTACTACGCTCCCACGGCACGAATTGATGATGAAGGGCCTTTTTCTCAATGTGTTGAAGAAATTGGTGTCCGCCAGATGATAAGTCTTGTATTTTCCACTCTTCGTTAATGGAGTATGCAGGGTGATGATATCGGCCTGCTCTTTTACCGTTTCCAGATCCACGAAAATAGATTTCTCGCGATCCCCCTCATTTTGGCCGTACTCCTTCTCTTCACGTGGGGGGTCGTTAAGCAACACCCGCATCCCCAGTTTTCTGCATGCAGCTTCTACTTTACTGCCTACGTTCCCCACACCGATAATTCCGATCGTCTTGTCTTCCAGCCTAAAACGGTACTTGTCGGCCAGATAGAGCAATGAGGCGGTAATGTATTGTTCCACCGAATTGGCATTACAGCCCGGTGCCGTGCGCCACGCAATCCCGTTTGCATCACAATACGCGGTGTCGATATGGTCAAAGCCGATGGTTGCCGAGCAGATCAGTTTCACGTTGGTCCCCTCCAGAATCTCCTTCCCAAAGTGGGTGACCGTACGGACGATCAATGCATCCTTGCCGCTGATGGCCTGTTTGGTAAACTGGTTTCCGGGCAAGTATTCCACTTCGCCGAACTGTTCGGCAACCCCTTTTAAATAGGGAATATGTGCATCTGCAAGAATTTTCATTTCAAGTTCATATTTCCAGATTAATGAGGGATCAATATTTTCTTCTAGGATCCTCCTTCCACATCAGCAGCGCTCTGGCAATTGCCTGCTCAACGATTGGCGCCATGATGGCATATCCTTCGGCGTTAGGGTGCACTCCGTCTGCCGACAAGCTTTCGGGGAGCCCGTTCCGCTCATCTGCCATGGCGGAGTGGTAGTCGCAGTAAACTGCACCGTGCGTTTCCGCATACTTTTTTATCCTGCGGTTCAGCTCTACGATCTTCCCGGCAGGCTCAAGTCCCGGTTTCCACTTATAGTCATATGCTGGAAGAACTGAACAGAGCACCACCTGGATTCCGTTGGCCTGAGCCAGCTCGGTCATCGAATGGATATTGTCCTCGATCATCTCCAGGGTTGATGGCCCCGTATTTCCTGCAATGTCGTTTGTTCCTGCAAGAATTACTACAACCTTCGGGTAAAGGTTAATCACGTCCTGTCGGAAGCGGAGCAACATCTGAGGTGTGGTTTGCCCGCTTATGCCGCGATTGATGTACGGACGGTTTTCAAAGAACTTCGGAACTTTCTCGATCCAACCCTGAGTAATGGAATTCCCCATGAAAACCACCCGGTCATCACAGGTTCTCGGCATACCCAATTTTGCATTCTCTTCCTTGAAACGATTTAAGTTTGCCCAGTCCTGGGCACCTGAATATGATATGAATCCCAGGGTAATAATAACTGAAAGTAATAATTTTACTGCTGTTCTCATTTTGCTATATTGTGTTGTGTTACTGTTGTTACTGGAAAGTGATATCTCCACTCCATGAGGGCGTTATACTCATACGTGAGGTGCCGGTCATTCCGGCATATCCCGCATGTTGTCGTAAATTGTCAGGTGGTTTTCACTTACTCGACGCTTACAGCTGTACCGGATGCTGAAACCATCAGCATGCTGCCATTGTTGCCTATTGTTTCATAATCGAGATCTACAGCCAGGATGGCGTTCGCACCCATCTTCCGGGCCTGTTCGCTCATCTCCTCCAACGCAATCTCCTTCGCTTCACGCAAAACTTTCTCGTAGCTGCCTGATCTGCCGCCGATTACATCCGTGATAGAAGCAAAGAAATCCCTCACGATATTTGCGCCGATAATGGTCTCACCGCTGACAATTCCGTGATAGGCAACAATCCGCTTACCTTCGATACTGTTTGTTGTAGTAATTATCATATAAAACTATGGTGCTGTTCACCGATTTTTTGTCGAAAGATAATACTTTTTATTCTTTCGTTGCCAATTATCTTCCAAAAAAAATGGTGCCGATTTCATTCTTTCCGCCATTATCGCTTATCTTTGTTGCAAGAGAGAAGTTTACTGCTAAAAAAATGAAGAGATGAAATTCGTAGGAGCACACATCAGCGCATCCGGTGGTGTAGAGAATGCACCGGTCAATGCACATGCAATAGGAGCCAAGGCATTTGCCTTTTTCACCAAGAACCAGCGTCAGTGGGTGGCGGCACCCTTTACACAGCAGAATATCGATCTGTTCAAATCGAGGTGTGAAGAATATGGTTTCTCGCCCGACCAGATTCTGCCGCACGACAGTTACCTGATCAATTTGGGACATCCGGAGGAAGAGGGCCTGAAAAAATCACGTTCCGCTTTTTTTGACGAGATGAAACGTTGTGAACAGTTGGGATTGAACCGGCTCAATTTTCATCCCGGCAGCCATTTGAACCAATTGTCGATTGACGATTGTCTTGACCGGATTGCCGAATCGATCAACCTGGCGTTGGAGAAGACGAACGGAGTGACTGCCGTCATCGAGAATACCGCTGGGCAGGGGACCAACCTGGGTCATACCTTCGAACAGATTGCCCATATTATCGATAAGGTTGAAGACAAGAACAGGGTGGGGGTCTGTCTTGATACCGCCCATACCCTGGCGGCCGGTTACGAAATCAGGACCCGGGAAGGATTTGAAGAGACTTTCCGTCAGTTTGACGAGATTATCGGGTTCAATTACCTGAAAGGTATGCATTTGAACGACTCCAAGAAGGAGTTGTCGTCGCGTGTAGATCGCCACGACAGCTTGGGCAAGGGCTTGATGACCATGGACGTTTTCGTTTCCATAATGAATGATTCCCGTTTCGACAATATCCCATTGATACTCGAAACCCCTGACGAGACATTGTGGGCAGAAGAGATAAGGCTGCTCTACTCGCTGGTATCGCAAGGCGAATAAAATGGATTGAAGCTATGTACTATCTCATGCCGGTTGTTTTTGTCCTGGGGATTATTGCGATTGCACTCGAGGATAAAATAAAGATAAATAAATCTGCTACTGCGCTGTTTGTTTGCATCACACTCTGGTTGATGCTGGTCTTCGGTTCGGGCGATATTCTGGTGGAACGTCAGAACCCCGATTTTCTACACTTTCTCAAACAGACTGAACTGGAAGATGCTCCCGTTAAAGAGCAGATTGTCCATTATCTGACCGAAAACACGTTTGTCTCCCATTTGGGAGATGTGGCACAGACACTCTTTTTTGTAATGTGTTCGTTGCTGATTGTGAATATTGTGGACAGGCATGGGGGATTTCTGGCAATCTCGCGTTCGCTGCATACCGACAATAAGAGAAAGTTATTATGGATGATCGGACTCTCCTCTTTTTTCTTTTCAGCCCTGCTCGATAACCTGGCTGCAGCCATCGTGCTTATTGCTGTACTCCGCAAGCTGGTCCCCGATCATACCGACCGCATGAAATATGCCAGCATCATTGTGCTGACAGCAAATGCAGGTGGCTCCTGGTCACCAATCGGCGACGTGACAACCTTGCTGCTTTGGACGGGAGGCAATATCACAGCCTGGCATCAGATATCACATCTCTTCCTGCCGGCACTGGGCAACCTGCTGGTCACATTGATAATTGCCGATATATGGTTGTTCCGGAAAGGGGCAAGATTGCGTCAAACCTGCAACGTGATGGCCGATGATATCTATATCGAACGGATTCCGAACAGTTCGCGGATCGTTATTTTTTGGATTGGAATCTTATCACTTGCTTTTGTTCCCGTATTTCAGTCGATTACCCATCTGCCTGCTTTTATGTGCGTCTTGATAGGACTGGTCTTCCTCTGGATTTATACCGACTTGATGTATAGTCATTTGGGTGATATCCGTGAGTCGGACAAGTTGCGCATTCCTACATTGGCCCGTTCGGTAGATCTACCCACAATCTTCTTTTTCTTCGGCATACTGATGTCGGTTGCAGCCCTGAAAGTGGGAGGGCAGCTCTCGCTTTTTGCCGATCTCCTCTCGTCAAATATAAGAGAACCCTATGCCATCACTATAATTGTCGGGGCCATCTCCTCTGTCGTAGACAACGTGGCATTGGTAGCCGCTACTATGGGAATGTTTCCGGTAGCAGAGACTGTTGCGGCAACAACACCCTACATGAACTATTTTGTTGCCGATGGTGGATTCTGGACCCTGCTGACCTACTGTGCCGTAACCGGGGGCAGCATCCTGATTATTGGATCGGCAACCGGAGTGGCAGTCATGGGGCTGGAAAAAATCAGTTTCGGGTACTATCTGAAACGATTTACACCGCTTGCAATCGTGGGATATGTTGTCGGCATCCTCTTGTTTATGTTGATGGGATAAGGTTGATCAGTTCAATGCTATTTCATCGATAAAGAGGTAAGCCTTTCTTCCTTTTCCCGGATGCCAGGCCGGCATGACGGTCGGTTTCACCGTCACCCTGTAATAGCGGGCAGTCACGGGATCAAAGGAGAGCGTGTGGACGGCAATATCCGACCAGTGGGTGCTGTTGGTGTCGACCAGTTGCTGTCGCTTGACCTCGGTGAAGCGTTCATTGTCTGATGAAGCCTCGAGGATGATCTCCGAGGCATCAAAGATCCAGTCTCCCGTCACCACGCAGTTACGGATCTCGGCTGTGGTGATCTCTGTAGGTTCCAGCATATCGATAACGGCCACCACCTCCTTGCCGCCAAACCCGATCCATTTACCCGATTTGTAGTTTGTATTGCTGCCGTAAAGACCGTCAACCAGCATTCCTTCACCTGTAAAGCGGTAGGTCGGGTCGGCTGTTGTAAGCAGCGAGACCGGTTTGTAACTGGATTTGCTTGCTTTGATCTGTTCCGAGAGGATTCTGCTGTTGTGGCCGTTTTCGCGGATGGCAACCGCACGTAGTTCAACATTCTCCCTGATGGAGATCCTGCCGTCGTACCGGGTTGATGAAGCAGTAGGGGCTGATCCGTCGAGCGTATAGTATATGGGAGCCTGGTCAATGGTTGAGAGTTCCACCTCGAGCGAATTGGTCTCAAAACTGGGGGTCATGTTGGCCTGTACGTCGAAAATGTGCTTGGCATAGTTATATCCCAGTTTGTCGTAGAGACCGACCAGCCTCGGCAACCGGGTCAGGAAGGCCTCATACTCCCGCTTTTCCGGTTCAACCCACTGCACTTCGGCAAGTGCCGCGATACGGGGCATAACCATGTAGTCCACATGCTCTGCTGTTTCAATATATTCGGTCCACAGATTGGCCTGGACCCCCAGGATATGGGCTTTCTGTTCTTCTGTCAGGATGCCGGGGGCAGGTTCAAAGCTGTAAACCTTTTCGATCGGAACATATCCACCGATGGCCAGTGGCTCCTCGTCGGTATATTGAGTCTGGTAGTAGTCGAAATAGCAATAGGCAGTCGGAGTCATGATCACGTCGTGTCCCATTTGGGCAGCCTGGATGCCACCCTCCATGCCTCGCCAGGACATGACAGTGGCATTCGGTGCAAGTTCCCCTTCCAGAATCTCGTCCCAGCCGATGATGCGTCTCCCCTTTTCGTTCAGGAACTTCTCGATGCGGGCGGTCACATAACTCTGCAGGTAATGTTCGGCGGTATGTCCATTGCTGTCCTTAAGCTTGAGCTCCCTTATTCTTGCCTGGCAGTGGGGACACTTCTCCCAACGTACCTTGGGGCACTCGTCACCGCCGATATGAATATATTCGGAGGGGAAAAGGTCGATCACTTCCGAGAGAACCCTCTCCAGGAAGGTGAAGGTCTCCTCTTTGCCTGGGCAGAGGACATCGTCGAAAACTCCCCAGGTAGCCTCTACTTCGTAGGGGCCGCCGGTGCAGCCCAGCTCGGGATAGGCTGCCAGGGCCGAGAGCATATGGCCCGGCAGGTCAATTTCAGGGATAACTGTGATATAGCGCTCCCGGGCATACTGAACGATCTCCCGGATCTCATCCTGGGTGTAGAACCCACCGTGAGGTTTCCCGTCGAACTCCCCGGAGTTTCTGCCGATCACGGTATGTTTACGTTGCGATCCCACCTCTGTAAGCTTCGGGTATGCCTTGATCTCTATCCGCCATCCCTGGTCGTCTGTCAAGTGCCAGTGGAACCGGTTGAGATTGTGCAATGCCAGGATATCGATATATCTCTTCACAAATTCTGCCGGCTGGAAGTGACGGGCTACATCCAGCATCATGCCGCGGTGTGAGAATCTGGGCTCATCCTTGATGGTGACGGGCTGGAAAATTACCTGTCCGCCATCGGCCGGGATCGACTTGCGTAACGTCTGGATCCCGTAGAAGACGGCGGCCTCGCTTGCTCCAGTAATGGTTATGCTCTTTCCGTCAACTCTCATTTCATACGCTTCGGCATTGGGATGTTGCAGGCCGGTGGCCAGTACGATGGCGCCATTTTCCTGTGTACCGGTAGATATGCCCGGTTTGATGCCCGTGGATATTTCCAGGAATTCTGCCAGAAATTCCGCGTTGCGTCTCATCTTCTCGTTGCCTTCCGGAATTATGATCTTTACCGATCGGGACAATATAAACGGATCTCCTTCGGATGTGACGATCTCCGATGGTAGTGGAATAACTTCGTAGTTGGCCGGGACTATCTCTCCGTTTCCACTGGGTGAACAGGATAACAGAATAGCCATCACCGCACCCATTGCGGCAAGAACCTTGATTTTTTTCATTTTAGTTTGCGTTAAGAATTAAGAACGGTCAATGTATCCTTTACCTTCCGAGCACTGGTAATCAGTTGTTCGAACTCGTCAATCGTGATGTTTGTTCCTCCCATCGAAACGGTTGACTCCCTGTATTTCATTCCACTCTGTACCGGTTCGCGGGCTGAAAGGTGGAACTCCACCGCACCGGTCTCCCTGGCAATCGTGGCAATATTGTTTTCATTGATGCCGCTTCCTGGCATGATGATGATGCGATCTCCGGCCTGTCGAACCAGTTTTTTCAGCAACTCGATACCCTGTACCGCCTTGGGCTGTTGTCCGGATGTAAGAATCCTGCTGCAACCCAGCGCGATAATCTGCTCTAGACTGGCAAACGGATCGCGGCACTTGTCGAATGCCCGATGAAACGTGATATCCATCCCTCCTGCTGCGGCTACCAGTTCACGGCACCGTTCAATATCCACATCCCCCTCAGCCGTGAGACAACCGATTACGATCCCGTCGACACCCAGCTTGCGGCACATTTCGATATCCTTGAGCATAATCTCGTGTTCAAGCCGGGAATAGAGGAAATCACCGCTTCTTGGACGGATGATTACGTTCAGCTTGATGCTGAGCAGCTCCCTGGCGATCGCAATCTCACCATATGAAGGAGTAGTTCCCCCTTCCGGAATCGCTGCACAAAGTTCTACCCTGAAGGCTCCGCCTTTTTGGGCCTCAATGCAGCTTGTAACGGAGTTGGCACATATCTCGAGTCTGTATTCCTTTTTCACCATTCAATCGGAAAGTATTATTATAAAAATCTACGTTACGTGAATGCAAAGATAGCGATTGTTTCTCCTGTTATGAAATTTCCAGGCAAACTTTACCCCTGTTGTCCGGAGGGGTAGCCAGAAAATCAACCCCTTAGCCAAGTAGTGGAAAAATGCTCTTTTTTGAATCGGTAACAGCTGTATGCATTGCGAAATTAGAGTGAGTTTTTTATCTTTGCAGGTTTAGACAGTTAAATTAAATAAATTAAAGATAGATGGTTGAAAAAATTCACACAACGCTTCGTGATTCTTCCGTGGCAAGATGGACGGCACTGATTCTGCTGGCCTCTACAATGTTTGTTGCGTACATGTTTATCGATGTACTGGCCCCCCTGAGTACCATGCTCGAAACTTCGCTGAAATGGACCCCCGACACCTTTGGTGCGGTTGCCGGATCCGAGTACTTTTTGAATGTGTTTGCATTCTTCCTGATTTTCGCAGGAATCATTCTGGACCGGATAGGAGTTCGCAGAGCAGCTCTTGTATCCGGTTTTCTGATGGTGATAGGTGCATCGATAAAACTGTACGGCATCAGCGATTATTTCAATGCCGGCGGTTTCGGATATGACTTTTTTAATTCGTTCTGGACCGGTTTCCCCGGATCGGCAAAAGTGGCATGCATTGGCTTCGCTATTTTTGGTTGCGGTGTGGAGATGGCAGGTGTTACTGTCTCCAAGGGGATTGTAAAATGGTTTGCAGGAAAAGAGCTGGCCTTGGCGATGGGTCTTGAGATGGCCATTGCGAGGCTGGGTGTCTTTGCCGTGTTTCGCTTGTCTCCTTTCCTGGCTGAGAAGGGTGGTGTTACGCTTTCGGTTGGAGTAGGGACGTTGTTGTTGCTGATAGGTCTGCTGACTTTCGGTGTATATTTCTTCTTCGACAAGAAACTGGATGCACAGACAGAGGCACTCAGGGCAGCAGGTGACGAAACTTCTCAGGAAGAGGAGTTCAGGATCAGCGATCTCAAGACCATCTTTACCTCGAAGACCTTTATGGTGGTGGCCGGTTTGTGCGTACTCTTCTATTCGGCCATCTTCCCGTTTCAGAAATTTGCTACCGGAATGCTCGAAAGCCGTCTGGGGATGACTACCTCCGAGGCGAGCAGCCTCTTCTCCTACTTCCCTATCGGGGCAATGATCTTGACCCCACTGCTGGGATGGTTTATCGACAACAAGGGTAAGGCTGCTTCGATGTTGATGCTAGGGTCGCTGTTGATGATTGTCTGCCATCTGATCTTTGCCCTTACGCCGACGGAAAGCTTTACATTCGCGATTGCTTTGACTGCCATCATCGTGCTTGGAGTCTCGTTCTCCCTGGTTCCGGCATCTCTTTGGCCTTCAGTTCCCAAGCTGGTAGACAACAAGGTACTTGGGTCTGCCTACTCCATCATATTCTGGATCCAGAATATCGGACTGATGTTGACGCCGATATTGATCGGATGGGCATTGAAGAGCAGCAATCCGGGTATTGCCGAACAGATTGCGGCCGGTGAAGCTGTCAAGTATAACTATACAGTTCCGATGCTGATCTTTGCCGGATTTGGTGTTGCAGCCCTTCTGCTTGCATTCTACCTGAAAGCCCTGGACAAGAAGAAGGGATTTGGTCTGGAACTACCCAATATTGTCAAGTAGAATTCTTGCTAGACCCCATTAAGACGGGCAGTAGCAAACAAATGGCGGATTAAGTTGTTTTATAAAAACTATGCAATTTCAACTTACATCCGAATACAAGCCGACAGGTGATCAACCGGAAGCGATAAAGGCGCTGACTGAGGGACTTCGACAGAAGATCCCTTATCAGACGCTGTTGGGTGTTACCGGTTCGGGAAAGACCTTTACTATTGCCAACGTGATTGCTCAAATGAACAAGCCTACGCTGGTGCTGAGCCATAACAAGACATTGGCGGCACAGCTATACAGTGAGTTCAAGAGTTTTTTCCCGAACAATGCGGTGGAGTATTTTGTCTCCTATTACGATTACTATCAGCCGGAGGCCTATATCCCGACGACCGATACCTACATCGAGAAGGACCTCTCCATCAACGACGAGATTGAGAAATTGCGCCTGGCGGCCACCTCATCCCTCTTGTCGGGACGTAACGACGTGATTGTTGTATCGTCCGTCTCCTGCCTCTACGGTATCGGGAACCCGGAAGATTTCAACAAGACCACCATCGATATTGCTGAGGGGCAATCGCTAGAGCGGGACCATTTCCTGCGGCTTCTGGTGAACTGTCTTTATTCACGAAATGAAACCGTCGAGTTCGGACGGGGAAATTTTCGTGTGAAAGGGGATACGGTGGATGTCTTTCTGGCATATCACGACCATATTGTTCGAGTGATTTTCTGGGGAGACGAGATCGAAAGTATCGAAACGATAGATCCACTTACCGGTGTCACCATCGAACGGCTCGGCTCATACCGGATCTTTCCGGCCAATCTCTTTGTAACTACCAAGGAACGGATTTTTCGTGCCATCGATGAGATTCAGATCGATCTGGGAAAACAGGTGGAATTTTTCCGCTCCATCGGAAAACATCTCGAAGCTAAACGCCTCTATGAGCGTGTAACCTATGATGTGGAGATGATCAAGGAGATTGGTTATTGTTCCGGAATTGAGAACTATTCACGCTATTTCGACGGACGTTCACCCGGAACCCGTCCATTCTGCCTGCTCGATTTCTTTCCCGATGACTATCTTACCGTTATTGATGAAAGCCATGTAACCGTTCCCCAGATCCGGGCGATGTACGGTGGCGACCGTTCCAGGAAGCTAAACCTGGTGGAGTACGGTTTCCGCCTGCCTGCAGCTATCGACAATCGCCCGCTTACCTTTGAGGAGTTTGAGTCGCTTACACCCGAGATTATCTTTGTGAGTGCCACACCTGCCGATTATGAACTGGAAAAATCGGAAGGGATTGTGGTGGATCAGCTGATACGACCTACTGGCCTGCTCGATCCGCCCATCGAGGTGCGCCCCAGCCTGAACCAGGTGGATGATTTGATGGAGGAGATCCAGCAGCGGGTCGAACAAAACGAGCGGGTGCTGGTAACCACACTCACCAAACGGATGGCTGAAGAGCTGACCGATTATCTGGCACAACACAATATCCGTTGCAACTACATCCACTCCGACGTGGAGACACTAGAACGGGTGAAGATTATGGATGATCTGAGAAGCGGAATCTATGACGTGTTAATCGGAGTTAACCTGCTGCGGGAGGGATTGGATCTTCCCGAAGTATCGCTTGTTGCTGTGCTTGATGCCGACAAGGAGGGTTTTCTGCGGTCGCATCGTTCGCTGACACAGACTGCTGGCCGTGCCGCCAGAAATGTTAATGGAAAGGTTATCTTTTACGCCGACAAAATAACCGAGAGCATGCAGATGACCATTGATGAGACCAACCGTCGGCGGGAGAAACAGATAAGATACAACGAGCAGCATGGCATAACCCCGCAACAGATCATCAAGTCCCGCTCGTCGGTACTGAGCAGGGAGCATGCGGCTACTGCCGAAGCCAAGGCATATGTCGAGCCCGATTACTATCCGGTGGCCTCGGAGCCGCTGCCGGCATATGCTTCTGCCGAAGATCTGAGGACAAGGATCGAGCAGACCCGCAAAGCGATGCTTTCTGCCGCCAAGAAACTGGAATTCCTCGAGGCGGCTAGGTTACGCGATGAGTTGATCAGGCTGGAAGATGAACTTGCTGCCAAATCGAAAAACTAACGTCCAAAATAATAATGAAGTCAGACATTCAGATTGCAAGAGAAACACCACTCAAGAAGGTAAAGGAGATTGCAGAACGCATCGGCATTGAAAGGGATGCAATACACAACTATGGTCCCTATATGGCCAAAGTGCCGTTGAGGCTTAAAAAAGAGGAGAAGATAGATCGGAGCAACCTGGTTCTGGTCACGGCCATTACACCCACCAAGGCAGGTATAGGCAAGACCACCGTCTCTATCGGGCTGGCGCTGGGACTGAACAGGATAGGAAAGAAGGCCATTGTCGCACTACGTGAACCTTCGTTGGGTCCGGTCTTTGGGATGAAAGGCGGAGCAGCCGGCGGCGGGTATGCCCAGGTGCTTCCGATGGAGAACATCAATCTCCATTTTACCGGTGATTTTCATGCAGTCACATCGGCACACAACACCATATCTGCCCTGTTGGACAACTACATCTATCGGGTCCAGGGCACACCTCGCGAAATCAAGGAGGTCCTCTGGAAACGGGTTTTGGATGTGAATGATCGCAGTTTGCGCTATATTGTTACCGGACTTGGTCCGGGAAATGGCGTACCCCTGGAGAGCGGATTCGATATTACCGCTGCATCGGAGTTGATGGCCATCCTCTGTCTGGCGGAAGATGAACAGGATCTGCGCCGCCGTATCGATAACATCCTGTTGGGTTATACCCGGGAAGATAAGCCATTTACAGTTAAGGATCTGGGTGTTGCCGGAGCTATCACCGTGCTGATGAAGGATGCGATCCATCCCAACCTGGTGCAGACTACTGAGAATACGGCCGCCTTCGTACATGGCGGTCCGTTCGCCAATATTGCTCATGGTTGCAACTCCGTATCTGCGACCAAGATGGCGATGTCGTACGGTGATTATGTTATCACTGAGGCCGGCTTTGGAGCCGACCTCGGAGCTGAAAAATTTTTCAATATCAAGTGCCGGAAAAGTGGACTGCAGCCGAAATTGACGGTAATCGTCGTTACTGCACAGGGGCTCAAGATGCATGGCGGTACACCCGAAAAAGCGATCAGACAGCCCGATATGGCCGGTTTGGTGAAGGGGCTGGAGAACCTGTCGAAACATCTGGAGAATCTGGCCGCTTTCGGTCAGACCGTTGTGGTGGCATTTAACAGATATGGTTTTGATACAGATGATGAAATTGGCACCGTTGCTGAGTTTTGCCGTCAACGCGGTATCCGCTTTGCCGTCAACAACGCTTTTACTGAAGGAGGAAAAGGGGCAGTTGAACTGGCAAATGCTGTGGTCGATGCCATTGAGAACGAACCGTCACAACCGTTACGGTTTACTTATCCGGATGATGATTCCATACGCACGAAGATTGAGAAGGTTGCACTCAATGTATATGGGGCAAGGGATGTGGTTTTCAGTGAAAAGGCATTGCGCCGGTTGAATCGGATAGAGCAGTCACCGTTGAGTGCTTTTCCGGTTTGCATTGCAAAAACACAATTCTCCTTCTCTGCAGATCCCAATGAATATGGTGTAGCCAGGGATTTTCGCTTCAAGATCAACGATATCGTCATCAACCAGGGAGCGGAATTTATTGTAGCCATAGCCGGCGAGATGATGCGTATGCCGGGACTACCGGCTGATCCGCAAGCCCGCCGGATCGATCTCGTGGATGGAAAGGTGGAGGGGTTGAGCTGATAACGGATCTTTTCGAAAGTTGAGCATTGAGCAAGAATATCACCTTTTTAAGCGATAATTTAATATATCATTATTTTAAGAGATATTTTCACATATCATTTTTTTTCATGATATTTGTCTCATGATAGCAGTAATAAAAGGCGACATTGTATCATCCCGCAAGATAGCAGATCCAGAGAAGTGGCTGCTACCGTTGAAGGCACTCTTCAATGAATGGGGTGCATCGCCCGGTCAGTGGGAGCTGGTATGGGGGGATACCTTTCAGCTCGAAATCGAACGGCCGGAAGAGGCACTGAAAAGGGCATTGCAGGTGAAAGCGCTGATCAAGAAGATTGGCTCTGGAGAGACAAATAAGGGTCCTATCGATGTAAGGATGGCGATAGGTATAGGCCGGAAGAGTTATTCGGCCGAACGGATAACTGAAAGTAACGGAGAGGCGTTTATAAATGCCGGAGAAAGGTTTGAAGAGCTGGAAAAAGAAAAATCGAGATTGCAGATCAAGAGTCCCTGGTCAGAATTTGACGTGGAGATGAACCTCCTTATCCGTTTGGCATCCGTTTTTATGGATAAGTGGTCGGTCGCCTCGGCAGAGTTGGTCGGAATTGTGCTGAAGAACCCCGGCTTCACCCAGCTAGAGGTAGGAAAACAGCTCGGCATAAGACAGAATTCCGTGAGCGGAAGATGGAAGAGGGCCAATATCGATGAGGTATTGGCTCTGGAGCAGATATACCGGCGTAAACTGGGGCGTTTATTATGATCTTGTTTGTCAAACTGATACTGGCCCATATGGTCGGCGATTTTCTCCTTCAGCCAAAATCGTGGGTTAAGGAAAAGGAGAGTAGGGGCCCGGCATCTCCCAAGTTATACCTGCATGGCCTTGTACATGCTCTGTTGACCTGGCTGGTGTTGTGGGATTTTCGCGGATGGATTGTGGCACTTTCAATCGCCGTTCTCCATGTCGGGATAGATGTTGTGAAGTCCTCACTTCAGAAGGAGAAGAACAGGTCCGTCTGGTTTCTGACAGATCAGTTGCTGCATCTGCTAAGTATAGCCATCTTGTGGTGTCTCTTTTTCAGACCGGTACTTCCAGTCGGCACATGGGGAGAGAACCCCGATTTCTGGATCTACCTGACTGCACTCTTTTTTCTCACTACGGTTTGTGGCATAGGAATTCAGATGATGTTGGCCAACTGGGCGGAAGTGATAAATCTCGATAATGAGAAATCGTTGCCTAATGCCGGACGTTATATCGGCATGCTGGAGAGATTGCTGGTTTTTTTGTTTGTCGTTTTGGGGCATTGGGAGGCGATAGGCTTTCTGATAGCTGCAAAATCGGTCTTTCGCTTTGGTGATCTGAGGGACTCGCGAAACCGGAAACTGACTGAATATATTCTTATCGGAACGTTGCTGAGTTTTGGCATAGCCATAGTTACGGGCATCCTTGTATTGTATCTCACTTCTGATATTGTAATGTTGAAAAATTGCTAAAAAAATATACGGCATTGATGTTTAATTGTTACCTTTGCCTGAGTGTTAGGTTATTGAGTACTTGAATAGTCAAAGATGCAAACATGAAAGGCATGCAATTAAAATTCATGCACTCCTCTTCAATAAAAAATATAATTTGATCATATGAAAAAGATTTACAGTCTGATTACCGGAACCGGAAGTTATGTTCCGTCCAAAATTGTAAAAAACGACGATTTTCTGAACTATAATTTCCTGGAATCGACGGGTGAAAAAATCGACAGGGCAAACCGTGAAATAGTGGATAAATTTGAAGAGATCACTACCATTTCCGAACGGAGGTATGCCGAAGATCACCAGGTGACGTCCGATTTGGCCCTGATTGCTGCTGAGCAGGCCATCAAGTCTGCAGGAATTGACAAAGAGGAGCTGGATTATCTGATTTTTGCACACAATTTCGGAGAAACCCTGCCAAACGATACCCGTATCGATATATTGCCCACGCTTGCTTCGCGTGTAAAAGCAAAACTGGGCATCAAGAGCCCCCATGCCATTGCATACGATATTCTCTATGGATGTCCTGGTTGGGTACAGGCCCTGATTCAGTCAGATTACTATATCCGTTCGGGTGACGCAAAAAAGGTGCTGGTTATCGGTGCAGATATCCTGTCGAGAATTGCAGATCCGCACGACCGAGACAGCATGATATATGCTGATGGTGCAGGTGCTGCGATAGTCGAGGCTGTGGAGAGCGATACACCTGTGGGAATTATCGGACATAATTCACAGAGTGATGCGATCGGGTATGTAAACCTGCTCCATATGGGGTATTCCTATAACAGGGAACTGGCCGAAAAAAAGGATCTCTACTTGAAAATGAACGGTCGCCGTCTCTACCAGTATGCACTGGAGAATGTGCCCAAGGCGATCAAGTCGGCCCTTGACAAGCTGAAACTGCATGTGAACGATGTTAAGAAGGTGTTGATTCATCAGGCGAATGGGAAGATGGATGACGCTATCCTGAAGCGACTCTTCAATCTTTATGGTGTCCATGATATTCCGGAGTCGGTGATGCCCATGACGATTTCGTGGCTGGGAAATTCTTCGGTTGCCACAGTTCCGACACTACTGGATATGGTGATGAAAGGGGAGATGAAAGGTCATAGCATCACCTCTGGCGATAACTTGGTGCTCGCGTCGGTAGGAGCGGGGATGAATATTAACAGCGTTATCTACAGGATGCCGTAACCGCATAAGGAAGGAATAAAAAAAGGGGACCAAAAGTCCCCCTTTTTTTGTCTTGTCCGGTTATTGTAATTAATTGTAGAGCGCAAATTCATCTTTGCTGTACGCCATATTTTTCAATGCGGTGAAAAGAAAATAGGGAATAACCAAAAGGATAACGGCCCAAACAATATTACTTACAATCGATCCCTTTTTCATGTTGTTTACATAGAGGTACCCCAAAAAACCCTCTATTACCAATATTAACCCGATCAGGAGGTTTGTGTTGTTGGTCGTTCCGTTAAAAAAAGGAATCGCCAAAGTCAGCACGCCAACAATCATTACGATAACGCCTGAATACCTTGCTAATTCTTTCATGTGTGTTATAATATTATGTTTTTATTTCGTAGCGCAAATAAACACAAAATTCTACAAATAATAAAATTATTTGGATTAAAAATTAGACCAGACCCCAAAAACTTCAATCCCGACGATATTCTGTCTCGATTTATAATCAGGAATTTGTAAAAAATAACTATTTTTGCTAAAGCCTATTTGTCTAGTTTTATGAAGTTGGTTAAACGTGTAATTCTCTTTTTATATCAGTGGCTTATCTTTGCGCCCATTTTTATTGTTATCACCATGCTGACCGCATTGACGGTAATGGCTTTTGCGCCCCTTTTTGGAAGCCGGTTCTGGGGGTATGTGCCACCGAGATGGTGGTCGAGGCTGACCTGCTGGCTAGCCCTTTGCAGGATAAAAAGCCATGGACACGAACATCTTGATCCCCGCCAGTCATATGTTTTCGTAGCCAATCATCAGGGCGCTTTCGACATATTTTTGATCTATGGCTTCCTGAACCAGAATATCAAGTGGGTACAGAAGGCAAGTTTGAGGAAGATTCCGTTGGTGGGTCTGGCATCGGAGATGGCGGGACATGTTTTCGTGGATAATTCAAGTGCGGCCGCGCGGGTAAACACCATTAAAGAGGCCGAAAAAAAGATAATTAATGGCGTCTCTATCATGCTCTTTCCCGAAGGAGCCAGGACTCGTACCGGTAAGATGGGCCGTTTCAAACGGGGAGCCTATCAGATTGCGTACGACCTGAAACTGCCTATCGTTCCGTTGACGCTCAATGGTCCCTTCGACGTGATGAAACGGGGTTCTTTGCGTTTAAACCCCAACAGGCTGGAGCTGATCATCCACAAGCCCATATCTACTGAAAATCTGAGTGAAGAGGATATTCCGGCGTTGATCGAAGAGACGAGAGAGATTATCCATGCCGACTTGTGGGAGCGGTTTAAATAAAAAGAAAATGGTTGTCATCCCGACAACCAATCTCCATTGTTAACCTTAAATCTAATACCATGAAAAACACGATGCAAATATAGCGTGTTTTCTATTTGTGACCAAATGAATAGGTGGAAAAGTAAGCATACTTAACTTTATTTAATCTAAATAGGGTGACATAATCCCCTATATATAGGATTGTTTACACAATTTTGCAAAAAAAATCAGGAGTTTTTTCCCTCTCTCTAATCGTAAATTTTCTTGGCCAGAAAGTTGAGCAGACCCCAGTTGAAACGGTACCACCGCCTGGTTGATTTGGGTTTTCCTCCAAATTGGAGCAGGAAACGGGGCTTGCCCGCATTGATGTTCAGGTAACCCGAGTCCATGAAGTCGAAATACTCGTAGCCCTCCTTCTCGGCCAGTTCCATGGCCGAATAGATCGTAAAGACGGTTGGATGATAGGTTTTGTATCTTTTTTCCTTCCCCCAGAAATAGAGCACGTAGACGGTTTTCTGTTCAAACCCCAGGATGATTCCGCCAATAATCTTTTCGTTGTGACGGCTGAGCAGGATCTTCCCTTTGCCGTGTAAAACATAGCAGTTGAAAAAATTTTCGAAGTATTGGTATGGGGGGAATTTGTTAGACATTTTCCAGTTATTGGATTTGTCGATCAATTTATAGATCTCCCGCAGATTGTCGTGTGAGGTTAACTCCTCCAATACCACCCCTTTCCGCCTGGCTTTGTTAACCTGGTTCTTTCTTGTGGATGATAGCTGGTCCCAAATTTTCCGTTTCCGCTGCAACGAGTTTCTCACGTTGATCCATTTGACGGAGTAGAATCCATTCTCGCGAAATCCCTTATACCCGAAAACTGCATCGTTCAGGTTCCGGTATTCGATAAAAAACACCTTGTTTTCCACCTCTTTTACCAAAGAAGAGATCAACAGGTCAAAAACGGCTATCTTGTTCGCCTTTTCGTCGTAAAAACTGGGCTGTTGCGAGATGTAACACCTTCTGAATATCGAGCCGTACAACAGCCGGTTGATGCGCATGATCAGCGCAAACATGGCGGCTACTGGTTTCTCCCCGCAAAACACGACAAGCATCAGTGGGCGGTAGAACGAGATGTTCCTGTTCCAGTCAAACGAGGAGACGTAGTGAAAAAACTTCACGTCGTTCAGTGGGGGAATCTCTTCTTTGCGGTAATATGTTTTAACCTGGTAATTCATGGGCTGTGAATAGTACAAAAATAGGAAAAAACTTTGATAAAAGCATACGGCAACACAAATAATGAGCGATTGTACTGCCTATTTCCTCCTTATGGGAGGGGCAGCTGGAATATCACACCAGTGAAGCCGTTTTTCCGGCAGGAAATCAGGAAAAAATGGGTTGAATAAGCTACTATTTTATTAACTTTGTAGCTTATAATAAAAAGATTGAAAATATTCTGTATGTCAAAAAGAATTCTTGTTACGGGTGGAACCGGCTATATTGGTTCTCACACGGTAGTCGAGCTTCAACAGGCCGGCTACGAGGTGATTATTATCGATAATCTCTCCAATTCGAATGCAGACGTCATCGAAGGGATAGTAAGAATTACAGGTATACGGCCCGCTTTTGAGGAGTTGGACTGTATTGATCTGCCGGCCTTGCAAACGTTGTTTGAAAAGTACCCCGGCATTGACGGCATTATCCACTTTGCAGCCAGCAAGGCGGTAGGCGAATCGGTGCAAAAACCGTTGCTCTATTACCGGAACAACCTGGTCTCGCTCATTAATCTGTTGGAGCTGATGCCTCGGTACGATGTAAAAGGCATTGTTTTCTCATCATCCTGTACGGTATATGGAGAACCCGATCACAATCCCATTGACGAGAGCGCACCTATAAAGCCCGCCGAATCGCCCTATGGAAATACCAAACAGATCAACGAAGAGATTATCCGCGACTTCATCCATTCCGGTGCCCCGGTAAAAAGTATTATCCTGCGCTATTTCAACCCGATCGGAGCCCATCCGTCGGCAGAGATCGGCGAACTGCCCATCGGTGTGCCACAGAACCTGGTACCCTATATTACCCAGACCGGTATAGGTATCCGCCAACAATTGAGTGTTTTTGGCAACGACTACAATACCCCCGACGGTTCCTGTATCCGTGATTTTATCAACGTGGTGGATCTGGCAAAGGCACACGTGACGGCCGTGGAGCGTATGCTTGCCGGTAAATCTGAAGAGAAGGTTGAGATTTTCAATCTGGGTACCGGAAGAGGAGTCTCTGTCCTGGAACTGATCGAGGTATTCGAGAGAGTGTCCGGACAGAAATTGAACTACAAGATTGTCGGCCGTAGAGAAGGCGATATAGAACAGATATGGGCCAATCCGGAAAAAGCGAACAAGGTACTGGGCTGGACAGCCAAGGAGACAATCGAGGATACAGTGGCTTCGGCATGGAGATGGCAACAACGGTTGCGTGAAAGAGGTGTGATGTAGTCTCTGTGCGCAACCTGCGAACGCAATGGATCAACTCCGCATATTCTTCCCGTTTCGGGAGGAGTATGCGGCATTTCTGCCGTTAGATCATGCATCTACCTAGAAATAGTAATCTGTAATGAGGTAATAGTAGTGTTGCCTGTCGGGCCTCTCTTCAATCTCTATCTTGTTCTCACGGGCCAGCCAGCCTATAGCCGTGTACACTTCCATCTCAGTCAGTCCAGATCTTTTCATCAGTTGAGACAGATCCCATTTCTCATTGTTGTTTAATAGGTTCCAGATGATTCCGGCATTTGTTCCGATTGATCTCTTGTTCATATTGCGATATCACCCATTTCAATTGAAACAGTAACAGGCCGCAAATGTTCAACGGGAACAACCACTTTTCAAAAAAGGCGATCAGGCAAATACGACAGCCAGGTAGATATAGACTGCGGGAATGGCAATAAGCAGGCTGTCGATACGGTCGAGAATTCCGCCGTGTCCGGGAATGAGGGTGCCGGAATCCTTTACCTCGTAGGTCCGTTTGATAAGTGATTCGAACAGGTCGCCCAGGCTGCCGAAAAGTGCCGAAACAATACCGAACCCGATCCAGAACAGCAGGGTATAGTTGGTGAAGAAAGTAGATAGGGCAAAGGAGGCCAGGACCGAAAACAGTATCCCGCCAATAAAGCCTTCCACTGTTTTCCGGGGTGAAATCCTTTCGATAAACTTATGTTTCCCGAGGAGTGAACCTACCACAAAGGCTGCAGTATCATTGACCCAGATAAAGATGAAGATAGCTAGTACAAAAGCAAAATGGTAATCGTTGGAGAGGGATTGATGCTGGTACGACAGGAGCATCAGGATGGAAAGAGGCAGTGTGATGTATATCTGTCCGAAAAAGGAGTAGATTATGGCATGAAGTATATCCTTCCGGTTTATAAATATTGCCGACACAAAAAGGATAAGCAGATATATGATGGAGCTTAGGGGCAGGGCAATTCTGCAAATATTTTCCAGATAAAGATAGGCAGAGAGAAAAATAGAGAAGCCGGAGGCAATATTGATTGCTTTACTGATGGCATGAGACGTATTTTTTTCGGTCATCCGGTAAAACTCATACAGACCGATAACCAGAAATAGACCAAATACAGCAATAAAGGAATATTTACCTCCCAGGATACCCATCAAAATAACGGTAATATAGATAATTCCCGCTATTATTCGAGTGAACAGGTTTTTTGGGTTCAATGTACTCTATTTTTCGTTGTTTTCCGGTTCGTTCCCGGCCGGTTCTTCGGTTTTTGCTTCCACTTTCTCGAAATCGATTCCGTTGCCGATAAGGATATTGTACCAGCTGAGTATCTTCTTTATATCTGAAGCGTAGACCTTCTCCGTATCGTAGTTGGGCAAAACCTCCCCAAAATAACGGAAGACCTCTGCGTTGGATGATTTTGAGCCAAGCGTCGTTTTTTCCCCGTTCTCTTTTTCCTTGATCTTACGGAAAACTTCGCGCAAAGGTACATCCTCTTCGGTGGTGTAGATGGAGACATCGCTGAGAGCAACTACCTTTTCGGTAAGATAGACTGGAACCCTTTTTCCGTCGAGTAGCGACTCAACAATGTTAAGATTTTTAGTGGTGGAGATTAGTTTATATAAACCCGGTTTTCCGGAAATCGATAATACCTTTGTTAGCATACGTAATATTTTTGTTCAAACAGTATGCAAAAATACAGAGTCTCCATCAATTTTACAACAGATACCTGCAATTGTTTTATAGAAGGGGTGGTCATATTCACAAAAAAAGATGTAATTTCGCAATTGGCCGGCTCTTCACTCAGGCAAGCGGCAGAATGTAATTTGCTGTGTGGGGAGGTGATTGACCCGATTTAACTGACAAACAAACGCGATACAAATGAAGAGTAAAATAGTTGTTGCATGCCTCTGCGCTCTTTCTTTTGTGGCCTGTAACGGCGGAAAGAGTAGAGCAGAGAAAACGGATGGTGTTGAAGGTACAGTTTTATCGCCATTAACAACCGACCTGTTATTGCTGGTGGGTACCTACACCTCCGATGGAAGCAGTAAGGGAATCTATCTCTACAGTTTTGATGCAGCTACCGGGAAATCAGATTCACTGAGCGTTGCCGGTACAGATAATCCATCCTACCTCACATTGAGTCCTGACGAGAAGTTTGTTTATGCTGTCGGGGAGAATGAGGAGAGTAACAGCGCTGCGGTTGCATTTGCCCTTGACAAGAGGAGTGGGGTACTCCGCTACCTGAATGCGAGCCAAACGGGAAGTCCCGGCCCCTGCTACATTGAGATTGACGAGGCAGGTAAAAGCGTACTGACAGCAAATTACACCGGTGGGAGCATCTCCTTGTTCCGGGTAAATGAGGACGGATCACTATCGGCTGCCGATGCGGTAATCCAGTTTAAGGGCTCCGGGCCCGATACGGTTCGCCAGAAGGCCCCTCACCTGCATAGCGTCCGCTATTCGCCTGATGGAAGATTCCTGTTCGCAACGGATCTGGGTACCGATAAGATTTATCGCTATAACGCCATCGGTTCGGTTTTCGAAGGTCAGCCGGTGATCTCGCAGTCGAGCCTGAAAGAGTTTTCTGCTCCCGCCGGATCGGGACCGAGACATTTTGATTTTCATCCTTCCGGCAACTATCTTTATCTACTGGGCGAGATGTCTGGCGATGTGGTTGTTTACGATTACGATGGTGGTGAGCTCAATGAGAAGCAGGTCATTGCAACCGATTCGGTGGAAGGGCCCCGGGGAAGTGCCGATATACATGTTTCGCCGGACGGGAGATTCCTCTATGCTTCCAACCGGCTCATGGCGGACGGTATTGCCATCTTTTCGATTGACCGGGAGAACGGAACACTTACCCGCATCGGTTATCAATTAACCGGTAAACACCCCAGGAATTTTGTAATTACTCCGAATGGAAAATTTCTGCTGGCCGCCAGCCGTGATGAAAACAGGATTCAGGTCTTTGCCATCGACCCAGAGACCGGACTGCTCTCAGATACCCGGCAGGATATATATGTGGGCCGGCCGGTCTGTCTGAAATTTGCTGCCAGGTAACGGCTGTGTTAAAGAGATAAACCCTGAAAGTTCAGTAGCGACTTTCAGGGTTTATCATTGCAAGTTTTTCCAGCCTAGTTGTTGCGGCGTGGTCTCTGCCGTTGCTGCTGTTCACGTAAAGAGTCGAGCTTTTTCATCTTCTCCTTCCCTATGATCCGTTCCAGCTCTGCACGTTGCTCCTTCATCTCCTTCTCACGCAGGGCACGCATCTCTTCACGCTGTTTCTCCCTGTTTTGAGCCACTTGGCTACGCTGCTCGCGGAATTTGGCCATCTGTTCGGCCCGTTTTGCATCCTGTTTCTCCAGTAATGCTTTCACCTTTGCCGTTTGATCGGCTGTCAGCTCCAACTGCTTGGCCATCTGATCGGCCCGTTCCTTGGCACTCATTCTCATCTCCTGCCGTTGACGGCCATTGTCGTTACTCCTCTGATTTCTGGGTCTGTTCTGTGCCGAAGCCTGTAACCCGATCGCCAACATGGCAACCAACATAATCATCGCATACTTTTTCATACTTCAAACTATTTTTAAAAAGTGTAATAAATTTGTATATCCTTCGCCGGTTTGACGCTTAAAGATAGTAAAATGTTTAATAGGAAAATTGTCGATTAACGATAATTTTACTGTGATAATCGGTATTATATCAATATATTATCAAAAAAATAGGTTGTTTGTGCGATCCATTCGGATGTTCGTCGATAAAATCTACCGATTTGTCTACACACTCGACAATTTTGCGAATTTAAGTTTTTTTTGCAATATAGAGTTGCTATATGGAATCAACCGCTTTAATTTAGCGGCAAAAAACGGAACCAGTCAATAATTAATCAAAATAGTATTCATGCAAATCAGAAAATTTACGCTGTTCTTTTCTCTGTCGTTGATCTTTTGTATAACAATCAATGCACAAAAATCGGGTAATCCTCTTTTCCCGGGGTGGTATGCCGATCCTGAGGCAACGGTTTTTGGCGACAGATACTGGATCTATCCTACCTATTCGGCTCCCTACAACCAACAGGTCTTTCTGGACGCATTCTCCTCGCCCGACCTGGTAAACTGGACCAAACATCCCCGTGTTGTAGATACAACTGCAGTCAAGTGGGCAAAAATGGCCATGTGGGCACCCGCCATCGTGGAGAAGGAGGGATCATATTACCTCTTTTTCGCAGCCAACGATATTCAGAACAACGAAACTACCGGTGGTATTGGAGTGGCCGTATCTGATCGGCCCGAAGGTCCTTTCCGCGATTATTTGGGAAAGCCGTTGATCGATAAGTTTCATAACGGGGCACAGCCGATCGATCAATTTGTATTCAGGGATATTGATGGACAATATTATATGTATTATGGCGGATGGCGTCACTGTAACGTAGTGAAACTCAATGATGACTTTACCGGATTCGTCCCGTTTGACGACGGTACCCTCTTCAAGGAGATAACCCCGGAAGGGTATGTTGAGGGTTCCGTAATGTTTATCCGCAACGGGAAATACTATTTTATGTGGTCGGAAGGGGGATGGACCGGACCCGATTACCGGGTGGCCTATGGTATAGCCGACTCACCACTGGGACCATTCGAGCGGCTGGGTACCGTATTGCAGCAGGACGGCCGTATTGCAAACGGAGCCGGCCACAATTCGGTTATAAATGTACCGGGTACCGACGAGTGGTACATTGTATACCATCGTCGCCCGTTGACCGAAAGAGATGGGAATTCCCGCATGACCTGCATCGAGAAACTGGAGTTCGACGATGAGGGAAAAATCGTACCTGTTGTAATGACACACGAGGGTGTGGAGGCACGACCTTTAAAACGGTGAACATACAGCGTTAAAAGATCTCCTCTCTCGGATACTTCTCTTCGAGTTTGCTGAAAAGGTAAGAGGCGATGGTTCCTGCAACAAAGAGTACCAGGCAGAAGAGCAATGCACCTGCTGTGCTTAACCCTGCCACACTCAGCTGGTCGGGCTGAAATGCGGGCATGACAACGGTGGGAAAGATTGCCAATGATGAGCCGATAACCAGGCCGAGGATAAAGTGATACATCCCCGAGTAGTATTTCTTGAAAAGGTGTGCCGCCAGTTTCGAGAAGAGAATCACGCAGAGAGCAAATCCAACTATCAGGGGAATGATTACCGCAAAATCGAAATCTTTGATCCCGGTGGCCATTTTGTCGTACATCCCGAAGTAGATCAGGAAATTGGAGGGGCTTAGTCCGGGAACAATCAACCCCAGTCCCATCAGCAATCCCGATGCAAGCCAGGAGAGAATGTTGGGATCGACCTCAGTCAACTGTTTGCCTCCGGCGAGCATTAGGGCAAAGATTCCAACTGCAGAGAGTATCAGTACGATAAAATCGCGACTCTTGCGACCCTCTTTTCCGGCGGTTCTATAGAGTGACGGAAATGTTCCTGCTACAAATCCCACAAAGAGGCAGACAAACTGTGCAGCATATTTCCCGAATGCCTTTTCCACCACTACCGCAAAAAGTACGATACCAATCGCGGCTCCGATTGCAAACGGGAGGAAAAAAAGCAGATTTTTCAGGAACCTCTCCTTCAGGTTGGCAAGGAACCTGATCAGCGGATCGTACATGCCGACAATAACAGCCAACACGCCGCCCGATAACCCGGGCAGGATAAACCCTATCCCCACTATGATTCCTTTGATTAGCCTTATAAGCCAATCGGTTAATGGGTTCAGTCGGCGGGTCTCCATATCCCCTGATTTCATCTCCTTGTTCCTGTTATTCTCCATATTCATCTTTTTTCTGAAGGGCAAAATTACAACTATTTTTTATGAGAATTGTCGGTTACAGTAGACTTTCAGACATTGCAACAGCATTCGGATACTAATAATAGCGGTGAACGATATCGATTGCCGGCGATTTAGACAAGTCCGCGGGATTGGTCCCGGGTTTTCCCTCAGGAATCTCCAGTTGCAACCCGGCAAAATGTCGTTTCCAGTATGCCTCCGTCTCTCCGGTCTCCCTGTTTTTGAATGTCATTGCAATTGGGGGGAAAATCGGATTCTCAAGGGAATCGAGATATGAAAAGCGCACAAGTTCCGAGCAGTAATAGTCATCGTTTTCCTCATCAAATGCATAGTCATATGGTCTGCCCAGTTGATTTGCGGCCCGCTCAACGGCGCGAGGTACAAGGTATTGATATTCGGGCTTTAACCTCCCCACTGCGATCAGTGGTTTCCCTTCCACTTTTTCTGCCTTCTGCATAAATTCGTATAAAAGTGTCTGGATAACTCCTCCCGAAGGGGTAGCCTCAATAACGTAAACATCTTTTTCTACAAATCTTACAATCCCAACGTGAGAGTAGGGTATGTCGCCTTTTTTCGATGTGCTGCCCTTGATGGCCTTGGTCTGCTCCGATTGGCTTTTACCAACTACAAAAAGCAGATCACCCTCTTTCAGTTCCGAGAAGTTGCTTGAGGTATTACATGAGTGGGACAGTAGAGCCAGAGAGCAGAAAAATAGAATAATTGATCTCGTTGAAAGCATCTTTATGAATGAATTAAGTCTCGCAATGATATCTTGTTGTTGCAGTACACGGTGCGACTGCGACAAGGGATGGTTGCGAGAGATGAAAAAATCAGGGTGCAAATATAGGGGAATGTCGTCTTTACACAAAACAGATGGCTGGGATTAAAGCAAATATTTCAAAAAGACGGAAGGGGTCAACCGATTAAAATGTTGAACATTAGTTTATTAGTATTCTCTTTTTTTGTTGTTTTTGCAAAAAAGAACTTTCATCAACTTTATAAATCTTAATTTTTTTGTAACCTGGAATGATCACTTTCTTGGTTTTAGAATCGTAACTTTGTGACTCAAACCGCAAAATATACGGACTGACCGGCAATATAAAGGGGCAGAATTCTGGTTGTTGACGACGAAAAGGATATTTGCGACATATTGCAGTTCAATCTGGAGAATGAGGGGTGTGAGGTGGATCTTGCCAATTCGGCGGAAGAGGCGCTCTTGTCTCTATCTCTTCAGACGGGCTGCAAAAGTTAAATAAACAAAACTGTTTTGTAATTTAAACCAATTCTAAATAACTTTGCGGCAAAATCACAGCTTCCTGTTTACGATCAACTCGCTTTATTGACGATAAAAAAAAGAGATATGATAAACAATTGTCAATCAAGAGATGTTATTGTAACTGATCTGTATTGGTTTTACAGTGTGGGTTGATCCAACAACACAACAGAACATATATATTATGGCAAAAACAAAAAAATCAACAGCTAAACAAGAGATTCCCAAGGAGAAATTGCTGCACATGTACAAGTTGATGTGCGATATCCGTAACTTCGATGAGAAGGTCAATTACATGGTCAAGCGGGGCATGGTTCCCGGGATGACCCATTTTTCGGTGGGGGAGGAAGCTGCCAACGTGGGAGCTATTGCGGCCCTGACGGAGGGTGATCTGATTACTTCAAATCATCGCGGACATGGACAGGCCATCGCCATGGAGATAGACCTGAACGAGATGATGGCAGAAATTATGGGCAAGGCTACAGGTACCTGCAAAGGTAAAGGTGGTTCGATGCATATTGCTGACTTGGACAAGGGGAATCTGGGAGCCAACGGAATCGTGGGTGGCGGAATGGGCATGGCGATTGGCGCGGCCCTTACACAACAGATGAAGAAGACCGGAAAGATCGTGATGTGCTGTTTCGGTGACGGCGCCGTGAACGAAGGCACTTTCCACGAAACAATGAATATGGCTTCTATCTGGAAGTTGCCGGTAATCTTCTATTCCATCAATAACTTCTATGGGATCAGTACCCCGATCTCGAGTGTAATCAACGTCGATTACAATTATCAGCGCGCTTCTGCCTACGGCGTACCTGGTCATTTTATCGAAGATGGGAACGACCTGATGGCTGTCTATAACAAATTTGTTGAGTTGGTGGATTATGTACGTAATGGAAACGGACCGGTTCTGGTTGAATCACTTACCTATCGCTGGTACGGACACTCTACCTCCGATCCAGGTAAATACCGTACCAAACAGGAAGTTGACGAGTGGAAGAAAAAGGATCCGATACTGAAACAGAAGAGGTATCTGATCGATAACAACCTGGCAACCGAAGAGGAACTCAACGAGATCGACCGCAAATCGCTTGAGTCGGTTGAGGCTTCAGTGAAATTTGCGCTGGAGAGCCCTGAACCAACCCTGGAATCGGCATTTGAAGATATTTTTGCAGATTAATTAAAGGCAGCGGGCAACTGCCGTGGTATCATACCAGACCTCGTGTTGCCGACACAAAGCCCGGTGCAAATCCTATTACAAACAGAAAACATACAATACAACATACAATGAGTAGCGAAACAAAAGTAATGTCTGTAAGAGACGCCATTATTTTGGCAATGTCCGAAGAGATGCGACGAGACGAAAACGTGTTTCTTATGGGCGAAGACGTGGGTATTTTCGGTGGCGATTTTGGAACATCGGTTGGAATGCTTGAGGAGTTCGGCAAGGAGCGTGTTCGCGACACACCGATCTCTGAAAATGCTATCTCCGGTTGCGCCATCGGTGCAGCGATGACGGGCCTGCGACCTATCGTTGACGTGACTTTTATGGACTTTATTGTTTATATGATGGACAATATAGTGAATCAGGCGGCTAAAGCCCGATATATGTTTGGCGGAAAAGGACAGGTTCCTGTCGTGTTCCGCTGTGCGGCAGGATCGGGTGTGGGCGCCGCTGCGCAGCACTCGCAGTCGCTCGAGGCCTGGTTTACTCATATTCCGGGGCTAAAGGTTGTTGCTCCGGGTACACCTGCCGATGTTAAGGGAATACTTAAATCCGCTATCAGGGACAATAACACTGTTATTTTCCTTGAGTATAAAGCGCAATTCAACATGAAAGGAGAAGTACCTCTCGACCCGGAATTTACCATTCCGTTGGGTAAGGCTGACCTTAAACGGGAGGGAAAAGACGTAACTGTTGTTACGTATGGAAGAATGCTCGAACGCGTATTGCAGGCAGCCGATGAAGTGCTGGAGGCTGAAGGCGTAAGCGTTGAAGTGGTTGATTTGAGAACATTGATGCCACTTGACAAAGAGGCCATTCTTAATTCGGTGAAGAAAACCGGTCGCGTGCTGCTCGTCAACGATGCACACAAGACCGGTGGATTCATCGGTGAAATTGCCGCCATGATTGCTGAAAGCGATGCCTTTGACTTTCTGGACAACCGCATTCTGCGATTGGCGGCAGAAGACGTTCCTGTTCCTTACAACGCTAAACTCGAAGCAGCTATGCTGCCCAGTGTTGAAAGGATTAAAAAATACATCCTCAAATTGGTTAATAAAAGGTAGTTCGGCGTTGCGTTTCGAATTGCCAACGAACTACTGCTTAAGTTTATGGAAGAAAGACAATTAGTAAGGGCAACCCCTGCGGCGAGATTGCTGGCCAGACGGATGAATGTGTTGCTGACGAATGTGACCGGGACAGGTTACAAGGGACGGATTCATAAAGAGGATGTTGCCGGATGGAATTTCCAGGGCAAGACTCATGTTTCGCCGCTTGCACGTAGAATTGCCGAGGAACACAACATCGACCTGAAGGGTGTCAGGGGCACCGGACACAACGGTAAAATCATGAAGGATGATGTGCTGTTACTGATCTCCGATCCCGTACTGAAAGCACGGCTTACGCGTGATTCTTTTGCCGAGGCTACGGCAGCGCCGAAAATCCAGACTGGAATCAGCAAGCAGCTACAGATAGTACAGACCGAACCGAAGCCTGGTCAGCCGGCCAGGGTTGAAGAGGCCACAGCCTCGGAGACCGTTCCCTTGACCATGATGCGTAAAGTGATAGCCAAGCGGATGTCGGAAAGCTATTTCTCGATCCCTTCGTTTATCCAGACTTGGGAAATCGATATGACCGAACTGCTTGATCTGCGCAAACGGCTATTGGAACCGATAAAGGAGAAAACCGGCAAGAAACTGACCGTCACCGATCTGATCTCGTTTGCCGTGGTGAAGACACTGATGAAGCACAAGTATATCAATGCGAGTTTGAATAGCGAGGTTACGGAAATCACTTTCCACAACTACGTGAACCTGGGAATGGCCGTAGGGATGGATGAGGGATTGCTGGTACCGGTAGTGAAGAATGCCGACAAAATGTCGCTCAGTGAACTGGTCGTCTCGCTGAAGGATCTCACCGAACGGACTCTCAACAAGAAACTGTTGCCCGACGAGCAGACCGGCAGCACCTTTACCATCAGTAATCTGGGCATGTATGGTGTGGAGCATTTCACGGCGATCATCAATCAGCCCAATGCTGCTATCTTGAGTGTTTCATCTACAAAGGAGACGCTAGTGGTACGTAACGGGGAAGCGGTAATCCGCCCGATAATGAAGGTAAGCCTCACAAGCGATCACCGGATCATCGACGGACTGACGGCAGCCAAATTCATGACCGATCTGAAGCAATTGCTTGAGAATCCGCTCTCACTATTAATATAAAGTTGATGTCTACTCAAAACTTATAACTCACAACTCAGAACATGGCATACGAAATTATAATGCCCAAAGCCGGGATCGACATGACCGAGGGGCAAATTGTAAAATGGTTGAAGAAAGAAGGTGATCCCGTAACAGAGGGAGAGATTATCCTCGAGATCATGACCGATAAAACCAGCATGGAACTCGAAGCGGAGGCTTCGGGCGTGCTCCTCAAGATTCTTCGTCACGATGGCGAAACGGTTCCGGTAACCGAAGTTATCGGTTATATCGGCCAAGAGGGCGAGGAGATTGTCACGAGCGACCAGGAGGAAGAGAAACCGGCAGTGGAGGAAGAGACCACAGACGGATCGCTGACCCGGCTTGAGGATTCCTACAACGTGATCGTTATCGGCGGTGGCCCGGCCGGCTATGTGGCGGCAATCCGTGCAGCCCAGCTCGGCGCAAAGGTGGCCATCGTGGAAAAGAAGGAGTTTGGCGGAACCTGTCTCAACCAGGGCTGTATTCCGACGAAAGCATACCTGAAGAGCGGAGAGATCATCGAGGAGGTAGAGATGGCCGCTTCGCGGGGAATCCTCTTCGACAGCACCCACTACAAGGTAGATATGAAGAAGGTAGTGCAACACAAGAACTCGGTGGTGAAGAAATTGACCAGCGGTGTGGAGGCACTGCTCAGAAGCAACAAGGTGGAGATCTTCAAGGGTGTTGCCCGGATCAACAAAAACAAGGATGTGGTAGTGAACGGTTCTACCGTGATAAAGGGTGACAAGATCATTCTGGCAGGTGGATCCAAGGTTTCAAGAATCAACATCCCGGGTGTGGATCATCCCGGTGTGCTCTCCAGCGATGATCTGCTCTCCCTGGAGGAGCTGCCCGAAAGCCTGGCGGTGATTGGTGGTGGCGTGATCGGGATCGAGATGGCACAGGCCTTCAGTGCACTGGGAACGAAGGTAACCGTCATCGAGATGATGGACCGGATCATCCCGTCGGTAGATGTAGAAGCTTCGGCTCTGCTTACCAAACTGCTGAAGAAGAGGAATGTGAAGATCATGACCTCTACCAAGATTACGGAGATTGTCGACAAGAAAGGCAAGGTGGAGGTCCGGACCGAAGGTGGCGAATCGGTAGTAGCTGAGAAGGCGCTGGTTTCCATCGGACGTCTGCCCGATATCGAAGGAATGGGTGAAATCCAGTTCGAAATGGAGCGGGGCCGGATCAAGGTCGACAAATATATGGAGACCAGCGTGAAGGGAATTTACGCGCCGGGCGATATCAACGCCATCAAGATGTTGGCTCACGTAGCTTTCCGTATGGGCGAGGTGGCTGCCGATAACGCTGTAAAAGGGAATCACCGTGAATTGAAATTGCATTCAGCTCCATCAGTTGTCTACACCCATCCCGAAGTGGCTATGGTTGGTCTGACTGAAGAGGAGGCCCGAGAACGGTACGATATCCGTGTAGGCCGGTTCGACTTTGCAGCTAACGGACGGGCTATGGCCTCCGGCGATAACGTTGGGTTTGTAAAGGTGATTGCCGACAACAAGTATGGTGAGATCCTTGGCATTCACATCGTGGGTCCGGCAGCAGCCGAAATCATCAACCAGGCATCGTTGCTGATGGAGATGGAGATTACCGTGGATGAAGTGGTCAAAACCATTTACGGTCACCCCACCTATTCCGAAGCACTCTTCGAAGCTTGCGCCGATGTATTGGGTGAAGCCATACACAATGTAAAGAAGCAGAAATAGATTGTGCCGTTAACGGCATAAATGAAAAGGAGTTCCGGTAAAATCGGAACTCCTTTTTTTGTTTGCTATGCATGTTCATTATCTATAGGGTTAAAGTCCCGAGCGGGCTTATTTTGGCGAGAACCGTTAGTTGATGGCAAGGGTGTTACCGCGAGGTATAACCTGAAAGAAGCCTAAAACAAAAGTTGGTACTAACGAACAGAAACTGCATACTAAGGCTTACCCGGGGGGTAATGTGGCAATAAACACAGACGCCCTAAAGCCGTCCGTAACCCGGGGTAGTAAATGCAGTAGTATTAACAGGAAGATAATGCACTTAACGTAGGAGGTCTCTAACCCGAAAGGGGCAGAGAAGTCAGCAGAGGCCATAGTACCGCTATAAATATTGAGTAACGTCAATACAGGGAAGGGCTGAATTTTCAATTAAGGAGCAGTTATTTTGTAAATTGTAACGACCATTATGAACCCAGGTAAACACGGGAACTTACAGATGAGTCTTTTTGACGAATGGGAGCGTGGCCAAAAGGTGAAGGGGACTGACGTATTCAGTTCAGGAAGCGGTTTGGTACGGGACGAGTGGTTGTCAGGTTGCAAAGAGGAACGAGCCTTAACCCAAGATTTAATGAGTGATATAACGGACTTAAAGAATCTTGATGCCGCATTGCGGCAAGTAATCAGTAACAGGGGAAGTGCGGGCATTGACGGGATGACCGTTGACGAACTTAGAGATTGGCTTAACAGCCACCACCGAGAACTTCAACGCCAGTTAATGACAGGCACATACCAAGTTACGGCAGTTAAAGAGGTATTAATCCCGAAGCCTGATGGCGGGAAACGCCAACTGGGTATTCCCACGGTCAAAGATCGCTTGGTACAACAAGCGATAAGCCAAGTACTGTCGAAACGTTATGACCCTATATTCTCCGAATACAGCTACGGTTTTCGTCCACGGCGTAACGCTCATCAAGCATTACGTAAAGCGGGCGAATACGTGGCCGAAGGAAAGGATTGGGTTATCGACATAGACTTGGCAAAATTCTTTGACGAGGTGAATCACGACCGATTGCTTTGGCAGTTAAGTACTCGCGTTGGTGACAAGCGCGTACTTAAGTTGATAGGTAAATTTCTTCGAGCAGGAATGCTAATCGGGGGGATGGCCAATCAACGGGTGAAAGGGACACCGCAAGGCAGCCCACTATCACCCCTGTTGTCGAATATCGTCTTAGACGAACTGGACAAGGAGTTAGAGCGGAGAGGACACTGCTTTGTACGCTACGCCGATGATATTATCATAATGGTCGGAAGCGAACCAGCCGCGGAGCGATCGATGCAAAGCCTCTCCAAGTTTATCGAAAATCGGATGCGATTAAGAATAAACAAGGAAAAGAGCCATATCGTCCGTCCTCATCAACTCAATTATCTCGGTCATACTATCTTAAAAGGCGGGAGTTTAGGATTAAGCCGAAAGAGCGAACAACGCTTCAAGGCGAAACTAAAATCGCTTACCAAACGCAACAGGGGCATTAGCTTCGATCAGTTAATAAGCGAGCTAAATCCCGTTCTACGAGGCTGGCTAAACTACTTCAAGCACGCAAAGATGAAAAGTCGTCTTCGCAACCTTGAAGCTTGGCTTCGTCGTAGATTAAGATGCTATCGTTTAAAACAATGCAAACGGGCGTTGGGCATAGCCAGGTTCTTGACCAAGTTGGGCGTTCCTTGGAACCGGAGCTGGACAACGGCGGGAAGTTCTAAGGGATGGTTTAGACTGTCAATGACCCACGCTGCACACGAGGGAATGAACCTTGAATGGTTCAAGAAAACGGGACTTTACAGTTTAACGGCCAATTACGGTTAAACATTGAAGAAACCGCCTAATACGAGAGACGTACGTTGGGTGGTGTGAGAGGATAGCAGAGTTAGGAGTAATTACCTATCTTTGCATCCTACTCGATTGCTACAGGCTCTCACCGAAATCTTCCTTGAACTTGGCTATCAGCTTCTGTGGCCAGTCGTCAACCGGTTCCAGTCCTCCCATGAAGAAACGGAGTACAGGAGGCTCATAGACAAATTTCAGCCCGCCGATAAGGGTGCGATTCTGATTGAGCCAGCTGACACGGTCGATCACATATTTGATCTGCGAGAGGGTGAAGACGCGCCGTGGAACGGCCAGCCGTACCAGCTCCATGTCGGCATAGGTCTCGTTTCCATACTCGTCGCGCTGATTGGAGACCGAGCCACGCTCCATACCCCGGATACCGGAAATCAGGAAGAGGGCTGCAGCAAGTGCCCCGGCAGGATATTGGGTTTGGGGGATATGTGAACAGATGTCCATGGCATCCAGATGGGCGCCGAGTACACCGGCCGGCTTCAGCATTGGAACCCCGTTTTTGTCCAGCTCATTTACGAGGTAGCGGATAAATTCGGGACTTTGGCAGATCATGGTCTCGTCGAGTGTCTCATAGAGTCCCACCGCCATCGACTCGATCTCGCGGACCGAAATGCCTCCATAGGTCAAGAATCCCTCATAGAGCGGAACGAGTGCTTCCAGCTCCTTGTAAATCGCCTCGTTGTTGGTGCAGATACCTCCACCTCGGGAAGAGCTGAGTTTCCGGGCCGAAAAGTAAACGATATCAGCCATGTCGGTCATTGTTTTGATGATGGTCTCCATGGAGGAGTCGTTGAACTCCTTTTCGCGTAATTTCACCAGATAAGCATTTTCACCCAACAGGCTGGCATCGAGCACCAGGCGGATATTGTATTTGTCGGCAATGGCTCGCACATCGCGCAGATTCTGGATCGAGAAGGGTTGTCCGCCAATCAGGTTGGTGGATGCCTCCATCCGGATAAAGGGGATGTTTTTTGCACCGTGACGCTTGATGTTCTCTTCCAGCTTCTCGATGTTCATATTGCCCTTGAACGGATGATCTGAATTCATCACATACCCCTCATCGTAAAGCAGTTCCACGATACGCCCCCCGCACTCGGTGATATGTGCCAGTGTGGTAGTGAAATGGTAGTTCATCGGAACCAGGCTGCCCTGCTTGATATAGGCTTTCGACAGGATATTCTCGGCTGCACGTCCCTGATGGACCGGCAGGTAGTACTTTTTACCCAACACCTCCTCTACGGCTTTCTGCAGCCGGTAAAAACTCTGAGAACCGGCATATGCATCGTCGGCCTGCATCATGGCAGCCATCTGGTTGTCGCTCATGGCATTGGTTCCGCTGTCGGTAAGCATGTCCAGAAATACATCTTTCGTGTTTAGTCTGAATGTGTTAAATCCTCCCTCCTGCAATGCTTCCAACCGGCGCTCGATAGGTACTAAATGTAGTTTTTGTACAACACGTACTTTGTGCAATTCCAACGGTATCTCTTCACCGCTGTAAAATTTAATCTCCTGCATAATTCTTGTTATTGTTTGTAAAGTTAAAAGTCTCTATTGCTTTATTCGGTCAAAATATTAGAGAAAAACATGTCGTTTTGTTATGACGATTTGCAAAGATATGTCAAAATATAACATTTCAAACCTAAATTCAAGTTTAAATTGAAAAAATGAGCATCAACCATTTTTTTTAACAATATAAAGGCATGATGACAAATAAATCGTATATTTGCGAGAAGAATTAATCTCATTGAATAACATTTAAAAATAAACTCATGGATAAACCTTATGTAATAGGTATTGACGTGGGCGGTACAAATACAGTAGTTGGTATCGTCGACAAGAGAGGACAGATTTTGCGTAGCGGAAGCCTTAAAACTGCCAAACATGCCAATGTGGAAGACTATCTCGATGAGTTGGCTGAGGTGATTGAAGATGTGATCAAGGACATCGCCACCAAAGAACAGATCAAGGGAATCGGAGCCGGAACGCCAAACGGCAACTATTTCACCGGTAGCATTGAGTTTGCGCCCAACCTCCGCTGGAAGGGTATTATTCCGTTTGCTCAAATGCTGGAAGAGAGGGTGGGTATTCCCGTAGCACTGACCAACGACGCCAATGCGGCGGCAATCGGGGAGATGACTTACGGAGCAGCCCGTGGTATGAAAGACTTCATTGTGATCACGCTCGGTACTGGTGTCGGAAGCGGAATTGTGGTCAACGGCCAGCTGGTGTACGGTCATGACGGCTTTGCCGGTGAACTTGGCCATGTCATTATGCGTCGTTCAAACGGACGGGTGTGCGGTTGCGGAAGATCGGGATGTTTGGAGGCTTACACTTCGGCAACGGGTGTGGCACGTACTGCACGCGAATACCTCGAGCTTCAGCACGACGCAAAGAGCCAGTTGCGCAATATTCCCATCGACGAGATTACCTCGAAGGATGTTTTCGATGCAGCTATGGCCGGCGATGAGATGGCAAAGGAGATATTCCGTTTCACAGGCGAGATGCTGGGTGAAGCTTTTGCCGACTTCGTGGCGTTCTCGAGTCCCGAAGCCATCATCCTTTTCGGAGGATTGGCCAAAGCGGGTGATCTCATCATGAATCCAGTCCGCGAATCGATGGAACGGAACCTGTTGCCCATTTTCAAGAACAAGGTAAAACTGCTCTTCTCCGAACTCAAGGAGAGCGATGCAGCCGTACTCGGAGCAAGTGCACTCGGTTGGGAGGTGAGATAACCATCCAGTTGACTAGAAAAGACAAAAACCGCCTCGTATCCGGGGCGGTTTTTCTGTTTAAGGATTGTTGTCTGTCACCGGGATAAGAATTTTTTCGTACCTTGTTGAATCTAACATTTTTTATTTATTAAAATTACGATAGATTTTATACCTTTGTACTCTTTAAAAAAAGGAATCACTAATGTCAAAGAAGATCAATTCAGCGCTGATTTCAGTGTTTCATAAAGATGGTTTGGAAGAAATATTGAAACTGCTGAACAGCCTAAATGTGAAGTTCATATCCACGGGAGGAACCCGTGATTTTATCCAGTCGTTGGGATATGAGTGCGAATCTGTGGAAGATATTACCGGCTATCCGTCAATTCTGGGCGGACGTGTAAAGACGCTGCATCCCAAGATTTTTGGTGGAATCCTTTATCGGCGTGACGAGGAACAGGACCGGAAGATTATCAAGTCATACGATATTCCATCTATCGACCTGGTGATTGTTGATCTCTATCCGTTTGAGAAAACAGTTGCAGCCAATGCAACCGAAGAAGAAATCATCGAGAAAATTGATATCGGAGGTATCTCCCTGATCCGCGGTGCAGCCAAGAATTATAAAGATGTGATTGTGGTGGCATCGAAGCAGCAGTATAAACCTCTGCTCGATCTGTTGAAGGAGAAGAACGGCAACAGCGATATTGAAGATCGCCGCTGGTTTGCCAAAGAGGCTTTTGCAGTTTCGTCGGCATATGATTCCGCCATCTTCAGCTATTTCGATACCGGCGTGAATTCGGCACTAAGGGTGACTGCAGGTAGCGGTAAAACACTGAGATATGGTGAGAACCCGCACCAGAAGGGAATCTTCTATGGAAATTTCAGTGAGGCATTTGAGCAGTTGCACGGCAAGGAGATCTCCTACAACAACTTGCTCGACATTGATGCTGCTGTTTCATTGATTGCCGATTTTGACGAGACTGCCCTGGCCATCCTGAAGCACAACAACGCCTGCGGCATGGCATGCCGAGATACGGTCAAAGAGGCTTGGGAGGCAGCATTGGCCGCCGATCCGATCTCTGCTTTCGGTGGGATCGTGGTTACCAACCGGCCGGTAGATGCAGAGGCGGCAAAGGCTATCAACGAAATTTTCTTTGAGGTGATCATCGCACCCGACTTCCTGCCTGACGCACTTGCCATACTCTCACAGAAGAAGAACAGGATCATTCTGAAACAGAAATTGATTGCCGGAGAGGTAAACAACCTCATGATCCGTTCGGCACTGAATGGTTTTCTGGTACAGGACAGGGATACGGCTGTACAGACCAGGCAGGACCTGACGGTTGTAACCGAGAAATTTCCCACTGAAAAGGAGACGGAAGATCTGCTCTTTGCCAATATACTGGTGAAACATACCAAGTCGAATGCCATCGTGCTGGCAAAAAACAAACAGTTGATTGCCAGCGGAACCGGACAGACATCACGGGTGGATGCATTGAACCAGGCTATCGAGAAGGCCAGAACATTCAAGTTCGACCTTCAGGGAGCCGTTATGGCATCGGATGCTTTCTTCCCATTTCCCGACTGTGTGGAGATTGCGCATAAGGCAGGGATAACAGCTGTGATTCAGCCTGGGGGTTCCATCAAGGATGCCGAGTCGGTTGCATACTGCAACAAGCATGGCCTGGCGATGGTGACGACTGGAATCAGACATTTCAAACATTAACTGGGTCCATGCACGTAGACCTCCTTAAAATAAATAATGATTATCCGCAGTTATTCCTAAAGAATTTAACGGGAAAAAGTTATAAATAAGTTTCAAAAACACTTGCACAATTCACTGATATTCATTATATTTACATCGCTAACGATATAAAGATTCAAACTATGAATATCCTGGATTTTGCTATAAATTACCCCGATGAGGAATCCTGTCGGAAAAAATTCAAAGAACAAAGAGACCAAATGGGAGTAACCTGTCGTCATTGTAATTGTAAAGAACATTATTGGCTGGAAAACAAGCAGGCCTATGAATGCAAGCGTTGTCGCGCACGCCAAACCTTGCGTTCAGGCACCGTCATGCAGCACTCCAACCTGCCTTACCGTTACTGGTTCGTGGCCATGCACCTGCTCACGGCGACCAAGGGCTCCTTTTCCGCGGCGGAGCTGCAGCGCCAGCTGGGGCACAAGCGTTACCAGCCCATATGGGAAATGGTCAATAAACTGCGTGACGTGATGGGCAAACGCGATGATGAGTACACCCTCGAGGGAGCCATCGAGTTGGACGACGCCTTCTTTTCCACCGAAATATCCCTTGAAGAGAGGGACAAACCGTTGAAGCGCGGCCGCGGGAGCCAAAAAAAGACCAAAGTGCTGGTAATGGCTGAAAGCAAAACGGTTGAAAACCCCAAGCCGGGTAAGAAACCCAAGAAGGTTAGATACCTGAAAATGAAAGTGATCAGTGACTTGAAGTCCGGTACAATTACAAGGAATGTCAAAGAGCACGTTGAAAGCACGGCGGATCTGACCACCGATGACTCAACATCTTACACTAAATTGAAAGAGCATGTTCATTCACATACGGCATCTGTTATTCCACACCAGGATCTTTCCAAGGTGCTGCCCTGGGTGCATACCGCGATCAGCAATGCCAAACGACAGCTCCTGGGCGTGTATTACAAGATAAAACCAGAATACTTGCAATATTACCTCAACCAGTTCTGTTATAAATTCAACAGGCGTTACTTCGGGGAAAACCAGTTTGAAAGACTGTTGATAGCCGCTGTAACGTATGCTCCTGATTTCAAGTCAAGAATTTACAATAGGAACTATTGCGGATAATCATTAAATAAATTGAAGCAAACTTAAAACAAGCATAATTAATATGGGATTATTTTCATTCACACAGGAGTTGGCAATGGACCTGGGAACGGCCAATTCCATTATTGTAAACAACGCCGGGAAAATTCTGCTGGACGAGCCCTCCATCGTTGCTTTGGACCGCAAGACCGACAGGATGATTGCGCTGGGTGAGAAAGCCCGCCAAATGCACGGAAAAACGCACGAGAACATACATACAGTAAGACCTTTAAGAGATGGGGTGATCGCCGACTTCAACGCTGCCGAACAGATGATTCGCGGCATGATAAAAATGGCTACGAAAAACAAGGGTGGCCTCTTCTCCCCTTCGCTCCGCGTGGTCATTTGTATCCCATCCGGAAGTACCGAAGTGGAGATCCGTGCCGTACGCGACTCTGCCGAACATGCCGGGGGCCGGGATGTCTATATGATTTTCGAACCGATGGCGGCGGCACTGGGTATTGGACTTGATGTGGAACTGCCGGAGGGAAACATGATTGTGGATATCGGCGGTGGAACGACGGAGATTGCCGTTATCTCGCTCGGCGGAATCGTATCGAACAAATCGATCAAGATTGCAGGTGACGATCTGACCGAAGATATCATGGATTATATGGGTCGCCAGCATAACATGAAGGTAGGGGAGAGAACGGCAGAGCAGATCAAGATTAATGTAGGTTCCGTGCTGACCGAACTGCAGGATCCACCAGAAGATTTTATTGTTCACGGTCCCAACCGCATGACCTTCCTGCCCATGGATGTGCCAGTCTCTTACCAGGAGATTGCTCACTGTCTGGAAAAATCTATTTCCAAAGTTGATTCGGCAGTATTGAGTGCCTTGGAACAGACTCCTCCTGAGTTGTATGCAGATATCGTGCGGAACGGAATCTATCTGACAGGTGGTGGTGCCTTGCTGCGCGGTCTGGATAAGCGGTTGACCGACAAGATCGGTATCCCGTTCAAAGTAGTGGATGATCCGTTGCATGTGGTAGCCAAAGGAACTGCTATTGCCTTGAGGAATATCGACAAGTTTACATTCCTGATGAGATAGGATGAAGAACCTTCTCGCGTTTATTATCAGAAATAGCTCGTGGCTGGTAGCAATTGTCTTGGTTGTTATCAGCTTCTACTTGGTTTTTTCTTATAATTCATACCAGAGAAGTGTCTTTCTTACATCGGCAAATCGGGTAACCGGCTGGATCTATGATCTGTCCGGTAAGACGACCGCTTTTATTCATCTCAACAAGAGCAACAAGCTCCTGTTGGAACGGAATGCACAACTTGCTGCCGAATTGCATGCATTGAAAACCCATCTTGCAGATCTGCAGATGGATTCGTTGACAACGAATGCTTTTCAGGGGGACTCCGTACCGGCATCACGCTTTTCGTTTATTCCGGCGGAGGTGATTAACGTCAGTTTCTCGGGTCCCAATAATTTCATAACGGTGAACAAGGGTTCTGATCATGGAGTCAGGCCCGACATGGGGGTAGTATCACAAAACGGCGTGGTAGGGGTGGTGTTGAAGAGCTCTTCATCTTTCTCGGTGATTATCCCCATCGTGAATCCTAAATTCAGGCTAAGTGCCAGGCTGAAGAACTCCAGCAATACCGGTTCGGTTTCATGGAACGGCAAGGAGTTGGGAGTGGCTCAGCTTGGAGAGTTGCCCAAACATGAAGTCTTTCAACCGGGCGATACGGTGTTGACCAGTTTCTCGCGTATCTTTCCGAGAGATATCGTCATCGGATATGTCATTGGACAGATTCCATCTAAAGATGACAGTTTCAATACATTAGACGTGCGAATAGCCACGGATTTCCACTCCGTAAGGGATATTCTCATTATAGATGACAAAAGTTATGATGAGCAAAAGCAATTAGAAAACTCGATTCAGTAATGAAAGCAGTTTCCTTGTTCTATGAGTTTCTATGGTTTCTGATACTGGTATTGCTGCAGGTATTGCTGCTTAACCGTATCGCTGTTTTCGGACTGGCTGTGCCCATTCTCTATATCTATTTTCTCATCAAGCTGCCCTATGGAAGAAGCCCCTTTTACGTCATCATATCGGGCTTCCTGCTGGGGCTGATTATTGATATCTTTTTAAACACTCCCGGAATGAATGCTGCAGCGACCACGATGGTTGCTGCGATGAGAGGGGTTGTGCTGAACCTCTATTATCCCAAAAACGAGTATGAGGAACTGATTCCCGGTATCCATACTTCTGCGGCGGCCTTTGTAAAGTATACGGTTACCATGGTGCTGCTGCATCAAACGTTGCTCTTTTTCATCGAAGCCTTTACGTTGTTTAATCTCACCAGTACCCTTATCAGGATAGCCACCTCTTCGATATTGACAATCTTTCTGATACTGGCGCTGGATTCCTTATCAATCAGGAGGGAGAAAGGTGGTTAACAAAAAGAAATACGAGGGGAGACGGTATGTCATCGCATCTGTTGTCGTCATAACATTGCTGGTATATATTGCCCAGCTGTTTAACCTGCAGATATTGAGTCCAGAATACCGTAATTTTGCCGACAGCAACGCCTTTTTCAGAAGAACACTCTATCCTGCCCGCGGAGCGATTTACGACCGGAATGGCGAATTGCTGGTCTACAATCAGCCAACCTACGATGTCATGATGGTTGTGCGTGAAATGAAAGCCTTCGACACGCTCGATTTTTGCAATACGTTGAATATCGACAAGGCAACTTTCAAGCAGTTGGAAGCCGATATGAAGGATCCACGCAAGAATCCCGGATACTCTTCATATACCCCTCAACTCTTCATGTCGCAGCTCGACGTGGAGGAGTATGGACTGCTGCAGGAAAAGTTGTACAAATTTCCCGGCATTTACATCCAGAACCGGACGGAACGACAATACAAGTATCCCTACATGGGGTTGATCCTGGGCTATGTGGCCGAGGTGGATAAAAACAAGATGGCTGCCGACCCCTACTACGTGCGTGGTGACTATGTCGGTAAATCTGGCGTGGAACTCTCGCACGAGGAGGATTTGCGAGGGGAAAAGGGAGTGGAGGTGCTTCTGCGCGATGCGCATGGTCGCGTGCAGGGAAAATACCGCGACGGGGAGTTCGACAAAATGCCTGTTTCAGGGCGTGATCTGACGCTCTCCATCGACGTCAATCTGCAGGCATACGGAGAATATCTGATGCAAAACAAGATCGGCTCCATCATCATGATCGAACCCAAAACGGGCGAGATTCTCTGCATGGTGGCTGCACCCTCATACGATCCCTCCATACTTACCGGAAAGAATTTCAGTCAGAACTACCTCAAACTTGAACGGGATCCCTATAAGCCGCTTATCAACCGGGCCATTTCGGGACTATACCCACCCGGGTCAACCTTCAAGCCCTCACAGGGATTGGTTTTTCTGCAAGAGGGGATAATTACCGCCGACACCAGGTACAGCTGCTTCGGCGGGTATCCGCCCTTGGGCGGGCGACCTGCCTGTCACGGTCACGCATCACCGCTCAACCTGCAGCCCGCACTGGCCACCTCCTGTAACTCCTTTTTCTGCTATGGCCTTAACGCCATGCTGAATGACCGGACCAAGTACGGCAGTACCATTGAAGCTTTCGAAGTGTGGAAAGAGCATATGGTTGATTTGGGTTTTGGCTACAAGACAGATGTAGATCTGCCATCGGAGAAGAGGGGCTTTATTCCAAACAGCAAATACTATTCAAACGCGTTCAAGACCGACAGGTGGGTGGCGCACAACATCATCTCCATTGCCATCGGTCAGGGAGAGATACTGGCTACTCCCCTTCAGCTTGCCAATTATACGGCCATCATAGCCAATCGGGGGTACTACTACAAGCCACACGTGGTAAAAGCACGGAAAGGTGCACCCCCGGACACGCTTTACAGCAAGAGGAGGGAGTCGAACATCCTCCCCGAACATTTTGAACTGACAATAGAGGGAATGGCGGATGCCGTCAGACACGGAACTTGCCGCAGGGCAAACATGGAACCCTACTTTACCGTTTGTGGCAAAACCGGTACCGCTGAAAACCCGCACGGCGAAGATCACTCGCTTTTTATCGGTTTCGCCCCGAAGGATGATCCGCAGGTGGCCATCGCCGTCATTGTGGAGAACGGGGGATTCGGGGCTACAAATGCCGTCCCCATCGGAAGATTGATGATGCAGAAGTACCTGATGGGTGAAATCATGCCGCAGGATAAAGTGTTGGAAGAGACCATTGCGAACCGGGTAATATTGCCTTTTGCCTATAGGAAGACTACTCCCGTACAACGTGTGGATACAACTGCAATAAAAGAGAGAGATGTACAAAGGGATTAACGATATTGAGGAGAATGGACGGGTGGACTGGTTCATGGTAATCATCTACCTGATCTGTATCGTGCTGGGCTGGCTCAATATCTATGCAGCCAGCTTCGACCTAGAGAACGCGGTCGGCCTTTTCGACCTTTCTGGCCGTGCCGGCATGCAGCTGGTATGGATGGGAACATCCTTGTTGCTTGCTTTTGCCCTGCTCAAGATCGATACCTCCTTTTATGAGACATATGCCTTCGTAGCTTATATTGCCGGGATCGCACTCCTGGTAATCACTTTTGCAGTTGCACCAGAGATCAAGGGATCACGCTCCTGGCTGGTGATCGGTCCGGTCCGCTTGCAGCCTGCCGAGTTCATGAAATTTATCCTGGCACTCACCTTGGCGAAGATATTTAATGTCTATAATTTCCAGCTGATGGAAAGGAAGAACCTGCTTGTGGTCTCTGCAATCCTGCTCCTTCCGTTGATACTGGTGATCCTGCAGAGTGAAACAGGTACGGCGCTGGTCTATCTGAGTCTGATATTCGTCTTGTATCGTGAAGGGTTGCCCGGTGGCATCCTTTTCATGGGGGTAGCTGCAATTCTCTACTTTGTACTGACCATCCGTTTCTCCGAAAGCCAGCTCGGCATGTTGTCAGTCGGCGAGTTCATTTCGCTGGTGCTGATTATTCTCTTTACGGCAGGTCTTGTCTGGAGTTATGCGAAAAAAATGGGTGCCGCCTTTATGATTATCGGGTTTGGCCTTCTGGCGCTAATTGCAGGATGGGTCTTGCACCTCCTTCATCTCCCGGTCGATCCCGGTCTGCTGGCTCTAATCGCCTCAGGGTTAGTGTTGCTCTATCTGATCTTTCTCTCACTCCGTTTCTGGAAGAGGGTCTATCTCTATATCTTCCTCTTTGTGATAGGCTCCTTTGCATTTGTCGAGTCCAGCGAATATGTATTCAGCGATGTGCTGCAGCCGCACCAGCAGATGCGGATCAAAGTTACACTGGGGATTGAGCAGGATCTGCGCGGATCGGGGTATCATGTGGGTCAATCGAAGATTGCCATCGGATCGGGCGGTTTGTCGGGGAAAGGCTTTCTGAACGGTACACAGACCAAGCTGAAGTATGTTCCCGAACAGGACACCGACTTTATTTTCTGCACCATCGGTGAGGAGTGGGGATTTATCGGTTCGACAGTTATCCTGATGCTGTTCGGCCTTTTTATCCTGAGACTGATCTACCTGGCGGAGCGTCAGACCACAACCTTCGGACGCGTATACGGCTATGGGGTGGTAAGTATCTTCCTGTTCCATCTGCTGGTGAATATCGGGATGGTGATCGGCATCATGCCGGTAATCGGTATCCCGTTACCCTTTTTCAGTTACGGCGGGTCGTCGTTGTGGGGGTTCACCATCCTGCTTTTTATCTTCCTCCGGATAGATAAAGGGCGGAAAAAAGCCTGAAATTGAATGCACGCCAGTTTCACAACCGGCGTGCACCATATCAATTAGAACCCAATTATAAATCATTCACAGCTCTTTTCGCGCTGATTGTTTGATTCAGATGCTTTGACCGCAGTAGAGGAAAAAAAGTTTAATTGTGTTGCCAAAACAATAGATATGAAGAGTACCGCATTAATAACAGGTGCATCGAAGGGGTTGGGTGCCGAATTTGCCCGCTTGTTCGCTTCGAAGCAGGTAGACCTGATCCTCGTTGCCCGCAGCGAAAACGAGTTGAAGGAGATAAAGAGTGAGTTGGAAAATCGATTTAACATATCGGTTCGGACGATTGTAAGTGATCTTAGCCTGCCGGAAAATGTCCGGTCGGTTTACGACGAGATAAAGGCGGACCGGATCGAAGTGGATTATCTGGTGAACAACGCCGGATTTGGCGATTTTGGTGATTTTTCAGATACCGAATGGGAGAGACATGAGCAGATGATAAATCTGAATATGACTGCATTAACCCAGTTTTGTTATCTTTTTCTTCAGGATTGGATTTCGCGCGGCCGGGGAAAGATTCTGAACGTGGCCTCCACGGCAGCCTTCCAGCCGGGACCCGGAATGTCGGTCTATTTTGCCTCCAAGGCATATGTGGCCAGTTTCTCGCAGGCGATCGCCTACGAATGCCGGAAACATGGCATTACAGTTACTGCCCTCTGTCCCGGTCCCGTCAAGACCAACTTCGGCAAGGCGGCCCGCATGAAGCATCCCAATGGTTTTGTGAAAGGGATGAATACTCCCTCGCCCGCTGAGGTGGTAGCTTTCGGATACCGTGCGATGATGAAGGGTCGCACGTTGGCCATTCACGGGAGATTGAACCGGATTGTGGCCAATATCGTCAGGTTTATTCCCCGCAGCTGGCAACTCTATCTTTCTGCAAAAGTGATATCATGGTAAACGAGAAAGAGATCTTCCAACGAACCGCACTCCTGATGGGGGACCGCTATATGGAGCTTGCGGCACAACAGCGGGTAATCATCTTCGGTGTGGGCGGAGTAGGCAGCTGGTGCGCCGAGATGTTGATCAGAAGCGGAATCGGCAATCTTACGCTAGTCGATTCAGACCGGGTGGCTCTCTCCAATATCAACCGGCAGCTGATGGCTACGGTGAAGACCATTGGAGAGGTAAAAGTGGACCTATTGAGAGAGCGACTGCTGGAGATAAATCCCAATGCCCGGATACGTCCCATGCAGGCGGTGTACAGTCCCGATACGGCCGACTCCTTTGAACTGGATAGCTACGATTTCATCATTGATGCCATCGACAGCCTTTCCAATAAAGTGCACCTGCTGCGTACTGCGTCAAAGATGCCGGGAACCCTCTTTTCCTCTATGGGAGCTGCATTGAAGATCGACCCATCGGCAATCAGGGTTGATGAGTTCTGGAAAGTGAAGGGTTGTCCGTTGGGAGCTGCACTCCGTTCGAGGATAAAGAAACTGGGCGGATTGGAGAAGAAGGTACTTTGCGTCTATAGCAATGAGGTGCGTGAAAACAGAGGAGAGAAATCATTTCTTGAAGGAGAGAACAGGGCTGTTTCCCAGTGGGATACAAAAAAAGCACGAATTAACGGTACAATGTCGTACCTCCCTGCAATCTTCGGTATGACGCTAGCCTCACTGGTGGTGAAGGAGATTGATGCCCGCTCGCAATAGCCTCCCTCATAACCCTTATCTTCAATTTTTAAGGGGCAGAATGAAAAGATTTTAGCCGCTTCTCCCTAAAAGAGAATCTTTTTTGTATCTTTCGCCATCAGATGACTGAAAGGAATGAAGAGCATTGTCTGTGTGGTTTTGATCTCCCTCTTTATCCCTGTGGCGGCAGGACAAAACCCCGTGATCGACAGGGATAGCATACTGCACTATTTCGGGCAGGTAAGACAGGCTACGCGTGAGAATGTGAGGATATGGGAGAAGGATATTTACGGTCCCATCATGTTGATCGATGAGCATACCCGTACGGTATTTGCAAATGAACCGGACAACGGCAATCAGCTGGTGGAAACGGACGGCTACTATACGGGGGTTCTGCCCAAGACGATCAGTTTTCACAACACCTCACTCGAATGGAACGGAAAAACATGGGCGACTGTTGTTCTGCCGCTCTCTTCCGACAAGCATCCGCGGCTCGATCTCATTACTCATGAGCTGTTTCACTGCGCACAACCATCACTGGGATTCGACATGCGTGTATCGGACAACCATCACCTGGATGAGAAGGATGGCAGGGTGTTGCTCCGGCTCGAGATTGAAGCGCTCAAGAAAGCACTGAAGGCCCGCAGGCTCTATCAGGCAGAGGAGCATTTGAGGAATGCGCTTCTCTTCAGGAGGTACAGGCACCTGGTATACAGCGGTTCGCAAACCTCCGAAAACAGGCTTGAGCTGCTCGAAGGGCTTGCTACCTATACGGGACAGATGATGAGTGGGCGTAGCAAGTTGCAACTGCGGCAGTATCTTATCGAAAGGTTGGAAAATTATGCCAGGATCCCCTCTTTTGTCCGCTCATTCGCCTATGAGACGGTTCCGGTATATGCTTTCTTCCTCTACCAGAAAAATAGCGACTGGAACAAGGGAATCAGTTCCTCAACCGATCTTACAGATCTGTTTGAGGAGGCTTTTGAGTTGGAGATGCGAATCGTCTTACCCTCCTATATCAGTCAGCTTGCCGAAGAGTATCACGGCAGGGAGATCCTCGATCAGGAGGTTTTGAGAGAGGAAAAACAGAGGTTGCGGTTGGAGGAGTTGCGCGAAAAATTCATGGAAAGGGCCCGTCTGGAGATCAAACTGGAAAAGATGAACATGTCGTTCGACCTCACCAATCCGATCGCCCTTGACGTTGATGAAGGGATGGTTTATCCCACACTCCGTATCAGCGACAACTGGGGAATACTGACCGTGAACGGTGGTGGGGCACTGCTCTCTCCCGGCCATATCTGGGTGGTGCTCTCCGAACCGATCGAGATCGGGGAGACCGAAATCATCGGCGAGGGGTGGCATATCGAGTTGAACGAGGGGTATCACCTCGAGAAGAACAGCCAGGGGAATTATTTGATGACAAAGAAAAAGGAGAGGTGATTTTTCTTATCTTTGCATATCAAAACAGGTTATGGAATTTCAACTCAACGAACACAACAAACAGGAGTACCCGCCAATGCATACAGCTGAGCATATTCTCAACCAGACCATGGTGAGGATGTTCGGTTGTGAACGCTCAAAAAATACACATATCGAGCGCAAGAAGAGCAAAGCCGATTATTTGCTCCCCAATCCGCCTACCGATGAAGAGGTAAAGGCCATCGAAGCAAAAGTTAACGAAGTGATTGGCCGTCATCTTCCGGTTTTGGAAGAGTTCATGCCGATGAAAGAGGCGGCTGAAATTGTCGACCTGTCTAAACTGCCTGAAAATGTGTCGGAAACATTGCGCATAGTGAGGGTGGGCGACTACGATGTCTGTGCCTGTATCGGTTCACACGTAGAGAATACGTCGGAAATCGGTCATTTTGAGATTATCAGCCACGATTTTGCCGACGGAAGGTGGCGGGTAAGGTTCAAATTGAGGTAGTGAAGTAGCATCATGAGAAAGATATCCCGGTTTATTGGTAAGATTGTGCTCTATTTTGTTCTGTGGAGCATTGCGTCGGTATTGGGATACCGGTTTCTTCCAGTCCATTTCACCCCGTTGATGGGTATAAGGGTGATGGAACAGCTCGTTGATGGTGAAAAGCCGAAGGTAAGCCACAGGTGGGTCCCTTACTCGCAGATCTCCGACAACATGAAGCGTGCGGTGCTTGCTTCGGAGGATCAGCGTTTCTTCAATCACAACGGTTTTGACATGGTTGAGATTAAAAAGGCACTCAAGGAGAACAAGACCCGTAAGCGTCCCCGTGGAGCAAGCACCATCAGCCAGCAGACGGCCAAAAATCTCTTCCTCTGGCCCAGGTCGTCTTGGCTGAGAAAGGGGTTGGAGGCCTATTTCACCGTTCTGATCGAGCTCTTCTGGTCGAAAGAACGGATCTTGACGGTTTATCTGAACTGTATTGAGACAGGTGACGGCATCTATGGCGTTGAGGCGGTAGCCCGGGAACATTTCGATACGACAGCCGACAAGCTTACGGCTTCACAGTCGGCCCTGATCGCCGCAACGCTGCCCAATCCGTTGAAATACAGCTCAAAAAATCCATCCTCATATATGAAGCGGCGGCAATCGCAGATACTTAAACAGATGCGGACCGTGAAGTTGCCTCCTGTCGCGGAAAAAGGGTGAGTGGACTTTTTTTCAATTCTGGTTCTCCCGATTTTGAGAAGAGGAATAAAAAGGTTACTTTTACGGCACTGTAAAAAAACCGTGACTTCTTTTACTTGGTATGAACGAAAGCGAAAAAAAAGTGGTGAGCAGAATGATCGCTATCTATTGCAGGGCGAATCACAATCAGGCTTCGCAGTTGTGCGAAGAGTGCATCAACCTTAGAGATTATGCGAGCAGGCGGCTTGAGAACTGTCCTTTCGGCGAAGATAAACCTACTTGCGCTGCATGTTCCATCCACTGTTACAAGAATGAGATGCGGTTGAAAATTAAAGAGGTCATGCGGTTTTCAGGCCCAAGGATGATATACCATAATCCCATTGATGCAATCATCCATTTTTTCAAAAAACTGAGGCGGAATCAACCCCGATCGGTTGCTGAAGGAACTTCCCGTAGAAATGGCAGACATTAACAAGAACGTGATTCTATCTGACCTGCTGACCGAGCACAGCGAGCTGATTCCGGTCGTGAACAGGTTCGGCATCAAGCTTGGGGTGGGAGAGAAGACAATCGAGAAAATCTGCCAGGAGAATGAGTTGAATCCCGACTTCATACTGGCTATCCTGAATGTCTACATGGACGAGAGCTACGATCCGGGAAAGGATCTGGATAAATTTGATGTCTCCCTCATTGTGGACTACCTCAAACGTACCGTCGAGAATTACCTGCAGGCATCCGTACCTAACCTGGAGAAGCACTTCACCCCTTTTGTCGCGATGAATAACGGGGAGAATGAAGAGTTGAAGCTGCTGCACAAGATATTCTACCAGTTCAAGTCGGAACTTGCCGACCACCTTCAACAGGGTCTCGATCAGCCGGGCGACTACCCGAACGAGTTGCTGCATGACCTGAAGAACATCATAATCAGGCATATTTCCGGAAACTATAACCAGAACCTGGCTTATGCAGTGATCTTTTCCATTACTGCCCTCGAGAGGGAGCTGCATATTCATAACCGGTTACTGGAAAAAGTGCTGCGTCCCAAACTGAGAGAGCTCGATTCGGGTCATATCGAACACCTGAGCCACACATTTTCAGATGATTCCAAGTCGCCGGCCGGAGACAGGCAGTTGACTAACCGGGAGATCGAGGTGCTGAAACTTATCGTTCAGGGACGGTTAAACAAGGAGATTGCGGAAAAACTGAACATCAGCCTGAATACCGTTCTTTCACACCGGAAAAACATCATGGCAAAAACCGGTATCAAGACTGTTTCAGGGTTGACCTTCTACTCCATATCGAATGGACTGGTCTCGCCAGGCGACGAGATTATCTAGCCGTTTTATTGATTGAGATGAACAATAAATCAACAAGTGATTATGAATGCAATTGATATCAGCTCCGCCAACTGGAAAGATGTAAAAGAGACGCGATACGATGCGGTGATACTGCCCTGGGGCGCATGTGAGCCGCACAATTACCACCTGCCCTACCTTACCGACTGTTTTTTGTCGCACCATATCGCCCTGGAGAGCGCATCGCTTGCCTATGAAAGATCGGGTGTGCTTTGCGCTGTCCTGCCACCGGTCTATTTTGGATCACAAAACCCGGGACAGTGGGATCTGCCGCTCTGTATCCACACGAACAGTGAAACACAGAAAGCGATCCTGAGTGATGTGGTGGAGTCGTTACAGGTTCAGGGGTTCTCAAAACTGGTTATTCTGAACGGACACGGTGGCAACACCTTCAAGCCATATATCCGTGATCTGGCAAAACGACAGCCCGGTTTTACCATCATTGCGGTGGACTGGTGGACGATCGTGCCTACTGGCGACTACTTTGAGGAGAGGGTCGATGAGCACGGTGGAGAACAGGAGACCTCGGTGTTGCTCCATTACCGACCAGATCTGGTGAAGCTGGAACAGGCTGGCGATGGTAAGCCTGCGCCACTTCCGATGGAGTCGATCAACCAGAAAGTGGGATGGATGCCCCGTCACTGGCAACAGGTTACCAGCGATACTGGAATCGGTAATCCCAAAAAATCGACAGCAGAAAAGGGTAAAAGATATTCCCGAGCCGTCGTGGAAAAGATAGCCGGCCTGTTGTCGGAGTTGAAAACGTTCTGAGCCAAGAACACTGCTTCCGAAACCTTCAGCCATTTAGCCCCCCTGCAGCAGCCTGAAAGGGGCTCGATCTCCCGTTGACATCTTATAAAACAAATGGGTAAAACGCTTTTTTAACTAAGCAAAAAAGCGTAATTTGTATGTCGGGCATGGTATTAAGCTGACAGGATGCAAGTTCCTGTATGTGCCGAGTTGATAGGAAACATTAGCGACTGGCAAGGGTGTTGCGGGTAACTGCAAATCTGAAAGAAGCCATCAGCAAATCTGAAGTTCTGACGCACAGAAACCTGATATAAGGCTCACAAGAGAGGGCAACCGAGCAATGGATTGGGAACGCCCAAAATTCAACCGTAACTCAAGTGGAGTAAATCAGGCAGAACGCAGAGAAAGTTTAATATCTTATCCCGAGAGATCTTGTAGGATGCACCAACAGTGCAGGACGGGCAGTGATGCAAGTTCATGTCTTACAAGAAGTCAGCAGAGGACATAGTATTCCGGAGCAGGAACAGCACGGAAGAAGGTCTGAATCTTTTAATTTAAGGAGCAGTCAGTTCAAAATTTGTTTTATGGCGCAACAGCAAGCAAAAACTTACCAGTACGATCTGTTTTCTGAAACGGGTCAGGAGGTTGATCGCCCTTATGACAAGAGTGAAGCCGTACGTGGAGCTCAGTCAGCAAAGGCGTTGCAAGTAAAAGAAGCAGGCGAACAGGGACGAGCCTTAGCCCCGGATTTAATGGGAGCGATATTGTGTCACAGCAATATCAAACAAGCCTACAAACAGGTAAGGCAGAACAAAGGAGTAGCGGGAATCGATCAAATGGCGGTAGGAGGATTTGCCGTATGGTACGCAGGAGATGGAAAAAGTCTACTGGACAAACTATACAACGGCACTTACCAACCCCAAGGGGTCAAGCAGGTCGAAATACCCAAGCCGGGCGGAGGTAAACGCAAACTGGGTATCCCCACGGTAACCGACAGGATCATCCAGCAGGCGATAGCACAGGTACTAAGTCCAATTTACGAGCAGAAATTTTCCGAAAACAGCTACGGATTTCGTCCCAACCGGAGCGCCCATCAAGCGTTAAAGAAAGGGAGCGAATATGTGGAGGAAGGAAGAAATATCGTTGTAGACATGGACTTGAAAACGTTCTTCGATGTCGTCAATCATGACCGGTTAATGTATCGGCTGTCAGAGACCATTGGCGATAAAACGCTATTGAGACTGATACGCAAATACCTTCAAAGTGGAATACTGGTTGATGGCGTTGTAAGTCAACGTACCGAAGGCACCCCCCAGGGGAGCCCCCTGTCCCCACTCTTATCCAACATAGTTTTAGACGAACTGGACAAGGAGTTAGAACGCAGGGGACACAAATTTGTTCGATATGCGGACGATTGCAACATCTACGTACGCAGCCAAACGGCAGGCGAGAGAGTAATGGAATCGATAACAGGCTTTATTGAAAGCAAACTGAAACTACTTGTCAACAAAGACAAAAGTCAGGTTTGCGAGGTAAATCAAACCAAATTCTTAGGCTACACCATCCAAAAGGATGGGAACCTGACCATAGCAGAGAAGAGCATTGAACGCTTCAAGGAGAAAGTACGCAGTATAACCAAGCGAAACAGGGGAGTGAAGTTCGAACAAGTAATTGCAGAACTCGTACCCGTGATGCGCGGTTGGCTTAACTACTTTCGCTACGCCCGATGTAAAAGAGTATTAAAGAATCTTGATTCATGGATACGCAGGAAACTTCGGTGCTATAGATTAAAGCAGTGCAAGAGGGTCATTACCTTGCAACGTTTTCTTGAAAGACAGGGCGTTGAAAGCTGGCAAAGCTGGATATTAGCCCTCTCCGGTAAAGGACACTGGCGCAAGTCAGGATGCCCACAAGCCCACCAGGCTCTCAACAACAAATGGTTTGATGCAGCAGGTCTTTACAACCTCACATTAAATTACGACAGGTTAAACAATTAAAAGAAACCGCCGTGTGCGAAAGCATGCACGGTGGTGTGAGAGGGCGGGGGAGTAATCCCCCTACCTACTCGATTGCGAACTTGTTGACGATAAGAATTTAAGCGATATCAACAGTTGAAAAATCTGAAATTTGGAAAAACCAATATATTTAATATGAATAAATTATGAGTAATCAGAAAGAAAAACTTTTTACAGATTTCCCTCCGGTTTCCACCGAAGAGTGGATGGAAGTCATTACCAAAGACCTGAAAGGGGCTGACTTCCAAAAAAAACTGGTGTGGAAAACAAACGAAGGTTTTAATGTGAATCCTTTCTACAGGGCAGAAAATATCGAAGGACTCGCACAGGTCACAAACCTGCCGGGACAATTCCCTTATGTACGAAGCACGAGAAAGGAGAATGTCTGGTATGTACGTCAGGATATCGACGTGAAAGACTATGCCGAGGCCAACAAGAAAGCACTGATGCTGTTGGAAAAGGGGGTTACGTCGCTTGGTTTCCATCTTCCGAAGAATAACCTTTCGGCAGAAAACCTCGCACTCCTTCTCAACGGTATTGCTCCAGAAAAGGTGGAGTTGAATTTCAGGACCTGCATCTCCAAAACCGACGAACTGGCACGGCTGGTAGTAGCCTACCTTACATCACAAAACCTCGATCTCCTTAATTGTTACGGCTCCATCGAATATGATCCTTTCAGGAAGATACTGAAGAAGGGGGTGGATGTGCCCAACTGGATTGACGATGCTGTTGAAATGGTTAAAATCACGGCTCCGCTTCCCCGTTACAGAAGTCTCTCCGTAACAGGTAACCTGCTGAACGATGCCGGTGCATACAGTTATCAGGAGCTGGGTTTCAGCCTCTCCTACGGAAATCAGCTGTTGGGTGCGCTTATCGAAAAGGGAGTTGCCCCGTCGCTGGCTGCAAAGAAAATTAAATTTGAGTTTGGCGTAGGCTCAAACTATTTCATGGAGATTGCCAAGTTCCGTGCTGCACGGTGGTTATGGGCCGAGATCGTGAATGCATACAATCCACCATGCCCTCCCCATATCACATGCGACAATACAGCGGAAGACGGTACTTGCCGCTGCGCTGCCAAAATGAATATTCATGCCTCTACATCGCGCTTTAACCAGTCGCTTTACGACCCGTATGTCAACATGCTCCGTACACAGACCGAAGCTATGTCTGCCACTATCGGTGCAGTAGATTCGCTCACGGTACGTCCTTTCGACGAAGCATTCGAGACACCTACCGAGTTTGCGGAACGGATTGCCGTAAACCAGCAGCTGTTGCTGAAAGAGGAGGCCCATTTCGATAAGGTGACCGATCCGGCTTCGGGTTCATATTACATCGAGACGCTGACGGTTTCACTCGCCGAACAGGCCTGGAAACTCTTCCTGGAGACAGAGGAGAAAGGGTTCTATGAAGCCCTCAAGGCCGGTTTTGTGCAGGATGCCGTTGCAGCTTCGTCGCAAGCCCGTTTCAATGCAGTTGCCAACAGAAAAGAGATACTGCTGGGCACCAACCAGTATCCAAACTTTACGGAAACCATGGCTGAGAAGATTACTGATCCAAAAGATCACTCATGCGGTTGTGGCAGCGTAGATAAAACCGAACTCAAACCATTGGTGATAAGGAGATTGTCGGAGCAGTTCGATGCGCTCAGACTGGCTACCGAAAAAAGTGGCAAGACTCCTAAGGTCTTTATGCTCACTATCGGAAACCTGGCGATGCGTCTGGCCCGTTCTCAATTCTCGAGCAACTTCTTCGCGTGTGCCGGATACCGGATTATCGACAACAACGGTTTCCCGACTGTGGAGGAGGGTGTTGCCGCTGCCCGTAATGCCGGTGCCGATGTGGTTGTACTCTGTTCGAGCGATGATGAGTATGTGGAGTATGCTCCCAAGGCTTTCGATCTGCTGAAAGGAGGAAAAGAGATCTTTGTCGTTGCAGGGGCTCCCGCTTGTATGGATGAGTTGAAAGCTCATGGAATTGAACATTTCATTCACGTTCGCAGCAACGTATATGAGACGTTGAAGGCGTTCAACGGGAAACTTCTATAGCCATGTCCACACTCAGACACCGGTTGACAGTTAATTCCCCCTGGCTCTGGTCCATCTCCGGATCAACAGTGCTGGTGGTCTTCTCTTACCTGTTTTATCTCTATAGAACCGGTGTTGTTGCCGAATTGTACTGTTCCAATGGCATGGTTGCCATAATCGGCGCGCTTTCGCTTTATGCTGCCGGTTGCATGTTGTACCAAAAGTTCAGGCATGTCGGTCTGAGTGGAGTGTTGCTATTTCTCTGCTATGGATTGTCTATCGGATGGGGCGTTGTTTATGTCATGACAGGTCGGCTCGTCTGGCCGGTATTGCTGGTAGGTGCCCCTTCGGGGTTGTTGTTGGCTGCCCTTCTTCATGCATCCGATACCGCATATGTGGTTCAGGATGAGGGCGCACAACTTCACTATCAGACAATGTTGCTGGCAGCCTATCTTCTGGTAGCTATTGCCGTGACGTTGCATCTTTTGCACCCGCTGGTTTTCCTGGTGTTGGTTGCCTTTCCATCGGCCATAACAAGCATCCGGCTGATGAAAGCTTCTACCGAAGGTGACCCGTCACTGGTTGCCCGCACTGCAAAACTGGTGTTGATGTTCAATCTCCTGCTCTCAGCGGCAAATTTCATCTCACCGTTTCTATAGACGATTCAGTACGCTTATATTTAACGCAAAGAAAAATTAAACCTGTAAGTCTTGACTCCAGATTCGGAAGTCCTGACTCAAAACAAACAAAATATGAAACCAGATTTCAAAAGTATCGATATTAAATCTGCCGGCTTCGAAGCGACAAATGTTGCCGAGTGGGCCGAAAAGAATGAGATAAAAGCCGACTGGCTTACGCCGGAGCAGATTCCGGTGAAACCTGTATATACGAAGGAAGACCTTGAAGGAATGGAACATCTGGGATATGCAGCCGGTGTGCCCCCTTTCCTGAGAGGACCCTACTCAACCATGTATGTAATGCGTCCGTGGACCATCCGCCAGTATGCCGGATTTTCCACTGCCGAAGAGTCAAATGCCTTCTATCGCCGTAACCTGGCTTCTGGCCAGAAGGGATTGTCGGTGGCATTCGACCTGCCCACGCACCGCGGATACGATGCCGATAACGAGCGTGTGGTTGGTGATGTTGGAAAGGCAGGGGTTTCGATCTGCTCGGTTGAGGACATGAAAGTGCTCTTCGACGGTATTCCCCTCAACAAGATGTCTGTCTCCATGACCATGAACGGAGCCGTATTGCCAATCATGGCCTTCTATATCGTGGCTGCCCAGGAGCAGGGTGCCAAGCTTGAGGAGATGGCAGGAACCATTCAGAACGACATCCTGAAGGAGTTCATGGTGCGGAATACCTACATCTATCCACCCGAATTCTCAATGAAGATCATTGCCGACATCTTTGAGTTCACCTCGCAGAAGATGCCGAAGTTCAACTCCATCTCCATTTCTGGATACCACATGCAGGAGGCGGGAGCCACTGCCGATATCGAACTGGCCTATACCCTGGCCGACGGTATCGAATATCTGCGGGCCGGAATCAATGCCGGTATCGATATCGATGCTTTTGCTCCCCGTTTGTCCTTCTTCTGGGCCATCGGCATGAATCACTTCATGGAGATTGCCAAGATGCGGGCGGCGCGACTGCTTTGGGCTAAGATCGTAAAAAGCATGGGGGCAAAGAATCCGAAGTCGATGGCACTCAGAACCCACTCGCAGACGTCGGGCTGGTCGTTAACCGAACAGGATCCGTTCAACAATGTGGGACGTACCTGTATTGAAGCGATGGCTGCTGCGCTGGGTCATACGCAGTCGTTGCACACCAACGCACTGGATGAAGCCATTGCCTTGCCGACCGACTTCTCTGCACGTATTGCGCGCAATACGCAGATCTACATTCAGGAAGAGACGCAAATCACCAGACATGTAGATCCATGGGCCGGTTCCTATTACGTGGAATCGCTTACGCAGGAGCTGGTGGACAAAGCCTGGAATCTTATTCAGGAGATTGAAAAACTGGGCGGAATGGCAAAAGCCATCGAGACGGGAGTTCCGAAGATGCGTATCGAAGAGGCTGCTGCACGTACACAGGCCCGCATCGATTCAGGAATTCAGAAGATCATCGGTGTAAATGTCTGCCGTCTCGAAAAAGAAGATCCTATTGATATTCTTGAAGTGGATAACACCGAGGTTCGCAAGCAGCAGATTGCCCGCCTGGAGCAACTCAAGGCTAACCGCGACAATGAGGCGGTACGCAAGGCGCTTGATGCCATCACCAGATGTGTGGAGACAAAAGAGGGAAATCTGTTGGAACTGTCGATCGAAGCAGCCCGGGTTCGCGCCACGCTTGGCGAAATTTCCGATGCCTGCGAAAAAGTTGTAGGACGTTATAATGCAGTAATCAGAACAATTTCAGGAGTGTATTCATCAGAATCTAAATCGGATGCCACGCTCGAGGAAGCGCGTGCAATGACCGAAAAGTTTGCTAAGAAAGAGGGCCGTCAGCCGAGAATCATGATTGCGAAGATGGGACAGGACGGACACGATCGTGGTGCCAAGGTGGTGGCCACGGGGTATGCCGATTGTGGTTTCGACGTGGATATGGGGCCGCTGTTCCAGACACCGGCCGAGGCTGCCCGTCAGGCAGTGGAGAACGACGTTCACGTATTGGGTGTGTCGTCGCTGGCTGCCGGTCACAAGACCCTGATTCCCCAGGTTATTGAGGAGCTGGCCAAATTGGGCCGTCCCGACATTGTTGTAATCGCCGGGGGTGTAATACCGGCCCAGGATTACGATTTCCTCTACAAAGCGGGAGTTGCCGCCATTTTCGGACCGGGTTCCCCCGTTGCGAAATCGGCCATCCTGATTGTAAAGATCCTGTTGGGCGAGGAGTAATACGATTCGCTTAAAACCTCTTCTTTCTGTTGCGGGTTACGAAATATTTCGTAGCCCGCGACTGTTTCAGAGAAATGGTTATCTTTGCCGTGGGCCTGAAGCCCGAATAATCTTTAAAACCGGAAGTGGGCATTTACTATGGCTTACATTACACACAAAAAGAGAGAAGATATCGGTCTCTCCCCGTATGAATTGAAGTTCAGGGGGAAGAGAAAGGCGGAAGCTGTCCGTATCCGGGTTATCGATTTCGACCTGGAGTCGGTGCGCGAAACCGAGGTGAAAGAGACGGAGGAGCTGAGGCGATATCTCAACTCCGACTCCATCACCTGGATAAACGTTGACGGGCTGCATAACAGTCAACTCATCCGTGATCTGTCGGAAATCTTTGCCATCCCCGGCGACATTCTCTCCGACGTGATGGATCCGTCGTCCCGTCCCCAGGTGGAGGTATTCAACAATGGATTCTTCGTCTCAATGAAAATGATGAGAGTCAGCGAGAATAAGAGGACGGTGTCGGTAAATAACCTGAGCCTTGTCGTGATGAACAGGCTGCTTATCTCTTTTCAGGAGGAGAAAGGCGACCTGTTTGATCCTGTCAGGGAGAGGATCCGCAATCATAAAACAAAGATCCGCATTTCCGGATCAGATTATCTGGCATTTACCCTGATGGATGTAGTTATCGATAATTATATCTACATCTTGGATGCATATGGCGAAAAAGTGGAATCCCTGGAAGAGAGGCTGATATTGGAAACCAACAGGGAGATGCTTCGGATCATTGACAAGTTCAGGCGTGAACTCAGTAATCTGCGTGTGGATATAAAACCGGCAAAAGAGATGGTGATGGGACTGGTGAAGCTCGATACCGACTTTATCCAGGAGGAGAACAGGAGGCATTACAAGGAGCTGCTGGACAATATCAATCAGGCGGTGGATCTGCTGGACTACTATCGCGAGGTTCTCTATGACGACCTGAACATCTACCACTCATCGATGAGTACAAAGTTAAACGATACCATGACCCTGCTCACCATCTTCTCGGTCATTTTTATCCCGCTCACCTTTATTGTGGGTGTTTACGGGATGAACTTCGATAACCTTCCCGAACTGCATTGGCATTACGGTTATTTCATTGTCTGGGGAATAATGGTGCTCATTGTGGTGGTGATGATCGTCTATTTCAGGAGAAAAAGATGGTTTTAAGGTGACAAGATATGAAGATCAGTTGGATAAAAGCCGATATTACACGGCTTGATACAGATGCAATTGTAAATGCTGCAAACAATTCGCTATTGGGCGGAGGCGGTGTTGACGGAGCCATTCACCGGGCGGCAGGTCCCGCATTGCTCGAGGAGTGCCGGAAACTGAACGGTTGCGAGACCGGTAAAGCCAAAATAACGCGGGGATACCGGTTGCCGGCAAAGTATGTCATCCATACGGTGGGTCCGGTCTGGTACGGTGGAAACCGGAACGAGGAGAGTCTGTTGAGGGATTGTTATCTCAATTCGCTCAGACTTGCCGAGGAGCGCGGTTTAAAAACGGTAGCCTTTCCCAACATCAGCACAGGAGTATATCGGTTTCCAAAAGAGCGGGCGGCCGAAATTGCGGTGGATGCAGTGAAACATTTTCCGGCCGTATCGGTGGAAGAGGTGATCTTTGTCTGTTTTGACGAAGAGAATTGTGCCATCTACGAACGGATCATCTCCCGTTGATCTCCTCCATGAATGATTTGCGGTAGGTCTCCCCGATGGGAATCTCGTGCTTGCCGATGATGATTCGGTTTTTCTCCACCCGGTCGATCTTGTTGCGGTGTACGATGAACGACCGGTGCACGCGTATGAAACGGGATTGAGGCAGTTCGTCCTCCATCGATTTCATGCTCATCAACGTCAGGATCGGTCTCTGATCCTTGTTGGTATAAATCTTTACATAATCCTTCAGTCCCTCAATCAACAGGATCTCATCGAAGAGGACATGCACCAGCTTGTAGTCCGAGCGGACGAAGATTCCGGTAACTCCGGCTTCGCCTTTTTCAACTGAAGCCGCTTTTATTTCAAACCACTCCAGCGCCCTTTTCGAGGCACTTAGAAATTCGGTGTAGGAGAAAGGTTTCAACAGGTAATCCAGGGCGTTTACCCTATATCCGTCCAGGGCATACTCGCTGAATGCGGTTGTGAAAATGATCCGCGTATCCTTGTCGATAAAACGGGCAAACTCCATGCCGCTCACTTCGGGCATCTGGATATCGAGAAAGATCACATCTACGCGTTCGCCGCTCATGTTGTTCATCGCCTGTATGGCACTGGAGAACTTGCCGGTCAACTTTAAGAACGGAGTCTTCTGCACGTAGGAGTCGAGCAGTTCAAGCGCCAGCGGTTCATCATCGACTATCCAGCAAGTCAGTTTCATCGTTATTTATTTCTCTTTAGACTTCTCACCGTTGTCGGGGATCGCAGCCCGGCCTCCCTCTTTTGTGTCGATGATCAAGGTGGTGGAATAGGTGTCGTCGGTTATTTCGGAATTCCATTTATACCTTCCCGGGTATGCCATCTCCAGCCTTTTTTTGACCAGTTCCAGTCCGATCCCGCTTCCGCTCTTGTCTGCTACCGATTTTGGATAGTAGCTGTTTCGGGAGACAAATTCAACTTTCCCGTCAGGAGTCTCAGACAGCGAGATGTCGATGAAGGAAGGTTTATTGCCGCTGATCCCATGCTTAAATGCATTTTCAATCAAAGATATAAAAATTAATGGAGCTATGGGCGTATCGCTTGCCGTTTTTATGGAGAGCCGGGTATTCAGTTTTACGTTATCGGCCAATCTGATCCGCATCAGGTCGACATAATTCCGGATAAAATCTACCTCCTGACGTAATGGTACAAGCGTCTTGTCGTTATCGTAGAGAATGTGGCGAAGCAGTTTGCTCAAGTCGAGTATCGCCTGCTGCGCCTTGGACGGGTTGAACACTACCAGGGCATAGATGTTGTTGAGGGTGTTCAGCAGAAAGTGGGGACTGATCTGATTTTTCATGTTTTGCAGTTCAGCTTCCGATTTTGCCTTTTCCAGCTCCTTCCGTTCGCTCTCGACTTCAAACCAGCGGAATGTCATTTTCAGGGCAACGCTTAACCCCATCATGGTTGCCAGTGTGGTGAGGTTCCTGATAACGAAAAGCCATGGCGAAGGCCTGAAACGGCGGCTTCCGCGACGCATGGCACGTACGGGATCGATCAGCCTCAGCAGATCGTTCCCAAAATGCATAAGTACTGCAGCTCCTATAATCAATAGCAGATTGTAAATGATGAATTCCCTGGTTTTTCCCTTGAACAGAAACTGTTTTATCAGCAGGAAATAGTTGACATAGAAGACCAGCAATAATCCCAATGTGTCGGGAGTGGAGCGGATAAAGAGATCCCACCTGAAAATCCTTACCCGGTCGATAAAAAAGTAGGGGGCCACCACAATCATGCTCCACAACAAGATATGTACGAGAACTACGGCATACGTGTTGGTTGAATTATTCCTGATCCGATCTTCCATCTCTTTCGGTTTTTATGTTAGAATGAATTGTTTTCTCATCATTCAGAGGGACCTCGGCCACGACCGGAACCGGGGCCGAAACCTCTGCCCTGAGGATTTCCTGGTCCGCGCATCGGCATCATGTCTTCCTGCGTTGCACCATTTTTAAAGATATTGAAACGGTAGACAAAATGTACCATGAAATATGTCGTCAACGTGTTGGTGGTCGTGTCACGAATATAGTTGGAGGTGACCGATCTGCTGATATTGCTGCGCTGCTGCAGGATATCGTATATCTTGAGGCGGATGGTGCCGTTCTTCTGACTGAAGAGCTGTTTCTGGATGGAGGCGTTCCACAACCATTCATCCTGCGTAAAACCATCGGAGTAACCGGAATTGGTGCTGTAGTTGATGTCGCTCTCGATGGAGATATCCCAGGGGAGATAGAGGGTGGTATTGGCATTTCCACCATAATTGAGATATTCCTGGTCGCGTTGCCCCTCCAGGCTGTTCTTCACCTTATTGTGGTTGATATTGCCACGGATTCCGAAGTCGATCAGGTCCGACCGGTAGTTCAATCCGAGCGTTTCGCCCAAATTGAGCCTGCGGCTCAGGTTTTTCTCCAGGTTTGAGAATCCGTTTGCATGGTTGTAGCTGGCAAACGTCATGGAGAAGATCGAGAATCGGATATTCTTCAGCGGCACATTCAACATCATACGGCCGTTGGCGTTCCAGTTGCCTGCAACATTCTCGTAGGTAGTCTCCCTGCGTCCGGTTTCCCTGTCCGTAAAGGTGGATGAAACGATATCGTTGGTCAGGTATCGGAAATCACCGAAGAAACCCATTGAACTGTTCTTCTCGGGAATAAAGTTCTGGTAGCGCAGGTTGAGCCTGTGCGTGAAAGAGGGCTTCAGATCGGGATTACCGTATGTTATGTTAAGCGGATTTGAAACATCTACAACCGGTGAGAGTTGCGTAACCGAAGGCTGTTCGGTATTGCCGAAATAGCGGAGCCTCAAGTTGTGCTGGCGCGACCATCTATAGTTAAACTGTGCGGTGGGGGCGTAATTGACCACGTCGCGAGTGATATCGCTGATCATGTTTTCACCCACAAAGGTCTTGCTCTGTGAGCTTGACGGCTGAATGGAGAACCCTACCGTATAGTCGTACTGTTGGCGGACCGACTGGAAATTGAGCTCGATCTCCTGATTGGTGAAGTTATTCTCCAGCCGCTTGCTGTACTGTTCGTCCAATATGGTGTAGTTTCCTGCCTCATCCTTTTTGCGGGTATCCTTGTCCGACTCCGATATGTTTTGCCGGTACTGGTAGGCAAACTGGATGGCGTAATTGTTACCCAGCGGTTCAACATAGGAGAGATAGGTCTGCCAGTTTCTGGAATCGCTGGTATTGACAAACCGCTGATCGATCAGGCTATCTTGCTGGGTAATGTTGTAGAATGTACTGGAGAGGTTTGTACCCCTGTTTTCCGAATCGGAGATTCCTCCCCGCAATTGTACACTCACTGTACGGCCAGGCTTGCCAAGTGTGCGGCTCACATCCAGGCGGGCGGCGAGATTCTTTCCATCTCCTTCGGAATGATACCTTGAGTCCCCGTAATTGATGGAATCCTCCATGTTCTCGGTGGTCGTCAGAAAGTCGCTAAGCTCCGTTCTACGATTGTTGTAGACCGATCCCTCCGGATTGAAAATGATCTTCGTCAGCGTGTCTGGCGTCCACTCCAGCCTCATGTCCATATTGAAATTCTGGCTGTAGTTGTTGTTCGAGTTGCTCTCATCCTCGATGGTGTTCCCGCTGCTGAGGATGTTCTGGGTATGTGTCTTCGAGATCGTATTGTTGTCTGTACTTCCATAACGGAGATTTCCTCCAAGTTTCAGTTTTTGGGTGAACTGCTGACTGAAGTTGAAACCTGCATTTCCCGACGTGGTGATACCGCTTTGACCGCCAAAGAACATTCTTCTTCCGCCACCGCCGCCACCGAACATCGAGGAGGCCAGATCTGAAAAACCGGCGTTGTTGGTGTTGTTAAATCCGCCGATGGCTGTATACTGGTTTTTATCTTTCATGTAGTTGACCATCGCATTGCCTTCGTACCGCTCTTTTGTACCGTACCCAAGGAAAGCGTTCCCGAACAGACCCTCTTTCATTCCGGGTCTCACCATCAGGTTGATGATCGTCTCTTCCTCACCATCGTCAAAGCCGGTCATTCGCGCCATATCGGTTTTCCGGTCGAGCACCTGCAGTTTCTCAACCATCTTGGCGGGGAGGTTTTTCGATGCCACTTTCGGATCGGTGCTGAAGAACTCCTCACCATCCACCATGATCTTCTTGATCTCCCTTCCGTTCACGGTAATCTTACCATCGGAATCAACTTCAACCCCCGGCATCTTTTTCAGCAGCTCTTCCAGAACAGCACTTTCGGTCACCTTATACGAATCGGCATTATATTCTACCGTATCTCCCTTTACAACTATCTCGGCAGCTTTGGCTGTGACCACTGCCGCGTCAAGCAGGATGTTGTCCGTTGCAAGTTCAACGGTGCCTAAGTTGGCCGTCCGGTTTGCATTGTTTACAGTTACATTGCGGAACAAGTCGTGGTGCCCCACGTAGGTGATCTGTACAATATAGCTTCCAAAGGGGACCGAAATGGCGAAATCGCCCTCCAGGCCACTGGCTACTCCGTTGACATAGAGACTGTCTTTCTGTTGTAAAATGCGAATATTAGCCTGTGGAACAGGTTCCTTTGTATCCTGTTCGACAATTTTTCCAGTAATTCTTCCGTTGTTTTGAGCGAAAATATTGAAACCGATAAGCAGTAAACCGATAAAAAAAACAGATCTTTTCATATATAAATTGTTCGATATATAAATATCTATTAATTAATGATTTAATTCATTTTAAAAATTATATTTCTTCGTTTTGACAAAACAAAAGACAGCACTCATCTTTTGGACAAATGCACCGGTTATCGGAAAGACAAACAGGTAAGAAGGGTTTAAAATTTCATATGCGTGCTCTTGGGCAACAACCTTGGGTGCTTACCTGTTGAGGTCAGTTTCATATTCGACTTGGACGCTTTGTCGCGCCGTGCGCCAGTAAAAATCGACCTTTGGCTCTTGTTTCCCGTTTATGTCAGGGTTGGAGACTTTCAACTTCCGGCAGGACTGACGGGATTATGCGGGACAAGCTCGACGCAATATCCCATCTTTTCCAGCTCTGCCTTCAGATACCTTTTGCGCCTTGCTTCCACCCGGCTGTTCAAATAATCGGCTCCCAGTTCATCGTAAGGGACCTCGTCTTTCAAGACATGATACACCGATTTGAGGATGGAGTGGGCCACGGCCACAATGGCCCTTTTCTTGCCGCGTCGGGCTGCCAGGCGATGGTACCGGGCGTGGTAGAACGTGCCTTTTGTCCGCGACGCCGCCCATGCCGATTGGCTCAGGATGGATTTGGCCTGCTTGTTCCCGTGGGTGGTGCGTCCGTTTTTTTTTTACCGGCACTCTCGTTGTTACCCGGTGAAACGCCCACCCAACTGCTTAGATGATTCTCATTGGGGAAGACATCCATATCCAGCCCGATCTCGGCGATAAGATCCTCCACGCTCTTGCGGTTCAATCCCGGGATCTCCCGCAGGCGTTCCAGGGCATTCTCATAAGGGGCAAGGGCATGTTTGATCTTTTCATCCAAATCCCGTATGAGAGACTCCAGGTGGTGGTTGTCCCCCCGGATAGTGCCCAGCAGGTAGATGTGGTGGTCGGTGATGTAACCGTTACAGGCTTCAAAAAGCTCCTCTTTGGTGGCTTCTATCTTTTTGTGGTATACCTCTTCAATATCGCCCATGGTAACTTCTTTCCCCTGACACAACTTGTCGATCAGTCTGGTTGCCGTTACTCCCGAGGTATCGCTTAACACGCTCGAAAGTTTCACATTGCAGTCTTCCAGGATGCGGATGATACGGTTCTTGTTCGAGGAGATATCCTGTACCAGTTTGCTCCGGTAACGCGTCAAATCCCGTAACTCCCGTTGTTCACGAGGGGGAATATAACTGGGTTTTAGCAAGCCGGCAAGCAATAACTTGCACAGCCACCTGCTGTCCTGCTTGTCCGTCTTATGCCCCGGGACGTTCTTCACGTGGCGGGCATTGACTATCCAGACCGTCAATCCCGAGGGCTCGAGGACATGATAGACAGGCTTCCAGTAGACTCCCGTACTCTCCATTACAACGTGGGTTACCCTGTTTTCCAATAACCAGTCTTTCAATTCTGTCAAAGAGCGCGTCACGGTCCCGAATTCACGGGTTTCCGTATTAAGTCCTTCGCCACTTATGGTGGCCACTAACATCTTCTTGTGGACGTCAATCCCGCATCCCCGGGAGACGACCTGGTTGAATGACACTTGTGATTCCATAAATTATTCCGTTCAATGAGTACGGCAAATGTACGGAAATCTTCCATTTTCATTCCCTTGGATGTTTTAAATTCTCAACATGGATGTTTCATATATAAATTGCAATAATACTGTTTTGGTTAGCAGGCATTGAAACAGTTGCCCCCTATACAAAAGTGCAACAAAAATACGCTGATGCACCCTTGTTAACAAAAGAAATAGACAAACGTTTAGATTCAATCGACGAAATGTAACAAACAGGGGATAAAATGGGGTGGTTATTTCCCTGGGCGGAACTTAAGTTCCAGCTTCGGTTGCGGACGCATCTTGCCGGAAAAGATATCGCGCACCCAGATCAATCCGGCCTCTGCACCCATTGTTGGTTGAAACCAGTATTCAACTGTGCCGCCATAATGTGTATTGTCCATCATCGGCATCAAGTTGCGGGAGGGGAGGTTGCTCTTCTGAGAAACCGGAAATCCGCCATAGGCATTCAAGAACCAGTCGTCGGTCAATCTGTATCGGCCGTGTAAATCGATCTGGACGGCCGATTGGTCCAGATTGAACGGATTGTTGGCTGTCTGCATGTACGATAGACTGCTTTCCAGCATCAGGTTCCTGCCTGCCATGTATTGCAGGTCTGCGGAGAGACTCCAGAAAGGAATGAGGTTGAAGTTTGAATTGTACATCCCCGATATTCCTGCGTTCAGGTTGGAGGAAAGCAGATAGTTCACGCCGCCATTCAGGATGTAGTAGTTGGCCTTCCCGAAAAAGGGTGTCTCCACCAATCCCAGTGTTGCTGCCGAATAGAGGCTTATTCTGGGAGCCGGGGTGTAGGTTGCCACTGCCGTCCGTGATTTGCTGTTGATATCGTCAGATCCGGTACCGTGGAACTGGATGTTCGATCGCTGCGTGCGGGGTGTCAGATATGGGGCGATCGAGAAGTCGCTGAAGCGGTTGTATTGCAGTCCCCCTTTTCCCAATACCGGATGTATGGTGGGAATAGTGACAGAAACTCCACTGGTGACTGCAGAATCGGTCGTCGAGACGTGCGATTCTCGTGACGGGAGCTTTATACTGTCTTTCCGTATCAGGTTCTCTTGTGCCTTTACCGGAAGAGTCAACAGTCCGCTTAGGAAAAGCAAGAGTAGGGTCAACTTCGGGTTCATCGTCCACGCTTTTTTTTTCAAAAGTAGCGATTTTTTCTGAACAGGCGACTGATAATTGATAAAGACAACATAAGAAAAGTTAAATAGATAGGGGATGTTGCGATCTGACGGGATAAGGGAGGATGGCAAATATCCGGCAAATATGAATATCTTTGCAAAAATTTAAAAACGAGTCCGCTCCGAAAAGTCGGAGGGATAATTTTAGTTTATAATTTTTTCTGTTCATAACCTTTTATTCACCGGGTGATTTTCACCCTGAAAAATCTCCTTGAAATATTCGCGTATGTAATTATTATTCAATATCTTATCGGTGTATTTAAACTCGTTACAACATGTTTAAGAAATCAGATTCCCATAGTCAATTAGACCTGTTTTCATCGCCAACGGAGTACTTCAGGGGCTCCAAGAAGAAGGAATACCTGAAAGATGGCTCCTGGCATAACCTGTTTCGCAAAGAGGTCGTGATGCGCGTTGACGAGAATATATTCAGCGTGCTCTATTCCGAGGGTAACGGCGCGCCCAACGCTTCGATACGCGTACTGGTCGGGATGATGATCCTGAAGGAGGGCCAGGGATGGAGCGACAGGCAGCTGTTTTCCGAATGCGGGTACAACCTTTTGACTCGAAGCGCGCTGGGACTCATGTCCCTCGAGGACGCCGAGCCGGTCCCGTCCACCTATTACCTTTTCCGCCGTAACCTGGTTGAACACGAGAAGGAACACGGCGTGGACCTGTTCAAGGAGTGCCAGTCGCGAATCACCCGCGACCAGGCCCTCGAGTTCAACGTGGAAGGCAAGCGGGTGCGCATGGACAGCAAGCTGGTCGGCAGCAACATCGCCTGGTACTCCCGGTACGAGTTGATCCACGAGACCCTTCGCCTGTTCATCGCTGAAAGAGAGGAGCATATCTTCAAAAGAAGCCTTTCCAAAGAGATGTTCTCCCTTATCGAGAGCATCCGGGGCGAAACGGGAAACAAGGTGGTCTACCGCAGCACGAAGGAGGAGGTGGACGCCCGTTTCTTGGAGTTGGGCAAACTAATGTACCTGTTTATCAACCTCTTCAAGAAGCATGACTATGGACAGTACGGGACCCTTAAAGCGGTCTTCGAGCAGCAATACACCGTCAGCCGGGAAAAGGTCGTCCTCCCGCTCGAGAAGGAAAAGGTGAGCGCCAAGTCCATCCAGTCGCCCCACGACACCGACTGCCACTACCGCGACAAGGACGGCAACAAGGTCAAGGGGTACTCGGTGAACATCACCGAGACATGCGATCAGGAACGTGACGGTCAAGAGGCGGCGTTGAACCTGATCACCGACACGCGGGTAAAGGAGGTTTCAGCCCCGGACAACGGTTTCTTTCAGCAAGCCCTGGAACAGACACGGGAAGTAATAACCGGCGAGATCGAGAAGGTGCATGCCGACGGGGCTTACAACAGTGCCGAGAACCGGGAGTACTGCCAAAGCGATGAAAGCGGCATCGACAATTTGGTCAAGCTTGGCAGCCCCTCCCTGGTAATCGACGATCGACAGGGCAGGATGGTTCGCGAGTTGCCGCAATCGGGTGAGCCCGGTCAACACGACCGCGGCAAGCCCCCGTTCGTCTTCCCCTGTTCGTTCCAGCAGCGCCTTACGAATCTTGCTCTTCTCTTCGATGTAAACCATCTCTTGCTCTTCATCCATTTCACAGTACACGCTCTCTTGTATCAACGGGGGAAGCTCCGGTGCCACCTCCTCTTTGGTACGACGAAGAATAAAGGGGTCGATGATTTTCAGTAGCTTTTGTTGTTCCGTATCGTTATTGATCACGTCTGCCTCTCGATACCGCGCCTTGAACTCGCTATGTTTACCCAGTATACCTTCGTTTAAGAAATCCATCTGGGACCATAAGTCGGAAAGAGAATTCTCCACGGGGGTTCCGGTCAACGCGAGTTTATAGGTTGAACGCAACTGCTTCACGCGACTAAAAATTTGGGATGCTTGATTTTTAATATACTGGCTTTCATCCAGGATCAGGTAATGGAACGGGTAGTGACTCAAGAAATCGATATCTTGCCGGACAATGCCGTACGTTGTCAAGATGATTTGAACCCCTTCTGTCGCTTTCTCAAAGTCGTTGGAACGAAGGCGTTGTGCTCCCGTGTGGACATAGAGTTCAAAGCGGGGAGCGAATTTCTGAAACTCGTTGATCCAATTATGAATCAACGAAGTAGGCATCACGATAAGCGTGGGAGGCAGCTCATTATTTACAAGGGCCGTTAACTGTCCATCGCCCGCTTGCTCTTCCACCAAATCGTCGAAAAGCGAAAGTTGACGCGGGTCCCTCTTTTTTTGGCCCTTCCGCGTAAGGGACGTGCCCATAGCAGGCAGATCAGTTCGGGAGGGCTCCCCCGCGCGTGACAACGACTCCTCCCCCTCGCGAAACCCGGAATAGGTATGCAACAGCAGCGCGATGGTTTGCAAGGTCTTTCCCAATCCCATATCGTCGGCAAGGCACCCTCCGAACCCGTTTTGCTGTAAGTAGGCTAACCAGCGGAAACCATCTACCTGATAAGGCCTTAGTGTAGCATTCAAAATAGCCGGAATCGCGGGCTCTTCATGGGTTACCCTCTCATCTCTCTCGAACTTTTTTTCGGAGAAAGAACCGTTTACCGCCAGTTGTTTTACCCGAAAATGATAGCTTTGGAGACGGATGGCCTTCCTCGAAATTTCACCGTACCGGAACATGTCCCCAAACCGTGAGAACCACACCGAAGGGAGAACGGCCACCCGGCCATCGGGGAGTACGTACTCTCTTATGTGCTGCAACACGTGCTCCCGGAAATTAATAAAGGGAATCTCCACATCCCCAAAACGAACCATGCAGTTGATATCAAACCAGTCAAATCCTTCGTCAACATCAAGTTGCACGTTTATTTCACCCGTGTAATATAGCTGTTTACATGATGCCTGTTTCAAATCAAGGTTCTATATGATATTGTATGGGTAAATTAAAATTGAATTAACTTTGTGGAATGAATTCAATAGCACTTTTCACTTTAGCATTAGGTTTGGAAAAACCGTGGATCATTACCAAAATAGATATTGATCCAAGCATATCACAGTTGGATATCCACATAGACTTTGAGCGAGGCTCAAAGTTTTTAATGCCCGACGGAGCTTATTATACAGCTTATGACAGTAGCGATCATACATGGCAACATCTGAATTTTTTCCAGTATCGCTGCTATTTGCATGCGCGCATACCCCGGGTAAAACAATCTGACGGCAAGACGGAGGTTCAAAGTGTACCTTGGGCACGAAAAGGAAGTGGTTTCACTTTATTGTTTGAAGCGTTCTCTATGTTGCTGATAGAGAAAGAAATGCCTGTAAGCAGCGTTGCTTCCACGTTAAAGGTTTACGCACAACGTATCTGGGGAATTTTCAATTATTGGGTAGAACGTGCACATAAAAAAGATATCCCTGAAAACTTAACTCAAATCGGTTTTGATGAAACTTCACAGAAGAAGGGGCATAACTACATCACACATTTGGTCGATTTGAACGAACGGCGTGTACTTTACGCCTGTCAGGGCAAAGGTTCTGATTGTATCGAAGAGAGCGTAAAGTATTTAGAAAGCAAACATGTAGATACCACTCAAATCGAAGATGTTTGTATAGATATGTCACCCTCTTTTATCGCGGGTTGCACAGCGTATCTTCCAGAGAGTCAAATAACATTTGATAAGTTTCACGTGGTAAAAGAGGTCAATAAGGCGATGGATGAACTCCGTAAATTAGAACGAACAGGAAATGAGCTGCTGAAAGGACATAAGTATACTTTTCTGAAAAAGAAATTGAGCGACAAACTACAAACAGAGAAGGATATACTACTCGAGATGTATCCAAAGCTAGGGCAGGGATATTGGCTTAAAGAAATGTTTGAGGACTTTTGGCAGATAAAGGACACGGAAGAAGCAGAAAGCTATTTGGCCTTTTGGTGTGACTTTGCCATGGAATCTAAAATACAACCTTTTATCCGATTGGTAAATACCATTAAAGCCCACTGGAGAGGCATTGTGAGATATATAAAGAGTAAAATCTCAAATGGCATACTCGAAGGAATAAACTCAAAAATTCAATTGGCTAAAAAAAGAGCAAGGGGTTATAGAAACTCCCGGAATTTTATTAACATGATTTACTTTACCTGTGGCAAACTCAAATTTGACTACCCACAGTATTTCATATAGAACCCAAATCAAAGCTTTTCAACAATTCACCGTGTTGATTGATCCACTCGATCAACGCGATCGAGTCCGGTTCTTGTTCTCTTTCGCTGCCGGACACGATAAACTGCCTCGTCCGGGATAACGACAATCCCCCTTCGGTCAGCAGTCGGACTTGTTCTCTCTCCCACGCTTCGTTCCGGTAAAACCAGCCAATTCTGAATTCACCGCCCTCTTCCAGCACCTCAACCTCTTTCTTGTAAGGTTTGTCGATAGCGAAACGGCGTTCTCCGTAGTGAAAATACAGGGTGAGGACCGGGCGTAAATCAAAATCCGGTTCGAGCATTAACACGGCGACCGGACGGTGTTTTTGTTCGAAAACAGGAATTCCCTCGCTCTTAACCGTGTAGTTTTTCATACACTGCACCACGAAACCACGTATATACTCGGGCACGCTACGCGGGGGAACTTCAATATTTTTTTTCTTGAAAAAGGGCCTGAGTTTTTTTTCATCGATATCCACGAAATGGTGCAGTTGCTTGCCGATAACCGCTACAGCCGGATTAGACACGAGCGGTGCAAAAAACCGGTCGTGAAGGTTCACGCTGGAGGCTCCATTCTGAACTTCCACATGGTATGTGAATGTCTCCTTATTTCGAAAATGAAAAACCATCGTTGACGGTTCCCTCAAGACTTCTAATTTTTGGTTTGTCCTGAAATCACGAATTCTGGTTTTTTCTCGTGAAAAAAGCGGCGTTCCGGTCGCCTGCATAATTTCAATCAGTCTCCCTTGCTTTTTCTCGATAAATGGCCGGATATAGGTTTCAATGGTAGACGCGGTAACCTTTCTCAGGAATTCAACCTCGTTATCCTCGTTCGAGTAAGCTCTCATTAAATTTTTACCGGAATAACGCTCGGCCAGTTTCACGATCTCTTGTTCTTCTTCTGTCAACGTTTGAAATGTGGGAGAATCGGCACGAGCCATTTCGGTAATGGAGTATACCTCCGTTTCCGGGCAAAACGAAGCAAAGAGTGGCTGTAGCATATAACCAAAAGAGGGATGCTGAACAAGAGAGATAACGAGTGAATCGCGCATGCCGTGAATTTAACGTTTGTAACCCATACAAGCAAGTTATGTAATAGATAAAGAGCGGTTTCGATGATACGCGAGGATCATCATGATCTCGGTATTCGAGAAATCGAACTGCAACGCGTAATACATGGATTCGTCGGGAGAACGTGCCCGAAGTTTCTCTTCAGCGAGCTGAAGCCTGTCCCGGGAAACAAAATCGGTTACATCCAGTTCTCCTTTTTCCACGTATTTCGCCAGATGCGTGCCGATGGTAGAAACGGCCAGGTTCCGTTCTTCGGCAATCTCCTCGATATTTTTTCCGGCACGGTGCAGTTCCAGGCTGATCCGTTGGCTGTCGCCCTTCTGTTTCTTCTCTTTCGATTTCCTTTTGGACGCTTTCTTTTCCAATAAACGAGACGGCAGGTCCCGTTCTTCGCAATAGGAGCGGATAATCGACAAAAACGCCTGTCCGTATTTTTCCACTTTGACAGCCCCGAAGCCGCTGATCTGCAATAATTCTTTTTCGTTTTGAGGCAGGTACTCTGCCATCTCGTACAACGTCTTACTGCCCGCCACGATATAGATAGGCAGATCCCGGGGTTCGCAGATTCGATCGCGCTCCTCCACCAGCAGGCGGTATAACCCGGGATGCGATAGGTCGGCCCGTGCAGTGGATGATTTCGTGTAGGCGTTCACGTGGAAAGAAGGAAGCACGAAACCGTTTCGTTCCTCGAAGTATGCTTCGATGCTCGCGTCTGATTTCATGTTGCCCAGCATGTGCTTCTTTAATGCCAAATCAGAAAAAATATCCTGAATCGCTTCGTTGTATTCAGCGGCATGATTCCGGCTATCGGTTTTTGCGGGTGATTGCCGTAAGGTTTTTATTAACCGGTCGATCTTTTCCGAGAAAAAATCATGCGCGGCATGCAATCGTTCCTGCAGATACTCCTCTTTAATAGGTTCCTGATGAAAGATGGAGCGCAATTGCACCCGGAACTTTACTGCCACCTCATCTACTGCCTGCAATTGCCCGTGAATATCACGCAGGTGAGTCAACGTTTCTTCATTGAACGACGCCCGGATTGCATCCATCTCGGATAGCATGCGCTTGCATTGCCGGGCAATCCCGGTGAAATCAAAAACCGACTCCAATAACCGTAAACGGTATACCCCACGGGCATCCGCCAATTGCTGTTCAATCGCGGTTATCGGCTGCCGGTTTTTTTCGTGGTCAATCACCTGGTAATCCGTGGAGATACTCTCCGGACGGATCTTGCTCAGGAGTACTATCCCTTCCAGCGAGCGGCACCGGCTCAGTGCCACGTATACCTGTCCCGGCGCGAAAGCCATTCCGGCGTCTATCACCGCTTTGTCGAAGGTAAGGCCCTGGCTCTTGTGAATGGTGATCGCCCACGCTAACCGCAACGGGTATTGAGAGAACTTTCCCAGCACGTTCTCCTCTACCTGCTTTGTCTCGGTATCGACCGTGTAACCGATGTTTTCCCATGTCGCACGCTCTACTTCGATATACTCGTCCTCCTTACAACGCACCACGATACGGTCGTCATCAATAGCATCGACGACGCCTATTTTTCCATTGTAAAAGCGACGGGGCGTTTCGGTATCGTTCCTCAGGAACATCACCCTGGCGCCCACCTTCAATTCCAGGACCGGCTCCGTGGGATAGTTCCTTTCGGGATAGTCTCCTCCGATCCCGGCTTCGAACGTGTAGGTTTCTCCTTCCAGTTTATCCAGCTCTTCGGCATTGATGCGGTCGGCTTTATTGTTATGGGTGGTAAGGATGATATAGTCTTCCTCTTCCGGGGGCGTAAACAGCGGGTTGTATCGTTTTTCGAGCAACCGGAAACTCTCATCGGTAAGGCTATTATCGCGAATCTCGTTTAATACACGGATAAAAGAGCTGTTTGTCTGGCGGTAAATCTTTTCAAACTCTATATAAAAAGGCGGATCTTGTATGACGGCCTGGCTATGAAAAAAATAGGGACTTTGATAATAGCGCGACAATAAACGCCATTCTTCTTCTTTTGCTACCGGCGCAAGCTGGAACATATCGCCGATAAAGATGACCTGTACCCCCCCAAAAAGCTCGTTGTTCCTGTACCGGAAATGGCGGAGGGTTGCATCCATCGCGTCCAGTAAGTCGGCACGAACCATGCTTATCTCGTCAATCACCAGCAGTTCCAATTCTTGCAGCACCCGTCGGCGGGAACTCCTCATCCGTGACTTGGCGACCAGGTTCTTTCGTCCTTCCGGCGTGGGAATGAAAGGCGTGAACGGCAACTGGAAAAAAGAATGGATCGTGGTTCCTCCCGCGTTAATGGCAGCTACCCCTGTCGGCGCGACCACGGCCATCTGTTTCCGGGAAGCTTCTTTCAGCCGATGCAGGAAGGTGGTTTTCCCGGTTCCCGCTTTTCCGGTGACAAATAAACTCCGATCGGTGTTAAGGGCAATATCGAACGCTAATTGGTAGGGATCCATCTAATACAATTTAAGATGCTCTTGAAGGGCATCATCGGGATGATACGCGAAAATAACTAAAAATGATTATCCGCAATAGTTCCTATTGTAAATTCTTGACTTGAAATCAGGAGCATACGTTACAGCGGCTATCAACAGTCTTTCAAACTGGTTTTCCCCGAAGTAACGCCTGTTGAATTTATAACAGAACTGGTTGAGGTAATATTGCAAGTATTCTGGTTTTATCTTGTAATACACGCCCAGGAGCTGTCGTTTGGCATTGCTGATCGCGGTATGCACCCAGGGCAGCACCTTGGAAAGATCCTGGTGTGGAATAACAGATGCCGTATGTGAATGAACATGCTCTTTCAATTTAGTGTAAGATGTTGAGTCATCGGTGGTCAGATCCGCCGTGCTTTCAACGTGCTCTTTGACATTCCTTGTAATTGTACCGGACTTCAAGTCACTGATCACTTTCATTTTCAGGTATCTAACCTTCTTGGGTTTCTTACCCGGCTTGGGGTTTTCAACCGTTTTGCTTTCAGCCATTACCAGCACTTTGGTCTTTTTTTGGCTCCCGCGGCCGCGCTTCAACGGTTTGTCCCTCTCTTCAAGGGATATTTCGGTGGAAAAGAAGGCGTCGTCCAACTCGATGGCTCCCTCGAGGGTGTACTCATCATCGCGTTTGCCCATCACGTCACGCAGTTTATTGACCATTTCCCATATGGGCTGGTAACGCTTGTGCCCCAGCTGGCGCTGCAGCTCCGCCGCGGAAAAGGAGCCCTTGGTCGCCGTGAGCAGGTGCATGGCCACGAACCAGTAACGGTAAGGCAGGTTGGAGTGCTGCATGACGGTGCCTGAACGCAAGGTTTGGCGTGCGCGACAACGCTTGCATTCATAGGCCTGCTTGTTTTCCAGCCAATAATGTTCTTTACAATTACAATGACGACAGGTTACTCCCATTTGGTCTCTTTGTTCTTTGAATTTTTTCCGACAGGATTCCTCATCGGGGTAATTTATAGCAAAATCCAGGATATTCATAGTTTGAATCTTTATATCGTTAGCGATGTAAATATAATGAATATCAGTGAATTGTGCAAGTGTTTTTGAAACTTATTTATAACTTTTTCCCGTTAAATTCTTTAGGAATAACTGCGGATAATCATTTAACTAAAATAGGGGATAACCCGAAATATAAAAATCCAAATTGGCTGGCAGGATTCACGCCTAAACCGATATGCACCGGCGAATAACGATCAATAAAATTATTTCCTAAAAGTCTCAAATAAAAGTTGCATGTATCAGATAAAGTATTTATCTTTAAGGTGTTAAATAAAAAATAACACTCACCTGACACATGCAATACAAAAATAGTAAAAAAATCTCATTTACTGCCTGTTCAGTAAAGAAAAAGTTCAGTTCAGAACAATTAACATCATATTCAGGGTTAAGCGTAACCTCTGATTTTATCAACCATTGCGGTATTTATGGCAAGCTGGAACATCTTTTTCCAACCATCCGCCACAATGCAAGCCGTTTCAGCACAGCCCAAATACTCTCAAGTATCCTGTTGGCATCGTTGTGCGGTGTTCACCGTTTGAAGCGGATTGAAAACTTCACCTTTGACGCCTTGGTTGCCCGCTTGTTGAAGTTACCCAAGAACATTGACCAGGACACCATCCGCCGCCATTTGACAGGTTTGGGTGAAAGGGGCGCCCGTTCGCTTCACGAGCTGTTGTTGGGTTTTACAGGCATGCAAGTTTCCCGTTGCGGTTTAAGCCGCTTGACACTTGATTGCGACTCAAGCACATTTACCGTTTACGGCAACCAACAAGGGGCTGAGGTGGGTTATAACTCGCATAAGAAGGGTTCGAAAAGCTATCACCCCATCTTATGTTTTGTCACGGAGATGAAACTGCTTGTCAATTCATGGCTCCGCCCGGGTTCAGCTTACACCTCAAACGGAGTTTGTGAGTTTGTCAAAGAAACCTTGGCCGCTCTTCCCCAAAAGGTGGAGAAGGTGTTTTTCAGGGCCGACAGCGGTTTTTTCAATGGTGGATTATTTAATTTGTTAGAAGACGGTAAACATGAATATTTGGTGAAAGTAAAGCTGAAAAACCTGAAAGATTTACTTGCCGGGCAGACTTGGCAGCCGATTGGCCCACGGACGGCGACCTGTCAGTTTACACATCAATGTAGCGGTTGGAGGAATCCCCGCATGTTTTATGCCGTGCGCATCATAAAGCAAATGGTTGAAGTCGATTATTTTGGCGAAAAACAATTTGTACCCGAGTATGAGTACTTTTGCTATTGCTCGAACCTGAAAGGATTGGATGCCTTGCAGCTCCATACCCTTTATGGATCCCGATCAGAGAGTGAGAATTGGATCGAGCAAACCAAAAACTCGCTTTGTGCGGGAAAAACCATCACGCATGATTTTTGGGTAAACGATATTCTTTGGCAACTTTCGTCATTTGCCTACAGTTTATCGGTGCTCATGCGATACCGGGGCGACTTTTGGGTTTGGCGTCAAGAGCACTCTACCTTCCGAGAATGGTTTATCCGAGTGCCGGGAAAAGTGGTGAAATCCGGCAGGCAGGTCACGGTAAAAATGCCTAAGGAGTATTACCGAAAAGCGGGGTGGCGTGATTTTGAGCAGCGAATAACGACAACGATGACCGGATGACGGATTTTCACTTAATCGTCCATCGCCATCTTTCGTGTCGTAAAAGGGTTTATGACAAGGAATTGCCATGCCTTGGAAGAGTGATAATGTTAATATATATAAAAATGCCACCATAAAAAGTAAATCAACACGTTAAACGTGCAAGAAACAGTGAAGATGAAAAGAAAATAAAACGGTATCTCTCGAAAAAAAAGAGAAATTCCGCTTTGAAAACTATTAACTTGAGTTGGGAATTTCAAATGAGATTTTTAAGTATTTTTCAAAAAAAGTATACTATTTTTGTCATAATATAATATTTTCGTATATTTGCATCCGAATAGTATACAAAACAAAAGATTCAAAACGATGAGCGAAAAAGAAAAAATCATTCGATTGACCGGTCTCGTGAAACAGTTTCCCGTGGGAGACGGCCATTTCACGGCACTGAACGGGATTAACCTGACCATCGAACGTGGGGAGTTCCTCGGGCTGGTCGGGCCCAGCGGATCGGGTAAAACCACCCTGCTGAACATCATCGGCTCGCTTGACACGCCCACAGAGGGGGAAGCGATCGTTCTGGAACACTCCGTTTCGTCACTCACCGCCAAAGAGTCGGCCGCGTTGCGCAACAAAAGCATCGGGTTTATTTTCCAGAGCTACAACCTGCTGCCGGTTCACACGGTGTACGAGAACGTGGAGTTTCCCCTGCTGCTCCAGAAGAGATCGGCCGGAGAGCGCTACAAGGCGGTAATGAACGCCCTCGAGTGGGTGGGATTAACGGATAAAGCGGCATCGCGCCCGGCACAGCTATCGGGAGGGGAGAGCCAGCGGGTAGCCATTGCCCGCGCGATGGTGAAGCGTCCCGACGTTGTCCTGGCCGACGAGCCTTCGGCAAACCTCGATGCAAAAAACTCGCATACCATCCTTCAAACAATGCGGCAACTGAACGAAGAGCTAAACACGACCTTCGTTTTCGCCACGCACGACGAGAAAGTGATGCAGTACCTTCGACGAATTGTTTATCTGGAAGACGGAAAAGTGGAAAAAGACGAGATAATTCAAGATTCAACGTTCAACATTCAAAATTGAACATAAAATCTGGAATCTTAAATTTGGAATTTGGAATTATGTTACTATTTAAAACAGCAATAAAAAACATCCTGGGCGCGGGCAGGCGTACATGGTTAAACGTGGCTGTCCTCTCTTTCACTTTCGTTCTGATGACCGCGTTCAACGGATTGATAGACGGGTGGGTGAACGACGCGATCGTGGACACCCGCGACTGGGAAACGGGAGCGGGACAATTCTGGCACGAGAACTACGACCGGTATGACGTGTTTACATTACAGGACGCGCACGGCATGCCCCCGGACGCGTTCGCTCCCTGTCTTGCCGATAAATCGCTCACTCCCATCCTCGTGATACAGGCGGTCGCGTACGAATCGGGAAACATGCAGAATATCCAGTTAAAGGGCATCGACCCGTCGCAACAACTGCTGGAGATTCCTTCACGCTATTTACACGCGGACGACGATGCCCTTAACGCGGTAATCGGCGCGAGAATGGCCCGAACGCTGAACGCGGACGAGGGAGACCGCCTGCTTATACGATGGCGGGACAAGAACGGGGCTTTTGATGCACGGGAGATCGTGATCGCGTCCATATTCAACTCGAGCATCGCCACCGTGGACGAAGGGCAGGTGTGGATCGCCCTTGATAAGCTCCGTGAAATGACCGGAATGCAGGACGAAGCAACCTACCTGGTAAGATCGGCCGACTGTCCCCTTGAACAGGACGTGAACGGGTGGCACTATAAAGATTCGGATTTCCTGCTGGAGGACCTCTACCTCATGGCGCAACACAGCCGCGTGGAGTCGCTCATCATCTTCACCATCCTGCTGGCCATCGCTTTGTTGGCGGTATTCGATACCCAGACGCTCTCCATCTTCCGACGCCAAAAGGAGATAGGAACCTATATCTCCCTCGGAATGACACCCAAGCAGGTGACAAGACTATTCACGCTGGAAGGCACTACCTACAGCCTGCTGGGCATACTGGTGGGTGTTCTCTGGGGAACACCCCTTTTATACTGGTACGGACAAACAGGAATCACGCTGCCGGAAAGTTACACCGAGATTGGCCTGGGCATGCGTGAAACCATGCGACCCGTATACGACCCCGGGACAATCCTGACCAGCATCGCGATCATCATATTCATGTCGATGCTGATAAGCTGGCTCCCCACCCGTAAAATAGCCAAAAGCAACGTGGTAGAAGCATTAAAAGGAAGAATCACCTGAGATCATTCAAGATTTCAGATTCAAGATTCATAATTTATGAATGGATGAATTGAAACAACGTTCGGCGGAGCCAAAATCGACGTAGTCGAATCTTGAATTTTAAATTTTAAATTTTGAATTTGTAAAATTATGTTTGCATTTTTATGGAAAGGAATCATCCGGGATAAAAGCAGGAGCCTGCTGCCCGTTATTGTCGTGGCCATCGGTGTTTTTGCCATCATCTTTGCTTACGGGCTGATAAGCGGCATGATGTCGAACATGATTCAAGCTACCGCGAACTTTCAAACCGGCCACCTGAAAGTAATGACGCGGGCGTACAGCGACAACCAGGGACAAAAACCCAACGATCTGGCACTGTTAGACGCGGATATGCTCGTGGAACAGCTAACGGCTGATTTTCCCGGCGTGGAGTGGGTTCCCCGTATCTTTTTCGGTGGCCTCCTCGATATTCCCGATCAGGACGGCGAGACCAGAGCGCAAGGGCCGGTATCGGGAACGGCCTACGATTTCCTGTCGGGCAATAATGGCGAGATAGAGCGCATCGGTTTGAGAACCGCGCTGGTATCCGGCAACATTATCCGACAACCGAACGAGATCATCATCAGCATCGATTTTGCAGAAACACACGAGGTTCTTCCCGGGGACAGGATTACTTTTTTCGGTTCCACGATGCATGGGGCGATGAGTTTTGCCAACTATACCGTGGCGGGAATTGCACGCTTCGGCATGGCACAGCTCGATAGGGGAGCCGTTATATTGGATATCTCGGACGCGCGGCTGCTATTGGATATGGAGAACGCGACGAGTGAACTGTTCGGCTATCTTCCCGGTAACACGTACGACCAGGAGGAGACGGAGCGGATAAAGTCGGCGTTCAATGAACGGTACACCGATGAAACAGACGAGTTCGCGCCGGTGATGCTTCAATTGGTGGATCAAAATTTCATGAACCAAACCATCGCGATGATGGACGCGATATTGGTTATCATGGTGATTCTACTGGTGGTCGCGCTCTCCATCGTTCTTTGGAACACGGGCGTGTTAGGAGGGATAAGACGTTATAACGAGTTTGGCGTACGCCTGGCTTTGGGGGAAGAAAAAAAGCATATCTATCGCACCCTGTTGAGCGAATCAATGCTGATAGGTGTGATCGGGTCCGCGGTCGGGACTGCCGCGGGAGTTGCCCTCTCGCTCTACCTGCAGAAGCATGGCATCGACTACAGCGCGATGATGGAAAACGTGAACATGATGATCACCCCCGTCATTCGATCGGAAGTGACGCCCCAACTCTATTATATAGGATTTATCCCGGGTGTTATCTCCATGCTTGTCGGATCGGCACTGGCCGGGACAGCCGTTTACAAGCGTAACACGGCCATGTTGTTTAAGGAACTGGATTAAACTATTCAAGATTCAAAATTCAAGATTCAAAATTACGGTAATCTGAAATCTGGAATCTGAAATCTGAAATTATAAAATTATGAAAAAGCTAACTGTATTATTACTTATTACTGTTTTTACAAGTTCTGTTTTCGCGCAAGACGCGGAACAGATTATCAGGGACGTGGACAGGAACCTCTCTGCCGACAGCCGGATCGTGGAATCGAGCATGACGGTACACGGGAGGCGAAGCAGCCGCACGATGACTTCAAAAAGTTATACCGTCGGAAATGAAAAATCGTTCACGGAATACCTCTCGCCCGCGCGCGAAAAAGGGACGAAGATGTTGAAGCTGGACAAAGAGATGTGGCTTTATTCACCTTCGACCGACCGCACGATCATGATCTCGGGACATATGCTGCGGCAATCGGTGATGGGTTCCGATCTGTCCTACGAGGATATGATGGAGGATCGAAAGCTTTCCGATATGTACACCGCTTCACTTGCCGGCGAAGAGACCATAGAGGGGCGCGCGTGTCATGTCCTGCAGCTGAAATCCAAAGTGGCCGACGCGGCCTACGATGTTCAAAAGCTATGGGTCGATATCGAGCGGCTCGTCCCGTTGAAACAAGAGCTCTACGCGAAAAGCGGGCAGCTCCTCAAACAGGTAAGCCTGGGCGACGTGCAACGGGTCAATGACCGGTGGTATCCCATGAAGATGGTATACAAGGATATGCTCAAGGATGGTAAGGGAACAGAATGGATGATCACGAAGATTGAATTCGACACACGAATACCGGAACATGTTTTCTCGAAAGCAAGTTTGAAACAATAGGATTTAAGATTCAAGATTCAAAATTTAAGATTTAAGATTATGTCGAAGATAGAACGTTTCGAAGATTTAGAAGTATGGAAAATGGCTCGTTCTTTTTCGAAGAATATATACCTGATATTAGAGAAAGAGCTCTTTTTGAAAGACTTTCGGTTACGAGATCAAATGAGAGGATCTGTCGGATCAATTATGGATAATATTGCAGAGGGATTTGAACGTAACGGCAATAAGGAATTTGTTCAGTTTCTCTTTATATCAAAAGGTTCTTGCGGAGAAGTTCGTAGTCAACTATACAGAGCGTTAGATATAGGATATATTTGTCAAGAAGAATTTGATAAGCTATATCAGGAAGCATTAAAGATATCTCAATCCCTGTCCGGATTTATCAAATATTTAAAGGCTTCTGAGTTTCAAGGAACAAAATATAAATAAAATCTGGAATCTGAAATCTGAAATCTGGAATCTGAAATCTGGAATCTGAAATTATAAACATATGACGAAAAAGCAAAACGATATTTTTGAGGCGGCAAAAAAACTCTTTTACAAGTTTGGCGTACGAAGAGTGACGATTGAAGATATTTGTGAGGAAGCCAACGCGAGTAAAATGACATTTTACAAGTATTTTCCTAACAAAATAGAACTGGTTAAAGCCGTTGTAGACAATTATTTTTCCAATGCAATGGAAAAATATCGGGAAATGATGCAATCAGAAATAACGGCTGAAGAAAAAATCAGGAGAACATTTGAATTAAAGTTGGAAAGTGCCATGGGCCTCGAAATGGATTTTCTGGCAGATCTGTATAAATATCCCGACGACGCGCTTAAGGAACATTTAAACGTATGGAAACAGAGAAGCATCGATCTCACGAAAAGCTGGTTTATTGAAATGCAACAAAACGGACTGATCATAAAAGAGCTCAATTTCCCGGTTTTCATGCTGTATGCCGACGCCATACAATCTTTTGTCCTCAACGATGAAACGATGAATTTTTTCGGGACTACGCGAGAATTAACGCACACCGTCTCAAGGCTCTTATTGTACGGCATCACGGAAAGAAAAGGAGAAGAAAACCCGACGGAATAGTTTTTTGACGGATAGGGCTTCAGTGGGATCTGAAATCTGAAATCTGAAACCTGAAATTGTAAACAATGAACAAGACTTATATACTCCTACTATTTGCTTTCTATGTATCCTTGTTAGCTGCACAAGGAAGCAACAATTCCACGAAATTCCCAGGAAATCAAACAGAATATGAGGCGGAAAGAGACAGCGTGGTGCATCCGGGAAAAGACGTTACGGAAGATCAACCAGAACGTGAGACAGACCGAGACAGCGTGGTAAACAGGGGAAACAGGCCGGCAAGAGATCCTATCCAATTTCGATACAGCGGGCAGCTATCCGGATGGGGACAGGTTACTCCCGATACCCCCACGAAAGGGTGGCTGGGAGGGCGTTACATTCCACAGATCAATCTCACTCAACCGCTTGAAAACAATCAATTAATAGACCTCGAAGCATCCGTCAACCTCTTCGGCGATATAGGGATCCGCTCGTTCGACAATACCTCAACCGACGCTACAATAAAACCGTACAGGGCATGGGCACGTTATGCATCCACAAGAGCGGAAGTAAGGCTTGGCCTGCAAAAAATTAATTTCGGCTCGGCCCAAATGTTCCGCCCGCTGATGTGGTTCGACAGCATGGACCCGCGTGACCCGCTACAGCTCACCGATGGAGTCTGGGGAGGACTGTTCCGGTACTACTTCCCCAATAATACCACCTTGTGGTTGTGGTCCCTCTACGGCAACGATAAGAACAAAGGGTGGGAAATACTCCCTTCATCCAGTTCGTTCCCCGAAATAGGCGGCAGGGTGCAGATACCGATCCCAAAAGGAGAAGGAGCGCTCTCCTATCATTTCCGCGAAGCGGATGCAAGCGCGTACGGCCTTGAAAAGATCGCGGAAAACCGTTTCGGGCTTGATGTGCGGCTCGACGCGACCGTGGGACTCTGGTTCGAAAGCTCGTGGACGCACCTGAACGGCGACATGGGCGAACTTACCAACCAACAGATGGCAACATTGGGAACGGATTACACGTTCGGGATCGGGAACGGCCTTGGCCTCACCTTTGAACAGTTCTTCTATTCATACGGCGAGAGAGGGATCGACTTCAACCAATCACTCAACTTCTCGGGGCTGAACCTCTCCTACCCGCTCTCGATGGCCGATAACCTCAGCGCGATGGTGTATTACGACTGGGGGAACCAGCGTTTTTATAATTTTCTAAACTGGCAACATCAACGAAACAACGTGACCTTCTACACGATCGGGTACTGGAACCCGAGCGAATTCGGCATTCCTTCCCAAATGGGTACTGGATCCCGCTTTGCCGGTAAAGGCATCCAACTAATTATTGCCTGGCATCACTGATACACGTTCATCAATTAGCAATTAATTTGGCGCGAGATACCAAAACCGGCGAACTGAAAACCATGCTCTACTCTATAACCAATAGATTTGAATACAGGGTGGTCGGGGAGACCATAACAGGGAAGGTGATCGAATCGAGAAGCAATCCTCAAGGGATTCTATGGAGATTTGAGGGAGGGTATTGGTTTTTTTTGTAATTTTGAAACCTATTTCAAAAAAGAACCGGATTCCAGATTTTTATTGGTTTGTATGGGGTTATGTCCCATATTGACCTGGTATGTTTATAAAACGATCAGATAAAACAATCGCGTGAAACGAGCATGAGAGACAAGGACTCGTGAAGACAAGATTAAAACATCTTGGTCCTTGAATCTGAAATCTTGAATCTGAAATTTGAAATCCGGAATCCGGAATCTTAAAGATAAAAACAATCGTATGAATATTTCGTACAACTGGCTCAAAGAGTACCTGCAATTCGACCTTTCCCCGCGAGAGACTGCCGATGCCCTCACGGACATCGGGCTGGAAGCCGAAGGGGTGGAAGAGATTCAATCCATAAAGGGAGGGCTGGAAGGACTGGTGATCGGCGAGGTGCTTACCTGCACGGCGCACCCCAATTCCGACCACCTGCACCTGACCACCGTGGATATCGGTAACGGCGAAGCCCCGCTCGACATCGTGTGCGGTGCACCCAACGTGGCTGCCGGCCAAAAAGTGGTGGTAGCCACCATCGGTACAAAGCTGTATATAGACGAGAAAGAGTTCACCATCAAACGCTCCAAGATACGGGGCGAAGAGTCCAGGGGCATGATTTGCGCCGAAGACGAGATCGGCATCAGCACATCGCACGACGGCATTATCGTGCTCCCCGACGATGCGGTAGTGGGCACTCCCGCCAAAGAATACTACAACGTGCAGAGCGATCACCTGCTGGAGATCGACATCACGCCCAACCGGGTGGACGCCGCTTCGCATTTTGGCGTGGCACGCGACTTGGCGGCCTACCTGAAGCAGGCCGGAAAGCCGTGCGAGCTGAAGAAGCCGTCGGTAGAGGCGTTCGCGGTCGATACCGACAACGGAGGTATCGAGGTGATCGTGGAAAACAGCACCGCCTGTCCCCGCTACTCGGGGCTGACCATCCGCGGGGTGACGGTGAAAGAGAGCCCCGGTTGGCTAAAAAACTACCTGACGACCATCGGGCTGCGCCCCATCAACAACGTGGTGGATATCACCAATTTCGTGCTTCACGAAACGGGACACCCCCTCCACGCGTTCGACGCGGCATACATCACCGGCGATGAGGTAGTGATTCGTACCCTGCCGGCGAAAACAAAATTCATCACGCTCGACGAGCAGGAACGTGAACTCGACGAGAACGACCTGATGATCTGCAACTCCGAAGAGGGGATGTGCATCGCGGGGGTGTTCGGCGGGCTGCACTCGGGAGTCACGGAACAAACCCGGGACGTGTTCCTGGAATCGGCCTACTTTAACCCCACGTGGGTACGAAAGACCGCCCGGCGACACGGGCTGAACACCGACTCGTCGTTCCGCTTCGAGCGAGGAGCCGACCCTAACAACACGGTCCACGTGCTGAAACGAGCCGCCATGCTGATCAAAGAAATGGCCGGCGGAACCATCGCGGGAGCCATACGGGATATCTATCCCACGCCCATCGAGCGGCCGCGGGTGACGCTCTCCTACCAAAAGATAACATCGCTAATCGGTAAAGAGATCCCCCCGCGAGCGTGAAGAGCATCCTTCATAGCCTGGAGGTCGAGATCGAAAGCGAAACGGAGAACGAACTCCAGTTGCGTGTTCCCACCTACCGGATAGACGTCACCCGCGACGTGGACGTGATCGAGGACATCCTGCGTATCTACGGGTACAATAACGTGGAGATCAGCGATTCGCTAAAGGCAAACCTGTCATACCAGACCCCGACCGACCGCAAACAGAAACTGCAAACGCTTGTATCGGAACAACTCACCGCGAACGGGTTCCACGAGATCATGAACAACTCGCTGACCAAAAAGAGTTACTACGAATCGCGCGCGACCTACCCGGCCAAAAACAGCGTATCATTAGTAAACCCGTTGAGCAACGATCTGGGTGTCATGCGCCAGACACTCCTCTTCGGGGGACTCGAGAGCATTGCCTACAACCGCAACCGGAAGCATCTCGACCTTCGCTTTTATGAATTCGGGAACTGCTACTTCTACGATCGGGAACGGAAGAAAGAAGACAATATACTGGCCGAGTACTCGGAGGAGTTCCATATTGGCTTGTGGATATGCGGAAAACGTACCCATAAAAACTGGGCGGCCGCGGAAGAGCAAAGCTCGGTGTACGAACTGAAAGCGCACGTGGAGAATATCCTGAAGAGGTTGGGAATAAACGAAAATCGGTTGGTTTTCGAATCGATCGAAAACGATATTCTATCCACGGGGATAAGCATCCGCACACGGAAACACCCTGTCGGGAGCTTTGGCATCGTCTCCCCGGGAATCCGGAAATCGTTCGATATCGAAACCGATGTTTTCTATGCTGAACTGAACTGGGACCGGCTGATGAAAGAAACCGAGAAGCAGCCGGTACGTTTCTCCGAAATCTCTAAATTCCCTGCCGTGAGCAGGGACCTGGCACTGCTGGTCGACCGGCAGATCCCCTTCTCGCGGATCCGCCAGATAGCCTTCGAATCGGAGAAGAAGCTGCTGAGAGAAGTATCGCTGTTCGACGTGTACGAAGGCAAAAACCTGCCGGAAGGCAAGAAGTCCTACGCGGTGAATTTCCTGTTGCAAGACGAGGAGAAAACGCTTACCGACAATCAGATCGACAAGGCAATGAAGAAGATCCAGCAAAACCTGGAAAAAGAATTGGAAGCACAACTAAGGTAACCCCTTGGCAACGATTAAACAATAACTTATCGCCCTGGTACTTTCCACGAAAGTGTCAGGGTAAAACGGATAAACATGGGAAGAGCATTTGAATACCGCAAAGCAACCAAGATGAAACGCTGGGGCAATATGGCCCGCGTATTCACGAAATTAGGAAAACAGATCACTATTGCTGTCCGTGAGGGTGGCCCCGATGCTGACACCAACCCGCGTTTACGCGTATTGATACAGCAGGCGAAGAAAGAGAATATGCCGAAAGACAACGTGGAGCGGGCCATCAAAAAGGCGACCGACAAGGATCACTCCGATTATAAAGAAGTGGTATATGAAGGATACGGGCCTTATGGCATCGCGATCGTGGTGGAAACGGCAACCGATAATACCACGCGCACCGTGGCTAATGTACGCAGCTATTTCAATAAGCACGGCGGTTCGCTGGGAACAACCGGCAGCCTGGAATTCTTATTCGAACACAAGTGCGTCTTTAAAATAGCCCCGAAGGAAGGAATGGCCCTTGATGAGTTGGAGCTGGAACTGATCGACTTTGGAGTAGATGAAGTAGTGGAAGAGGAAGAAGATATCCTCCTTTATGGTGACTTCAAATCCTACTCCGAGATACAAACCTACCTCGAGGAGAACGACTTCGAGATCCATTCGGCCGAGTTTGAACGCATTCCACACGACACCAAGGAATTGAACGACGAAGAACGAGCACAAATAGAGAAATTACTCGAGAAGTTTGAAGAGGACGAGGATGTTCAAAATGTATTTCATAATATGGCGGAAGAATCCTGATCACAAGCTATCCGGTGGTATCGTCCAGCATTTTCAGGTATTGATACAGATCTGTTTTGGAAGGTATTCCCAGCCTTTTGCGAAGACGGTTCTTCCGGGTTTGAACAGAGCGGTGCTCCACGGTGAGAATCTGAGCGATTTCTTTTGAGGTGAAATGAAGGTAAATTAACACGCAAAACGAATATTCCGAATTGGTAAGGTTCGGATGGCGCGTGTAAATATCGCGGGTAAAATGGGGGTAGAGCTCGTTGAAGCGGACAAGAAATGCATCATCGTTCTTTTTGGCTAAAGCAATTACCTCTTTTGCCGCATCGCTCAATTTCCCTTCCAGTTCTGCCACTTCGCTCTCCTTTTCGGCAATAATTTTTTTATTCCGTTTTCTCCAAGAGTACCAGAGAAGTAGGGTCAACAAGATAAAAGCGGCAGCACTAATGGCGATATAGAATAGGGTTACCCTAAATCTGAAGGTGGTTTGCACGTGATGCTCATCCAGCAGTGCAGTGACCGCTTTATCCAGGGCATTGGCATTGGTGGCGTTTAGTTCTTTCTCTAATTCACTCTTTTTATGGAGGTAATGCCGTGAAGAATCGGGCTCTTCGATGTGTAGATAGGCATCCGAGATCGCTTGGTAGAGGGAGAGAAGACCCTGATTGATCCCTGTTTCTTTCTGGTTATTTAATCCTTTGAGTCCGCTCCGAAAAGTCGGAGGGATAATTTTAGTTTATAATTTTTCCTGTTCATAACCTTTTATTCACCGGGTGATTTTCACCCTGAAAAATCTCCTTGAAATATTCGCGTATGTAATTATTATTCATTATCTTAGCGGTGTATTTAAACTCGTTACAACATGTTTAAGAAATCAGATTCCCATAGTCAATTAGACCTGTTTTCATCGCCAACGGAGTACTTCAGGGGCTCCAAGAAGAAGGAATACCTGAAAGATGGCTCCTGGCATAACCTGTTTCGCAAAGAGGTCGTGATGCGCGTTGACGAGAATATATTCAGCGTGCTCTATTCCGAGGGTAACGGCGCGCCCAACGCTTCGATACGCGTACTGGTCGGGATGATGATCCTGAAGGAGGGCCAGGGATGGAGCGACAGGCAGCTTTTTTCCGAATGCGGGTACAACCTTTTGACTCGAAGCGCGCTGGGACTCATGTCCCTCGAGGACGCCGAGCCGGTCCCGTCCACCTATTAACGTGAGTTCGGGATAAGAAAATCATAAAAAAAGTTGTGATATAGGGAGATTATTTGTATATTTATAGCTGTTAATCAAACAAATAACAAACATCAACCCTATGATCACAACAGACAAAGTTATTGAAATATTTTGTATTGCCGACGATTTTTGTGCAGAATATGAGAATGAAATCCGGAATCACCAACTTCAAGCAGGTGACATAACGAAAAGGAGAAACAGGAAAACGCAAATGTCTCAGAGCGAGATTATTGCCGTGATGGTCTGCTTCCACTGTGGAACCTTTCATAATTTCAAGAATTATTACCTGTTTTATATTTGCAAGCACATGAAGAGCTATTTTCCAAATGCCGTTTCCTACAACCGTTTTGTCGAGTTGCAACCCAGGGTGATTGTACCTTTCATGCTGTTGCTCAAACTCTTTGGATTTGGTGAATGCACAGGCATTACATATGTGGATAGCACTCCAATCAAAGTATGTCATAACAAGCGTATCCACTCGAATAAAGTATTCAGGGATTTGGCACAAAGAGGGAAAAGTACGATGGGCTGGTTTTTTGGATTCAAGCTTCATCTGGTCTGTAATGAAAAGGGTGAATTGCTGAATTTCTCTCTCACAAAAGGCAATGTCGACGATAGAAACCCTGACGTAATCAATGTTCTTACCAAAGATCTTTTCGGTAAACTATATGCAGACAAGGGTTACATCAGCACAAAGCTCTTCGAGATGCTGTTTGACCAGGGAGTTCATTTAGTGACCGGTATACGCTCAAATATGAAAAATTCCCTGATGTCATTCCGCGACAAGATTCTCTTACGCAAAAGATCTGTAATTGAGTCCATCAATGATGAACTGAAGAATATCTGCCAGATAGAACATTCAAGGCATCGTTCCACACATAATTTCATCATGAACATAATTGCTGCATTGGTGGCATATTGTTTCTTTCCCAAAAAGCCTTCAATCAAATTTGAAGTGGAAAAGTCAAGTCAATTAACCATTTGGGGATAATATGTTATCCCGAACTCACGTTATTACCTTTTCCGCCGTAACCTGGTTGAACACGAGAAGGAACACGGCGTGGACCTGTTCAAGGAGTGCCAGTCGCGAATCACCCGCGACCAGGCCCTCGAGTTCAACGTGGAAGGCAAGCGGGTGCGCATGGACAGCAAGCTGGTCGGCAGCAACATCGCCTGGTACTCCCGGTACGAGTTGATCCACGAGACCCTTCGCCTGTTCATCGCTGAAAGAGAGGAGCATATCTTCAAAAGAAGCCTTTCCAAAGAGATGTTCTCCCTTATCGAGAGCATCCGGGGCGAAACGGGAAACAAGGTGGTCTACCGCAGCACGAAGGAGGAGGTGGACGCCCGTTTCTTGGAGTTGGGCAAACTAATGTACCTGTTTATCAACCTCTTCAAGAAGCATGACTATGGACAGTACGGGACCCTTAAAGCGGTCTTCGAGCAGCAATACACCGTCAGCCGGGAAAAGGTCGTCCTCCCGCTCGAGAAGGAAAAGGTGAGCGCCAAGTCCATCCAGTCGCCCCACGACACCGACTGCCACTACCGCGACAAGGACGGCAACAAGGTCAAGGGGTACTCGGTGAACATCACCGAGACATGCGATCAGGCGGGGGATGGGCAAGAGGCGGCGTTGAACCTGGTAACCGACACGCGGGTAAAGGAGGTTTCAGCCCCGGACAACGGTTTCTTTCAGCAAGCCCTGGAACAGACACGGGAAGTAACAACCGGCGAGATCGAGAAGGTGCATGCCGACGGGGCTTACAACAGTGCCGAGAACCGGGAGTACTGCCAAAGCGATGAAAGCGGCATCGACATGGTGATCACCGCCATTCAGGGAGCGATGCCGAGATATGACATCCGCCTGGATGAACATGACGATAGCAACCTGATAGTCAAAGATAACAAGACGGGGGAACTAGTACAATCGTACCCGGTAAAACCCCGGGGAGACAAGACGAAAAGGAAATGGAGTATCAAGACCGGTGAAAGGAAATACCGCTACTTCGACGAGGAAAACCTCAGGGTTGCCGGGTTGCGACGGAAACTAAAGGATATCCCCCCGGGGGAATCCTGCCTCAGGAACAATGTCGAGGCGACCATCTTCCAGCTTGGCTACCATTACCCGGATGACAAGAGCCGTTACAGGACACTTGCCAAGCACAAGCTATGGGCTTACTCCCGCTCGTTGTGGATAAACTTCGTCAGGATAGCAAATTACACGACGCGAACATGTCAAAGAGCACTTTCGGGGCAAAAAACGTCCCGATATATGACTAATTTATGTTTCAATATGCATATTATTGTAAACAAATTTATTTTCAACAAGAACAATCAAAACTGTCCGGCGAAATCGCTTTTTTCAGCAATTTGAAAAAAAGAGGTTTTCAGAGCGGACTCAAAAACAGATTTCGAATGAACAGTATCAGAAAACTCTTTTTCTTCATTCTGCTGGCAGCATCTTTACCGGCAGTTGCTCAAAACAAGGTGAGTAAAAAGATCATGGAGATCGGTAAAACAGATAACCAGACCATGCTGCACCTGGATGTTCTAACCAATCGCATCGGTGGACGACCCATTGGCTCGGATGCATACGAGAATGCCACATATTGGGTGGCCAGCAAGCTGAAGGAGTGGGGGCTGGAGGTTGAGATCCAGGAGGTTGGAGAACTGCCCGTGGGATTTAACCGCGGACCCTGGTTCGGGAAGATGTACGCTGAAACATCCATGTCGCTCGACTTTGTCACTCCCAGCTATACGACAGGAACCAAGGGCGTTCAGCGCGGACATGTGGTTATCGAACCCAAGACCCGGCAAGAGTTTGAACGGATGAAAGGAAAACTGAAAGGTGCCTGGGTGCTGATTGAAGGAAAAAGTACAGGTTTTCCGATCGATCACTCTGAAAGCGGCGATTCGTTGCGAAGTGTCATCATTGCCCGTAACGAGGCGGCGAAGAGCAGTTCTGAACGGGTTGAGGAGCCGGCTCTCTTCTATAAAGAGATGGTAGAGGCAGGAATTCTCGGGATAATCCAGTCAGCCCCGGTTCCACTGGTGGCCATGTACGACCGGAAAAATCTCTATAAGCTGTCGTTTGATAACCTGCCTGCCGTTCCCGACATCAAACTGAATGAAGACCAGTACGACCTGATCCGCAAGAAAGTTGAGAGAAGAGAATATATCTTGCTGGAGTTTGATATCCGCAACCATTTCAGGCCGGGACCGGTGAAGTACCATAATGTGATAGGCAAGATCAGGGGGACGAAATATCCGGATGAATATGTGATGAGCGGTTGTCATCTCGACTCCTATGACGTCTCTACCGGTGCGGTAGATTGCGGTACCGGTGTGGCTCCCAACCTGGAGATGGCCCGGATGATCATGGCAGCCGGTGGAAATCGTCCCGACAGGACGATACTGTTCTGCTTCTGGGCCGGTGAAGAGTTTGGACTGTTGGGTTCAAAATTCTGGGTGGAGAATAACCTTGACAAGTTGCCAAGGATCTCCAATTACTTTAACCGCGACGGAGGTCCTACTGCGGCATCGGGACTTACCGTGCCAGAAAACATGTATGACGATATTGTGAAATGTACCGAAGGATTGGCCGATTATTGTCCGCAGATCCCCTTTAAGGTTGTGAAAAGCAAGGAACCTCCCCGTCCTGTACCGGCCAACGCCTACGGAAGCGATCACGCCTATTTTGCCAGAAACGGTGTTCCAACAATTGCCTTCGACAATACCGATCCGTTGGGTTACAACTTCAACTATAGGGAGATCTGGCATACAAACCGCGATCTCTACAACATGAGTATCCCCGAATATATGGAGTACACCTCCGTAACACAAGCAGTTACAGTATACAATGTGGCCAATTTGAAAAGATTGTTGCCCAGGGATGGAATCTACATTCAAGAGTGATCACCATTGGTGATCACTTTTTCAATATCCACGCGTCCTGGTGATTCGGAAAATTTTGTTTGAGCTGTTTCAGGTGTTGATCTGCCTCCTCGCGGGTGGAAAATGAGGCGGCATAAACGGTGGTACGATTGGGCCGTTTGAAAAACGAGGCATCTGAATAGCCTTCCGATTTGAGCAGGTTGATCATGTTGTCTGCGATCTCGGGAACTTCATAGACCCCCGTTACGATATAGAACCTGGGTCCTTCGGGTACGGATATTCTCTCATCCAGCCGTCTCTCTTCCTGTTGAGCAGCAACCGCAACACTCTCTCTGCCAACCTCCTCACTTTTGTTGGATGTGGTGACCTCCTTAGACGCCTTTACTTCCTTGGTGAGATGAAGAGAAGGTGAAGAGATGGCGATGAGCTGGGCTGTCTGGTGCCGAAGCGGACTGTCCTGAACCGGGAAGAGAAGCATGATGGCTGTAACTACAGCTGCAACAGCCGCGACGATGCCTGTTTTCCTCACCACCGACTTCCTGCTGCCATCCTCACTGTTCCTGCGGTCTGCCGTTTGTAACTGGATAATGGGTTGCAAGGAAGCACGGGAAAGTCCAAAGTATTCAGGCCGGACAAAAGGATTGGACTGATATACAAATCTGAGATCGTCTACCATCCGGAAACTTCCCAGATCGCCCAGATCGACAAACCTTTCCGTTCTCAGCTGATTCATGATTTGCCGGACGGCATCGTTTATCTTCTTCGTGGCGTTCTCGAATGAGATATTGTCGGTTCGCATGTATGACTCCACCAATAGTCCGTCGTTGTGGGAGAGCTCGCGGTTAAACACCAGTTCGGATTCCGGCGGGGTGAAGGCAGAAATTCCATCTCTGCGGGCTGGTGTTGTATTCACGACAAATCCTCCCAATGAAGGAACAATCACGCAATTGTGCGTATGCAGGAGGAATTCTATATGTGAAATCAGCTGTTTCATATCGCAAAGATAAAAAAATGATCATGATTTAAAAAAAAAACGATACCGGTTTATTCCCATTTTTATTTACTACTCCATCACTTTCGTATTTTTGTCCTGTTCTGTTCGACATACTCTTTCCAGCTCTTGTATCTGGGCCCGTCGGATTGTGTTCCGGAGGATTGATAATAGTGGCACATCGCTGCAGCCAGTCCGTCCGTAGCATCCAGCTGGGGTAGCATATTCGCGTCAGGAATATGCAGAATCTTCTGTAGCATGTAGGCCACCTGCTCCTTGGCTGCCTGCCCGTTCCCCGTAATGGCCATCTTGATCTTTAGCGGAGCGTACTCGAAAATGGGAACATCCTTTGCAATGGCGGCAGCCATGGCTACCCCCTGAGCGCGACCGAGCTTGAGCATGCTCTGCACGTTTTTCCCGAAGAAGGGAGCCTCGATGGCCATCTCGTCGGGCAGGTACTCTTCAAGCAGTCCGGTAATACGTGAATAGATCCGTGCCAGGCGTATGTAGTGGTTCTCGAACTTGTCAAGCTTGATAACCCCCATTGCTTCGAGTGCCGGCCTGTTTCCTGCGATCCTGATAATCCCGTACCCCATCACCTGTGTTCCCGGGTCGATGCCCAGAATGATACGTTCCTTTGTCGGTGCGTTGCTTGTCATAACTCGACAGTATGTAACAGTGTCGCAAATCCTTGTATCTCTTGTCCGAACTTGCTGGAGATCAGGAGCCGGAGCTCCTTTCCGGTGGTGCTGTTCCATTGTTCCAGCGCTTCAATTGTGAAAACTTTGAATTCTAGCGCATAGGAGGTGTCGCCATTCTCATCCATGGAAAAAACGCGGGTGAGCCTGGGCTCGACCAGAAGATTGTTTTGAATGGAGAGGGGAATATATTCGTCGCGGATAAAATCGATAAATGCTTCCTGCAATTTTTTCGGCACGCTAAAGGTGGTGTTGTAGATGATCATTTTGCACTTTTCAGTAAATTTACTACTCAAATATCATTGCAAAATTAAATAAAATCCCTATCTTTGCAAACCAAAACAAAAGTACGGGGGATTAGCTCATCTGGCTAGAGCGTTTGACTGGCAGTCAAAAGGTGACCGGTTCGAGTCCGGTATTCTCCACACCTCCGACACAGTTGTAGAAAAGGATTTCGGCAATATTCCGAAATCCTTTTTTTTGGACCCTACCCCAAAAAAGCTCAAATTGTGCAGAAATAGTTACTGAAGACTTATCCTTGAATATTGCGACATAACAGTAGTCACATACAAGAAGATCTATTACGAGCCGTCTGATTATTGGGTTTGGGCTTATATCTCAAAATAGAGGAATATTTGAAGTTTATGACATGGAAAGGCGCTATCAGGGACTGTAATAAAAAGGAGTGGTGTTATCACTGAATATATCACTATCCGGCATTTGTTGATCTTCAAGAGGGCCCGCTGCTGCTTTGGCGATGATCTTATCAACCTTAACAGGTTTAGATTGTTTCAAAACTGCAATCAGTAAACAGAAGCAAGAATCAGAGGAGACAGGAGAAAGTGTCGGTCCCGAACCTGATGTTGAAGATCGTTTAATCATTACAACAGAGAAAGAAAAGGTGGCAGGGTTTTATCAGTGCATCAACAATATACCGCAGAATTGATGGCTTGAGCCAGGTGGTGATATACTCTTTTGGTGGATTTGCTTCAGTTGTGATGGATGATGGAGAATATGCCTCGGCCCATATACCTCCAGGTCTACTGTTTCCATTGTTTATCGCTGCATCTTGAAGGTAATATCCTTAAAACCGTCAGCTGTGAACCTGTATAATCGTTGGTTGGTCGTTCTTCGGTCTAATCCGCCCAACGCCTCCAGAAAAGGTCCAGTTTTCACATAATCAAAGCACCCGGCTGCTGCAGGATCAATGATATCGTTTCCCGAATACCAGGCTGTTCTGAGTCTCCCTTCCCATTCTGTACGAACATAGGTTGCCAGCCGGCATACCGCTTCAACTTGGGCGTCACCTCCCATAAAACAGACGCAAGTGATGGCGTGCGCGTAGCTTTGCAACAGTCCGGAAAGGACTCTCTCGCTCAACTCTTCCCCGGTCTCTTGCTGTAAATGGGGACTGTGACACCCTTTGCAGCGATATGGACAACCCGACAGGTTGATTGCCAGCGACACTTCGTCAGGAACTTCCTGAAAGACGATAGTATAATCTGTGTACTTCAACATAGCTGCTTTTCAGATTTAAGTATTTATAATCCAACTCTATCTTTAACCCTCGCATAATATCTCCTGCTTGCCTCCGCCTGTCGGGCTTCAGAAAAGTTGCTCACCCGTTTCATGTAACCGATAATGCGTGTAAGGTAGTCCACATCTCGAGACCCGCACCGGGGACATTTCTTAAGAAAGCGCTTGTCGATCGTACCGCAGGCATTGCATACAGTATTGGGAATGTTGAAGGTAAAGTAGTTGCAGCCTTCTTGGGCTGCCACACGCAACAACTGCCGGTATTGGATCTTTGAGAGATGCTCCTCCAGGTTCAAATGGAGTGCTGATCCCCCGGTCAAATGTTCAATGTAGTCCCGTCCGTGCAGCCGGAATTTGTCGATCACGTTCAATGAGGAATCCTCTACCCGATAAAAGTAGCTGTTGTAACAATCACGTGGGACGAAATAACCCTCCTCCCGATCCCATCTGGCATGTTTTACCCCCACATTTTCCGCAGGAATCATCTCACAATTGAACATCAATTCTTTCGACCGGTATTTTCTGTTATACTGTTCGATAATACCTAGTATCTCCTGAACGAAGGATATGTATTGAGGGTTGTGGTTGATTTTTATGCCCAGTGATTCGGCTGCTTCCACCAATCCGTTTACGCCAATGGTCAGGTATTGACGGCTCATGTTGATGTATCCCGCATCAAATAAGGGAAGCATTCCTTTTTGATGGAACATCTTCAGATTCTCGTTGTAGGCAATTTGCGCCTTATGTGCAAGATCCACCACCTCTTCAAGGAAACTGGTGTGAGATTGTCCAGAACGTTGTGCAAACTGGATGCAACGGTTCAGATTGATGGTGAGTACGCTTTTGGATCCGGTAGATACCCCGCCCGCCCCCAGGGTGTAGCTGAACCCGTTGTCCTGTATCTCGTTGCGCAGTCGGCAGCAGCTGGAAAGCGAGTCGGCATTGTCACTCATATAGGTAAAGAAAGAGTGTCCTTCTGCATACATTTCGGCGGTGAAATCACCATACTCGCTATCGATAGTGTCGCCATCCCTGGTCAGTAACGCCATGGTTTCAACGGGGAATGTGAGCACGACTTTGGTGCGTTCCTGGTTAAACCATTTCATAAATCTTTTCTGCAGCCAGTTTAGTGATTCCCATACGGGCCGTGATCCGTCGGGAAACCGGAACTCTCCAAACAGGCTTTCAAAGTAATATCTATCATAATAGGAGATATTCCAGAACACTGCCTGAAAGTTACGTGCTCCCGTAGGTTGATTGATGGAGTAGACGATCTGCTCGAAACAGTCGGTTATCACCTTGTCTAACGTACGCCGGCGCTTAGAGAGATCCACCATTTCCTGTATACGTTGCCGATAGTCATCACCATATTCCTGCCGGATAAAGTAATCCATGTACATCAGGAATTCTGGAGTGGCACAAGCTCCGCTAAGCATGCTAGAGACGATAAACACCATATTGATAAATCCGCCACAGAATGATTTCAGGTTGGTGGGTGGGGTAGAATTGCCGCCGACAGGAATTGTTCCGTGCAGTAACCATGGATACATGGTGATACTGGCACAGTAGTTGGCCAGGCTGGTCTCATCATTTTTATAAATGAAATGTTGGTTCAGTAAACTGATATATTTGTCAGCGAACTCTTTACCGTACATCTCCTTCATCCTGTCGGTCATCATTTTCCGGTTCAGCTCGATAAAACTTTTTTTGGGTAACTCCCCCATGAGGGTAGCGATGTTCTTTCTCTCCACGTTGGCGTTGGCGTCGAACTTGCTTCCTGTAGCTGGATTGCTAGCGTTGCAATAGTTTATCAGGAAATTCATTCTGTTCTGGATCTCGCGTGTTTCGGTATGTTTCTGTCGATAGAGCATATATGCTTTCGCAACGGTGAAGTACTTTTCCTTCATTAATGCCGTTTCCACTTGATTTTGAATCTCCTCCACACTAATGCCGTTGAAAACACGCAGGTGGGAAAGAAGGGTGGTAAAATCCTCATCGGTAGCAAAAGATCCTACAGATAAAAATGCTTTTGCAATGGCACTCCTGATTTTCTCGACTGAGAAGGAGAGATGTTTCCCATCTCTTTTTACAATAAAAATTTCGTTGTTGTCCATTTTTTTATTATTTCATGTTTGTAAGCTTTCTTCCAACGGGCATAAACATGATAGGTCGAATATCTCCGGTATAACCTTATAGCACTATACGCTTTCCCCTCCTAATGAGTGATCCGATGACTGTACAAAACAGGACAGCATAACTTGCAGTATTACATGCAACCAGACAAAATAGGAATAATGCCATTGATATTTTCGACTGTCTTTTTACCCGAAAGACATCAAAAAAAAGTATTAACATTTGGCAGGTCTTCTGACTTACTCTCGTGCTGAAATGCCTTCCCACTCCGGTTTTTCGGGAGCAGTGGCGATAGGGAGTTGTTCAGCACCTAAGAAAAGAGCTTACAGCAGCGGGAACTGTTGCCGATTTTCACGGCATTCCCTTTTATTTTATTCATTAAGATGACAATGAATAAAAACCAAATGTTTCCACAAAAGTAAATTTTATTTTAGAAAATAGCAATGATATTCACCAATAAAGTTGTAAATATTGATGGTTGTTGTTTTTAAAGTATTGATAGATAGTAGTTTTTTTTATGCTCCAGGATTGGTTGTACTTGCTGATATTTTTATTTTGGACAATTATGATTAAATAAGACCTTCATTGTGTATCCAACTACTACGAAATTCAAATAGACCAAAAAGGTTCATTCGGGATTTTTTCATGTGATACGGAATAAAAACCGATTTCTTGTCAACTTGATATAAAATAGTAAAAGGCCAAAAATGGTTTTAATTTAAAAATCAATCATTATCAGGTGATGTGTTGTAGCGGATCTCCCTTAAGTTATCCTTGCCACAGATCATCCAATTTGTCGGCATTTTCCCGACTCTTATCGGACCTAAAAAGACCAGCCGTTGAACCAGGAATGATTACTTGATCCTGATCCACGAAGCGTTGGCTGCGACCCATTCCGATACTGCCAATGGAACATCGGTACAGAGGTGATCTCCTCCCAAGGCAACTCCGAGCAGGAAATCTTCAACAGATGTGCCGGGCCACAGGCAGACCGTGAAACCCTTCTTCTTGGCCTGCCTGACCATTTTTCGGGTGGTTCCGTCGATCATGCAGGCAACCCGTTTAATTCCCAGTTCATCTGCCTCCTGCAGCAGTTTTGCGTTCAGTTCTTCTGACTTGATCAACATCAGTTCCGCATCCGGATGGTTCTCTTTAAGGTATTTCAACGGTCTTTTATCGAATGAGGTGAGCACGTATAAGGAGGTAGACGGTTTGGCGGCGTATACCTTGTCGTAAAGCTGGTCGCAATACCTGGATAATGTGGCTTCATCATACATCGGGTTATTTGTTTTCATCTCGAACTCGATATAGACCCCCTCCTTGTCCTTGAAAAAAGCAAGGACCTCGTCCAATGTCGGGATCGGATTTCCCTTTTTCGTCCTGATCTTGCCGAGCTCCTTCAGGGTCAACTCCTCGATGGGCCGATCGATGCCCGTCATGTGGAGTAGCGAGCCGTCGTGTAAAAGTACCAGGTGGCCATCTTTAGTCAGACGGATATCGGTTTCGTATCCGCGGATACCTCGTTTATAGGTCTCTTTAAATGCCTCAAGCGTATTCTCCTCATACTCTTTCGCACCTCCGCGATGTGCATGGATTTTAACCTCCATCACCTGGGCCTGGCTGGTGGCAAAAGAGCAAAGGAGCATTGCTATTGCCAATCTTTTCCTGAATGAAAAACAGAACTCTTTTACAATGGTAATCATACTCATAAATCTAGATTTCTTATGGTTCATTTTTTAAAATTAAAATATCGTATCTCCTTTTCCGGCTTGAGACTACTTCGTCAACTCCCTTATCAGTTCCAGTGTCTCACCGGTATCACGCAGTTCGAAAAACTTGGCACGTTCCTCTCCTCCTGGAGAATTTGGGCGGTGAAAAGCGATGCACAAACGGCCATCAAACGTGCGGAATATCATGCCATGCCCCCCGTTCTGGGTGAAGAGTGGCTTTTCCTGCTGTCTCCACGGACCGGATACTTTTCCGGTAACCGACTCTGCAATGCCGATAGCGTATTCGCCGTTCATGAAACTGGACCAGATCATCAACAGTTTGCCTGTCATGGTGCGATAGAGGAAACATCCGTCAGTAACATAAGATTTTACGGAGTTGCTCTCATGGGGACTTCCTGTGGACCAGGCAGCGGCCGAGGCGTTAAACAGGGTCAGGTGCTCCCCTGCAGTTTTGGAAAGGTCGGGCGCCAGCTCAACCAGCACCATGGTTCCATCAATTACCTGCACCCATTCATGGCAATAGATCATGTAGGGACGTCCATCCTCAACCCACAGCGTGCCATCGAGTGCCATGCGGTCCATCGGAGTATGGGGCACCTTGCCGAATGGAAGGAAAGGTCCCTCGGGCCCTTCCGAAACAAAAACCTGTGTGCCCCTGAAGAGATATTCGGGCCATCCTTTTTGCTCCTTCTTCCACTCAATGTCAGAATTCAGTGTGGCAAAAAGATAATATTTCCCATTGTAGGCGTGCACTTCCGGGGCCCAAACGGCTCCGGTAATCCAGTTGTCTTCCGGTACGGTGAATACCTGTACCGGACCTTCCCAGTTTATCAGGTCCCTGCTCTTGTAGGCTTCAACACCTCCCAGCAACTTGTCTGCACTGGCGACCGATGCGGACTTGTACATATAATAATATCCACTCTGCTGGTCGGGGAGTATATAGGGGTCGCGGATATGGATCTCGTGAAGTCTCTTTGCTTTCTGCCCGCACAATGGGATGGTGCCGATCATCAAAAAAAGAAAGAGGATTGGTGAAATATTTTTCAGGCCCATAAAGTTGTTATTTTTATTCAAAGATATAAAAAATAGAATTCCGGTTGGGTGAAAGCGGGAGGTATCATGGAAAAAAAACGATAATTTTGTCGTTTACATCAATTGAGATGATCTGTTGAAATTATTCATATGGGTGACAAGATGAGTAAAAGAGTGATCGGGGCGGTATTCTGCCTCTTCGTGGGCCTGCAGCTTCATGCACAGTTGAAATTTGAAGAGAAGAGACCACTGTTTCTCCTGGAAAACGGTACTGTCATCACAACTCCGGAAGAGGGGATGTGGTCGGTAGCTACGGGGTGGAAAAATGACTGGATGACCGGATGGGTACATGCAAACCCCGCCGCGATAGAAGTGTTCAACGAATGGACCATCCTGAAGGGGGAGATGCAGTTGCCCGAAGGTATGCTTCTCTTGAGAGACGCCTATCGTGAAGTCAAACCGGGTTTGATCAGGTGTATACGGCGTTTCGAGTGGAGGGGCGAGAAGGAACTTTCACCGCTGACGCTCTCTCTCCGTTTACGCATGAAAGGAAGAGAGATGTCGCTTTTCATGCCTGGGATCCTCTATTACGGAAACAAGAATGGAGCAGGTGTCAATCCCGATATCATCCCAGTTTACACCAGTAAGCCAGGCGAGTTTGCCATCTTCGAAGAGCATCGTTTCCCGATGCCGTTTGTGATGCTGGAGAACCGCGAAGAGTGTCATGCGGCGGCACTCCATTTTACGCCCAGCCCTGTGCGGGGCGCCGTATTGGCAGATCAATGGTGGTCGGCCGGTGTGGAGGCGGGTGAGGGGTATACCGAGAGATATGCCGACACCTATCTGAGCCTGGAACCGGGGCAGATCATTGAAAAGGAGTACTACATCGAACTCTATCCCATTGAGCGTGAGGGAACCGGTTTCCAGCAGCCGGTGTACACTTCGCTCGATCTGCACCGACCGTACGATGCCGAGAGGTTTACTGACTTCAAGACGATTCTGGAAAGCAAATATCGTTTTGCCCTGAGCAGGTGGGTAGAGCATGGCGATAGCGCTGCAGGGTTTGGAATGTACGAACTTCAAAAGAGAAGAGATCTGGTGATGGGCTGGTGCGGCCAGGCCGATTCTCCGGGATATGCCCTGCAGGTTCTTGATCATCTGTTGGACGACAAGGAGGTACCTGAGAGAGTCCAGTGCTCCCTCGATTTTCTCTCCTCCTTTCCTGTGGAGAGAGCCAACGGGATGTTTCCGGTAGGATTCAATGGAAGAGAGTTCTACGATGGCGATCATGTCTCCTGCGGCCAGGCACTCTGCAACTTTGCCAAGGCAATTGAAACCGCCAGAAAGAACAGACGATACAAGACGGAGAAATGGGAAAGGTTCCTGCAGGCAGCATGCGACGGTCAGACAAAACGGATATTGGATCCGGCATGGAATCCCCATTCAACCGCTGAGGGTTTCTATATGGCTCCACTGGCGATAGCCTCCGAACTCTTTGCCCGGGACGAGTACCGGTTGGCTGCCGAGAAAATTGCCGCTACCTATGCCAACCGTCACCTCTCCATGGATGGTTGTTACTGGGGTGGGACGCTCGACGCCACCTGCGAGGATAAAGAGGGGGCATGGGCAGCGTTTCAGGGCTTTCTGGAACTGTATGAGCGGTTCAAGGAGGCGAAATATCTCGACTGGGCAAAGCATGCGATGGATGTCTGCCTGAGTTATGTGGTGGTGTGGGATATCCCTCTGCCGGCAGGCCGTCTGGCCGATTATCATTTCAAATCGACCGGATGGAGCGTAGTCTCTCCACAGAACTAGCATATCGATGTCTATGGCGTACTCTTCGCGCCGGAGGTTTACAAGATGGGGCGATACCTGGATGACAGGAGGCTGCAGCAATTGGCAAGAGTGATCTACCACTCCTGTTTCCAGCTTACAGACATCTACGGGTCGCAGGGGGAACAACTCCAGCAGACCAATTTTGCACAACGGGGAGACATGAGTAATGTGCACAAGTTGCGGGGTGGCTATTCGGAAGGGTGGACCGTCTTCTGGATTACTGCACATTTCCTGAACGCGGCAGCCCGTTTTCTTGAACTGCAGGTTATTCCTTAATATAGGGAGACTCAACAAGATTGTTCTGCATTGGCTCTCCCGGCATCCATCATCTTCATGATGGCGGAATAGCCTTTTTTACACCTTAATTTGAAAAGAAAGCCGTATATTTGCATCGAATTATGAACGGTCCACAAAAAGATATCTGCCGGTCAATGAAGATTAAAACATTTGAATTTAACCCGTTAGGTGTTAACACCTATCTGTTGTATGATGAAACGGGTGAGTCTGTTGTCGTGGATGCGGCCTGTTTCTTTCCTGAGGAATATAATCTGTTGCTGGATTTCCTGATGGATAATAACCTGGTTGTCAAGCATCTTGTTAATACTCACCTCCACTTCGACCATATCTTCGGTGTGAATGCTTTAGCCTCCCGTTTTGATCTGAAACTACAGGCTCACCGCGCCGATGTTGTTCTGCTCGAAAACCTGCCGCTGCAACTCCAAATGTTCGGTATTAATACAGAGACCGATTATCGGCCTGAGATCGGCTCTTTTCTTGAGGAGGGCGACCTAGTCTCCTTCGGAAATCAACAATTGAAAGTGTTGCACCTGCCCGGCCACTCGCCTGGAAGCATTGTCCTCTACAATGAAAAAGCAAAAAAGATACTGGTCGGCGATGTGCTTTTTAACGGGAGTATCGGTCGGACCGACCTGTTAGGCGGAAGTTTTGAACAACTGACCGAAGGTATCCGTACCAAACTTTTTATCTTGCCGGATGAGACAGAGGTCTACCCGGGTCACGGCCCAAAAACGACCATCGGGCAGGAGAGAGAGTTCAACCCTTTTGTAGGAACCAAAGGCTACACCTACAGGTGATAGCTCCCTGGTGTTTTTTTAAACAGTGAATATCAAACGTTAAAACAAGATACAATATATGGAAATGGAACATTTTAAAACCCGCCATATCGGCATCAGGCCGGAAGACCTGGACGTTATGTTGCAGACCCTGGGTGTCTCATCGGTGGACGAGCTGATCGACCAGACAATTCCGGCAGATATCCGCTTGAAGAAGCCGTTATCGCTACCCAAGGCTCAATCGGAAATGGAGTATGCCGAAGAGATTGGAAGAATTGCATCAACAAACAAGATTTTCACCTCATACATCGGTATGGGATGGTACGATACGGTTACTCCGGCAGTGATTTACCGAAACGTATTTGAGAACCCGGTCTGGTACACCTCTTATACACCCTACCAGGCTGAAATTTCGCAGGGAAGACTCGAGGCGCTGCTGAATTTCCAGACGGTAGTGAGCGAACTGACCGGGCTGCCGCTGGCCAACTGTTCGCTGCTGGACGAAGCAACTGCCGCTGCAGAAGCAGCGTCAATGATGTACGGGCTGCGTAGCCGTGATCAGGTAAAGAACAACATCTCGACACTCTTTGTCGACCAGCATATCTTCCCTCAAACCCTTGCCGTATTGCGCACACGGATGGGTATGGCGGGAATTGAAATTGAAGTGGGTGATTACAACAGTTTCGATGCCGACAAGGCTTACTTTGGTGCCATCGTACAATATCCCAACAGCAACGGTAACGTTGAAGATTACCGGAACTTTGTGGAGAAGGCCCACGCTTCGGGATGCAAGGTGGCAGTTGCTGCCGACCTGATGTCTCTCGTTCTGCTCGTACCTCCCGGTGAATGGGGAGCAGATATTGCATTTGGCAGCAGCCAGCGTTTTGGAATCCCGATGTTCTACGGCGGTCCATCCGCGGCATTTTTCGCCACCCGCGACGAGTATAAGCGGAGTATGCCGGGAAGAATCATTGGCATATCCAAGGATGCATACGGAAAAGATGCCCTCAGGATGGCTCTCCAGACGCGCGAACAGCATATCAAGCGAGAAAAGGCCACCTCGAACATCTGTACCGCACAAGCATTGCTGGCGACCATGGCTTCGTTCTACGCCGTCTATCACGGACCCGAAGGGTTGAAGAAGATCGCAAGACGGATTCACTCAGTCGCCTCGCTGGTGGCCGACGAATTGAAGGAGCTTGGCTTCAGGCAGCTAAACAGCAGCTTTTTCGACACGTTGAAACTGCAGCTTCCTGAAAATATAACGCAGTCCAGCGTGAAAGATCTGGCCGAAATGCGTAACATCAATCTTCGTTATTTCGAAACCGGAGAGATCGGAATCAGCATCGACGAGACCACCGATCCTTATCGCGTCCACGAGCTGTTGGCCGTCTTTGCCATGGCGGCAGGGAGTTCCAAGGTGTTCATGATTGACGAACTGCCGGAGAAGGTCACCTTGAAGGGCGAGCAACTCCGCTCTTCCGGTTTCCTGACGCATCCCACCTTCAACAGTTACCATTCCGAAACGGAGATGATGCGGTACATCAAACGGCTGGAGAGAAAGGATATCTCACTGGCTCACTCCATGATCTCGCTCGGATCGTGTACGATGAAACTGAATGCTGCATCCGAACTTTTGCCGTTGGGCCATCCGGGATTTCAGAAAATCCACCCTTTTGCCCCCGAAGATCAGGTGGCAGGTTATCAGGAGATGATCCATGAACTGGAGTCGATGCTGGCCGAGATTACCGGATTTGCGGCAACAAGCCTGCAACCCAATTCGGGTGCGGCCGGGGAGTTTACCGGATTGCTGGTTATTGCCAGTTACCTGAAAAGTATAGGGCAGGGAGATCGCAAGACAGTTCTGATTCCCGCCTCCGCACATGGAACCAATCCTGCCAGTGCGGTCCAGGCAGGATTCAATCCCGTAACCGTGGCCACCGATATCAAAGGGAATGTCGACATGGACGATTTCCGGAAAAAGGTAGAGACATACCGCGACGACCTTGCCGCCTTCATGATTACCTATCCTTCCACTCACGGTATCTTTGAGGTGAATATCCGGGAGATGTGCGACATGATTCATGAGGCGGGGGGACAGGTTTATATGGATGGCGCAAACATGAACGCCCAGGTAGGAGTGACCAACCCCGGCACCATCGGTGCCGATGTTTGCCACCTGAACCTGCATAAGACATTTGCCATCCCCCACGGTGGTGGCGGACCGGGAGTGGGCCCCATCTGCGTGGCCGAACACCTGGTACCTTTCCTGCCCGGACATCCGGTGGTCTTCGAATCGGAGACCAACACCGTCTCGGCAGCCCCCTACGGAAGTGCTGGCGTACTCGCCATCACCTACGGTTATATCCGGATGATGGGAGCGGAAGGGTTGACGGAAGCGACCAAGATGGCAATCCTCAATGCCAACTACTTGGCCGAGAGGTTGAACGACTCTTACGGGATTGTATACCGTGGTGTAAACGGAAGGGTAGGACATGAACTGATCCTGGAGTGCAGGGGACTGAAATCGGTATCGGGAATTACGGAAACCGATATTGCAAAACGCCTGATGGACTACGGTTTTCATGCTCCCACACTCTCGTTCCCCGTTCATGGAACATTAATGATCGAACCTACCGAAAGCGAAAGCCTTGCCGAACTCGACCGGTTTGTGGATGCCATGCAGCAGATCCACAACGAGATCATCGAGGTGTCTCGTGGTGAGTACAGCGCGGAAGACAACGTCCTGATCAACGCCCCGCACCCCGAATACGAGGCGGTGGCCGACGAGTGGAAGCATGCCTATCCCCGCAGCAAGGCGGTCTATCCGCTTCCTTATGTTGCGGAAAACAAGTTCTGGGTGAATGTTGCCCGCGTGGATAATGCCTTTGGTGATAGAAACCTGGTAGCCTGTCTCTGTCAGATGTAATTTTTTCGTATCTTTGTATTTCAATAACTCCAGGGTATAGCTTGTGCAACAAAATCATCGATCAGGATTTGTAAATATTGTGGGAAATCCCAACGTGGGGAAGTCCACGCTGATGAACCGGCTGGTGGGGGAAAAGTTATCGATCATAACACCCAAATCACAAACCACGCGCCACCGTATCATCGGCATTGTAAACAGGCCAGAATACCAGGTGGTCTATTCAGACACGCCTGGTGTGCTTCAACCCAACTACAAGCTTCAGGAGCAGATGCTCAACTTCTCGTTGTCTGCGCTTGATGATGCCGACGTGTTGCTGTATGTGACCGATGTGGTGGAAAAAATCGACAAGAACGATGAATTTCTTTCCAGGGTACAGCGGTTGAACCTGCCGGTCTTGTTACTTATCAACAAGATCGACCAGACTTCTCAGGCCGGGCTTGAACAGCTGGTCGATACTTGGCGAGAGTTGTTGCCGAAGGCGGAGATCTATCCCATATCGGCACTGAACAATTTCTCCATCGACAGGGTGGAGAAGCGTATTCTGGAGCTGTTGCCCGAGTCGCCGCCCTACTTCGAGAAGGATGCGCTGACCGATAAGCCTGCCAGGTTCTTCGTAAACGAGATCATCCGCGAAAAGGCGTTGATGCTTTACCAGAAGGAGGTTCCCTATGCCATTGAGGCAATTGTTGAGGAGTTCAAGGAGGAGGCGGACATCATTCGTATCCGTGCAACCATCCTGGTGGAGCGGGAGACCCAAAAGGGGATCGTGATCGGCCACAAAGGGGAGTCGCTGAAAAGACTGGGAACCCTGGCACGAAAAGATATCGAACTGTTTTTTGAGAAGAGAGTCTTTCTGCAACTCTTTGTAAAAGTGGAAAAGGATTGGCGGAACAGGGACAATCTGCTGAAAAGGTTCGGATATAAACTTGATTGAAATATTGTAAATTATGCAAAACCTAGTAGCTATCGTTGGACGTCCAAACGTCGGAAAATCGGCATTGTTTAACCGGTTGACCCAAAGTCGTCAGGCTATTGTCACCGATGTGTCGGGGACTACACGCGACCGTTTGTACGGTAAAGTAAACTGGAGCGGAAAAGATTTTTCGCTGGTCGATACCGGAGGTTGGGTGGTCAACTCCGACGATATCATGGAGGATGAGATAAACAAGCAGGTGCAGATTGCCGTGGAGGAGGCCGACGTGATCCTGTTTGTGGTGGATGTGATGAACGGGCTTACCGACCTGGATAATGGAGTGGCTCACCTGCTGCGTCGTTCCGGCAAGCCTGTCATCGTTGTCGCCAATAAGGCAGATAACTTTGAACTTGGCCACCAGGCTGCCGAATTTTACGCACTCGGATTGGGCGATCCCTTCCCAGTCTCAGCCATCAACGGTTCGGGGACAGGCGATCTGCTGGATCACCTGTTGTCGTTGTTCAAGAAAGAGGGGGAAGAGGATAAGCTGGAGGATATTCCCAAGTTTGCCGTGGTGGGTCGCCCCAACGCCGGAAAATCATCTATTGTAAATGCACTGATAGGTGAGGAGCGTAATATCGTGACCGATATTGCCGGAACCACCCGCGATTCCATCTATACCCGGTACGACAAGTTCGGAATGGACTTTTATCTCATCGATACTGCAGGAATCCGCAAGAGGGGAAAAGTAACGGAAGACCTGGAATATTTCTCGGTAATCCGTTCCATCCGCTCCATCGAAGAGGCTGACGTCTGCATTCTCATGGTCGATGCCATGCGAGGCATTGAGAGCCAGGACCTCAATATCTTCTCACTGATTCAGAAAAACCGGAAGGGACTGGTGGTGTTTGTCAACAAGTGGGATCTGGTAGAGGATAAGGACAGTAACCTGATCAGGGATTTTGAAAAGGTGATTCGTGAACGGTTTGCACCATTCACCGATTTTCCCATCATCTTCGGTTCGGCATTGACCAGGCAGAGGATACTGAAAGTGATGGATTCCGCAAAAGAGGTATATCTGAACAGGAAGCAGAAAGTTCCTACCCACAAACTCAACGAAGTGATGCTGCCGATCATCGAAAGGACCCCGCCACCGGCCAACAAGGGGAAATACATCAAGGTGAAGTATATTACGCAGCTGCCCAATACGCAGATACCCACATTTGTCTTTTTCTGCAATCTTCCTCAATGGATCAAGGAGCCCTACAAGCGATTCATTGAAAACCGGATGCGTGAAAACTGGAATTTCTCCGGAACACCTATAAATATCTTTTTCAGGGAAAAGTGACGACACTCCCCTTCGGCATCAAATATTTCCGAAGGGGATGCTTTTTGCTTCGCAGACTTCAATCAGTTTGCTTTTTATCCTTTTCAGATCGTTATATTTGAGGTTGCCCAGGTCGATCTTGTAGTTGGTCCCGGTAGTAGTGAGCGTCAGATAGCTTAAGCCGATTCCAAGTTCTGTTACCGTTTCCCACAGGACGGAACCGTCGATATGCTGTTTGGGCAACCTGATACGCATTTCATCCTGGTTAATCACCACATTGAAATCGGCTTGCCATATGGTTACGGTTGAAACCAGCAAAACGGCAACGGCTACTCCTGCAACCCCTACATAAAAGAGAAAACCGAACCGGTTGTGCAGTGCCTCGGTTATCCCTACTCCCGTTGCCAGCGCAAACAGAAATCCTCCGGCGAGCAGCGCCATGATCTTCACTTTTGCCGGTAATGTGTATGCAATTTTAAGTTCTTCCATAGTAATCTAAGTTTTTCCAGTTTGATCTTTCCGACTGAATTACAAATGATTCAACCTACAAAAATACAATTATTGAGCGGTTTTACTTAAATAAACTCAAAAATTTGATGATATGAGAAAAAAATTTCGTTAATTTGTATGTAAATTTATTGGATAAGTTAAACAAACTGTACGTAAACTTATTATACCAATAAAGAATGGGGTAGTGATATTTCTCAATCAAGTTGATTGGGACTAAAATAGGAAGAGCGAATTGATGAATAGCAACAATCTTGAAAATGAAAAACTTCCTGAAAGAATGGAAGGTATGGCTGATGAGACTATTGAGCAACTTCCACAGGAAGAGAAAGTATCTGAAACACCGGTAGAGCCCACTCCTGTAGAGCAGGTTGAGGCGGAAGAACATCTCACCGTAGCAGAGGTGGCCGAGACGGCGCCGGAGGAAGCTGCTGAGATCAACTACGATATGGAGATTCCCGAGGTTGTGGATACGGAAACAGAAGATGCGGAGGAAGACGTAGATGAGAACAGCATTTCGGTAGATGATTCCTCGGAATTGTTGACTGTAGAAGAGATTGTGCAAAAACTCCGTGACCTGCTGGCTTCCGACCATCCCCAGCGGCGAGAGGTGGATGAGGTGAAGAACCAGTTTTACCGTTCTCTGCGCAACGAAACCGAATCACAAAAAGCTGCATATATCGAGGCAGGAGGAGAGTCGATCGATTTCGTAGTCAAGGAGTCTGAAATCTATACCGAGGGGAAGGAGTTAATTCAGAAGATAAAGGAGAAACGTGCCGCTATTCTTGCCCGTGAAGAGGCCGAGAAAGAGCAGAACGTTGCCAAGAAGATGGCCATTATCGACCAGATAAGGCATCTTACCGAAAACCAGAGCCAGGAGGACTTCAACAAGGCATACCAGGAGTTCCGTTCCCTTCAGCAACAGTGGAATGAGATCAAGCTTGTGCCTCAAACCAAGGTGAATGAACTTTGGAAAGAGTATCAGCGCTATGTGGAGAAGTTCTACGACCTGGTACGAATCAATAACGAGTTCCGCGAATACGATTTCAAGAAGAATCTCGAGCTGAAGACCGAACTTTGTGAAGCGGCCGAAAGACTCAACGAGGAACCGGATGTGGTCTCCGCATTTCACCAGTTGCAGAACCTCCACCAGGAGTGGCGGGATATCGGTCCCGTCTCCCGCAAGGACCGCGAGGAGATCTGGAACCGGTTCAAGGCTGCCTCCACTTTGATCAACAAAAAGTATCAGGCCCACTTCGAAAGTCTCAAGGAGAAGGAAGAGGAGAACCTTGCTGCCAAGACAGCATTGTGCGAGGCTCTTGAAGCCATCGACTATACGAAGTTGAAGACAGTGCGTGATTGGAACAACAAGATCAAGGAGGTGCTCGATATTCAGAAGCAGTGGCGTGAAATTGGATATGTTCCCAAGAAGTGGAACACGAAAATATATGACCGTTACCGTGCTGCATGCGATTTCTTTTTCCGCAACAAGAATGATTTCTATAAATCGATGCACGGCGAAATGGAGGAGAACCTCAAGAAGAAGCTTGCCCTCTGTGAACGTGCCGAAGCGTTGAAAGATAGCCAGGACTGGAAAAAGACAACGCGGGAGATGATCGCCATCCAGAAAGAGTGGAAGACGATCGGCATTGTTCCGAGAAAATATGTAGACAGCACTTGGAAACGGTTCATTTCAGCCTGCGACTACTTCTTTGAACAGAAAAAACTGCATGCTTCCAGTCAGCACGAGGAGGAGGTCAACAATTACGAGAAGAAAAGAGAGATCGTAGAGAAGATCAACAACCTGGATCACTCCTTGACACCGGAAGAGGCGTTGCCGTTGTTAAGACAGCTTATGGATGAGTGGTACGGGATAGGGCATGTGCCGTTCAAGGTAAAGGACAAGGCCTACAAGGAGTTTTACGATGCAACGGAAGCTCAGTTCGACAGGCTCAATATCGACAAGACCGAAAGAAAGCTGGATAGCTTCAGGTCGAACATCTCAGATATGGCGCGGTCGGATAACGCAAAAAGCCAGTTGTTGCGCGAACGCGAACGGTTAATGCGCCAATACGAGCGGATGAAGGTAGAGTTGCAGACCTACGAGAACAACATCGGTTTCTTGTCGGTTTCCTCTAAAAAAGGAAATAACCTGCTGGACGACATGAACCAGAAGATGAAAAAAATCAAATCTGAACTGGAACTGCTGGTGAAGAAAATTGCAGCCATCGACGAGGAACTGTAATTATTTTAATTATTCCGAATTTGAAAAAGGTGACCGATTATTGGTCGCCTTTTTTGTTTGCTATGCATGTTCATTATCTATAGGGTTAAAGTCCCGAGCGGGCTTATTTTGGCGAGAACCGTTAGTTGATGGCAAGGGTGTTACCGCGAGGTATAACCTGAAAGAAGCCTAAAACAAAAGTTGGTACTAACGAACAGAAACTGCATACTAAGGCTTACCCGGGGGGTAATGTGGCAATAAACACAGACGCCCTAAAGCCGTCCGTAACCCGGGGTAGTAAATGCAGTAGTATTAACAGGAAGATAATGCACTTAACGTAGGAGGTCTCTAACCCGAAAGGGGCAGAGAAGTCAGCAGAGGCCATAGTACCGCTATAAATATTGAGTAACGTCAATACAGGGAAGGGCTGAATTTTCAATTAAGGAGCAGTTATTTTGTAAATTGTAACGACCATTATGAACCCAGGTAAACACGGGAACTTACAGATGAGTCTTTTTGACGAATGGGAGCGTGGCCAAAAGGTGAAGGGGACTGACGTATTCAGTTCAGGAAGCGGTTTGGTACGGGACGAGTGGTTGTCAGGTTGCAAAGAGGAACGAGCCTTAACCCAAGATTTAATGAGTGATATAACGGACTTAAAGAATCTTGATGCCGCATTGCGGCAAGTAATCAGTAACAGGGGAAGTGCGGGCATTGACGGGATGACCGTTGACGAACTTAGAGATTGGCTTAACAGCCACCACCGAGAACTTCAACGCCAGTTAATGACAGGCACATACCAAGTTACGGCAGTTAAAGAGGTATTAATCCCGAAGCCTGATGGCGGGAAACGCCAACTGGGTATTCCCACGGTCAAAGATCGCTTGGTACAACAAGCGATAAGCCAAGTACTGTCGAAACGTTATGACCCTATATTCTCCGAATACAGCTACGGTTTTCGTCCACGGCGTAACGCTCATCAAGCATTACGTAAAGCGGGCGAATACGTGGCCGAAGGAAAGGATTGGGTTATCGACATAGACTTGGCAAAATTCTTTGACGAGGTGAATCACGACCGATTGCTTTGGCAGTTAAGTACTCGCGTTGGTGACAAGCGCGTACTTAAGTTGATAGGTAAATTTCTTCGAGCAGGAATGCTAATCGGGGGGATGGCCAATCAACGGGTGAAAGGGACACCGCAAGGCAGCCCACTATCACCCCTGTTGTCGAATATCGTCTTAGACGAACTGGACAAGGAGTTAGAGCGGAGAGGACACTGCTTTGTACGCTACGCCGATGATATTATCATAATGGTCGGAAGCGAACCAGCCGCGGAGCGATCGATGCAAAGCCTCTCCAAGTTTATCGAAAATCGGATGCGATTAAGAATAAACAAGGAAAAGAGCCATATCGTCCGTCCTCATCAACTCAATTATCTCGGTCATACTATCTTAAAAGGCGGGAGTTTAGGATTAAGCCGAAAGAGCGAACAACGCTTCAAGGCGAAACTAAAATCGCTTACCAAACGCAACAGGGGCATTAGCTTCGATCAGTTAATAAGCGAGCTAAATCCCGTTCTACGAGGCTGGCTAAACTACTTCAAGCACGCAAAGATGAAAAGTCGTCTTCGCAACCTTGAAGCTTGGCTTCGTCGTAGATTAAGATGCTATCGTTTAAAACAATGCAAACGGGCGTTGGGCATAGCCAGGTTCTTGACCAAGTTGGGCGTTCCTTGGAACCGGAGCTGGACAACGGCGGGAAGTTCTAAGGGATGGTTTAGACTGTCAATGACCCACGCTGCACACGAGGGAATGAACCTTGAATGGTTCAAGAAAACGGGACTTTACAGTTTAACGGCCAATTACGGTTAAACATTGAAGAAACCGCCTAATACGAGAGACGTACGTTGGGTGGTGTGAGAGGATAGCAGAGTTAGGAGTAATTACCTATCTTTGCATCCTACTCGATTTTAGTATGTCGGGCATGGTATTAAGCTAACAGGATGAAAGTTCCTGTATGTGCCGAGTTGATAGGAAACATTAGTGATTGGCAAAGGTGTTGCGGGCGACCGCAAATCTGAAAGAAGCCATTAGCAAATCTGCAGTTCTGACGAACAGAAACCAGATATAAGGCTCATTTGAGCGGGCAACCGAGCCATAGATTGGGAACGCCCAAAATTCAACCGTAACTCAACGTGAGTAAATCAGGCAGAACTCAGAGAAAGTTTAGTATCTTATCCCGAGAGGTCTTGCAGAGGCGCACCAACAGTGCACGAACAACAGCGATGTTGTTTTCACCTTTCAAGAAGTCAGCAGAAGACATAGTATTCGGTGTGTGTACACCATCGAAGAAGGTCTGAATCTTTTAATTTAAGGAGCAGTTAGTTCAAAATTTCTTTTATGGCGCAACCGCAAGCGATAACGTACCAATATGACCTGTTTAGTGAGCAGCGTCAGGATGTTATCCGCCCTTTTCCCACGAGTGAAACCGTATGTGGAGCTTCGGGAACAAAGGCGTTTCAAGTAAAAGAAGCAGGCGAACAGGAACGAGCCTTAACCCCCGATTTAATGAGCTTGGTGTTGTCTCACGACAATATCAAGGCAGCCTACAAACAGGTAAAACGCAACAAAGGCGTTGCGGGTATTGACCAAATGCCGACAGGAGATTTTGCTGAATGGTATTCTCAAAATGCAGAAACGTTGCAAAGCGAACTTTACAACGGCGCTTACCAACCGCAAGGGGTAAAACAGGTCGAAATCCCGAAACCCAACGGCGGCAAACGCAAATTGGGTATCCCGACGGTAACGGACAGGATAATCCAACAAGCGATTTCCCAGGTGCTCAATCCTATTTACGAACGAAAATTTTCCGACCACAGTTATGGTTTTCGCCCCAACCGCAATGCACACCAAGCATTAAAGAAAGGCAGCGAATACGTATCAGAGGGTAGAGTAATCGTTGTAGATATGGATTTGAAAACGTTTTTCGATGTGGTCAACCACGACCGTTTAATGTATCTGCTATCAACCACCATCAGCGATAAAACGCTTTTGTGGCTGATACGCAAATACCTCCAAAGCGGTATACTGATAGACGGGGTTGTAAGCCAACGTACCGAAGGGATGCCGCAGGGCAGTCCTCTTTCACCCTTGCTGTCCAACATCGTTTTAGACGAACTGGACAAAGAGTTGGAAAGGCGGGGACACAAATTTGTTCGCTACGCGGACGATTGCAACATCTACGTACGCAGCCAACGGGCAGGCGAGAGATTGTTGGCATCGATAAGCGTATTTATCGAAACCAAGTTGAAATTACTAGTAAACAAAGAGAAAAGCCGGGTATGTCCGGTCAATCACACCAAATTCTTGGGCTATACCATTCAAAGGGATGGCAGTCTGAGCATAGCCAACGAAAGTGTAAAACGCTTTAAGGAAAAGGGCTTTGGTGTAAATCGGGATGCCCGCAAGCGCATCAAGCCTTGTCCAACCGGTGGTTCAACGATGTAGGTCTTTACAATCTCTCATTAAATTATGCAAGGTTAAACCATTAAAAGAAACCGCCGTGTGCGAGAGCATGCACGGTGGTGTGAGAGGGCGGGGGAGTAATCCCCCTACCTACTCGATTAAAAATGTCATCGTGATAAACTGCTCACATTTTAACCTAAACAACCTAATTAACACCTGTTTGATAAATAAATGTTATTTTTTGAGATAAATGTTGTATTCATTCTTACGCTTTAAACCTACTTTCGCAAATAGATAGAATAAAAATCATAATTGCTGAAAACACTAACCTAAGCAAAACTACCAATTTGGATTGAAATTACTAACTTAGCCGGGACACAGAGTTAAGCATAAAAGCTTATTTTTGTGTAATATGAGAAAACAAAGGACACATTTTGACAAGGCATTCAAAGAGAATGCGGTCAAACTCAGTTTAGAACGCAAGAATATTTCCGAGCTTGCACAGGAATTGGGTATTGCCCCTTTTCTTTTTATATCGTTGGCGGAAAGAGTTCCAGCAGAAAGGGGAAGCCAGTTTCCCCGGACACGGAGTCCAGTCATTAAGTGAAGACACCAAAAGGATTGCTGAACTGGAAAAACGTCTTGGTGAGGCTGAAACGGAGCGGGACATATTAAAAAAAGCTTTGAGCATCATCTCCAAGAGAGATCGTTGATCTATCTCTTTATAAAGGAATACAACTCGAAACAATGGACGATCGAGGTGATGTGTAAAGTATTGAAAGTCCCCAGGAGCAGTTATTACCGCTGGCTTAAAGATCCGGAGGGCAAACGTAAGCGCAAATATATGGAGTTGGACGAAAAGATCAGAGATGCCTATTTTGCTGCCAAAGGACGCAATGGAAGCCCCCGGCTGGCGAAGGATTTGCAGGTATCCGGAATTCCTGTTTCGAGAACCACAGTAGCATGCCATATGAAAGAAATGGGCTTGCGCAGCAAACTCTCGAGACGATTCAAAGTGACGACGGATGCCTCTCACAACTATAAGGTTGCTCCAAATCTGCTGAATCGCAGGTTTAATCAGAATGAGCCTGTAAAAGCGTGTGTCTCTGACCTGACCTATATTCCGTGTAAGGATGGATTTCTTTATCTGACCTGTGTGCTGGATCTTTTTGACCGCAAACTGATCGGATGGTCCATAAGCGATCATATGAATGCATCCCATACCGTAGTCCCTGCCATAAGGATGGCCAACAGGAACAGACCTTTTGGAGAAGGAATGATATTTCATTCTGACCGGGGCATCCAATATGCCTGCAAACAAACTGTAAACCTGTTGAAATCCTTGAAGCTGGAGCAAAGTATGAGTGGAAAGGGAAATTGTTGGGATAATGCAGTGGCTGAAAGCTTTTTCAAAACTTTCAAATCTGAATTGGTCTATGGTACCAAACTCAAAACAAGAGAGCAAATGCGCTTGCATGTATTTGAATATATTGAATCCTGGTATAATCATAAAAGGAGATTCTCAGCATTGGGTAACTTAACCATTGATGAATTTTGGGATCAGTATAATCTTAAAAAAGAATCAATTAAAAATGTCGCTTAACTTTTTGTCTCAATTAAGTTTGCAAGTCCAATACGTCGAGATCAGCAATGATGAGACATGGAACCGTGATAACTGGAAGAGACCTTTTTTTTACAGGAAATACAATTCGGAACATTTTCGCGATTTTAACGACTATCATCATCCGACCAACGTAAGGCTGGTTCGTTTTGCCGATGTATTGCTGATGTATGCAGAATGTATTGCACAGTCTGGAGGAAGCTTATCGGACGCGGTTGCCCATGTCGACAGAGTAAGGTCAAGGGTTGAAATGCCGGCACTGGCCGTCAATCATCCAGATGCAGTATCAAACCGGAATGCTTTTGTGAAGCGCCTGCAGATGGAAAGAGCGCTTGAGCTGGCAACGGAAGGACATCGTTGGGCAGATATCAAACGATGGAGATTGCTGGATAGCCAGACCGGTGTGGATCAATTGAAAGAGCGAGATCCCGATTTCAATAATTTCGTTATTGGTCGCCATGACTGCCTGCCTGTTCCTTCTGATGAGGTGAACAATAACCCCAATATTTCACAGAGTCCTGATTGTTACTATTAACTTTAACTTCACCGGCTACTTGTCCGGGGAGGTATTTAAATTAAATGGAGATGAAAAAATACTGGTATCTGCTGTTTATAGGTGTAAGCATAATTGTATTGTCGTGTAAAAGTGTTGACAAGACAGAAGAGACAGTTCATCATTATACACATATTTCATTGGGTGATCCCTTTATCATGTTGTATGAAGATCAATATTACGCTTATGGTACCCAGGCCGAGGATGGGATCGTAGTTTATACATCTGATGATCTCGAAGTATGGGAAAAGGCTCCGGCTCTTGCTCTTCACAAGGATAACTCTTACGGGGAGAAATGGTTCTGGGCTCCGGAAGTATATTACGTTAACGGAAAGTTCTACATGTATTATTCGGCGGAAGAACATATGTGTGTGGCTACTTCAGACTCACCATTGGGTCCTTTTGTTCAGGATGTACAGCAACCCATGTTGCCTGGAGAAAAAACTATAGATAACACACTGTTTATTGATGATGACGGTACCCCTTACCTGTTCTTTGACAGGTTTAATGATGGTTTAAATATTTGGGTTGCAGAGCTTGAAGATGATCTTAAGACAATCAGAAAGGAGACGCTCCATCCATGTATACATGTTTCACAAGAATGGGAAGAGGTCTGGCCAAGGGTAAATGAAGGAGCATTCGTAATAAAGCATAATGGTACTTATTATATGACCTATTCTGCAAACAGCTATGAGAGTCAATTTTATGGAGTTGGTTGCGCAACTGCTACAGACATTATGGGTGAGTGGACGAAATATCCCCATAATCCATTATTGCAGAAACCGGGTAATCTCTATGGAGTAGGACACAGTTCAATGTTTAAGGATAAAGAAGGGAAGTGGAGAATTGTATTTCACGCACATCAAAGTGAAACAAAAATACACCCTAGAAATATGTTCATAAGCAATGTTTATTTTAAAAAGATAGGAGGTGAAGAGGTACTACAAATTGATCCCGATTTTATCACACCAGTGATAGTTAACGATTAATTTAATATGATGATATTATAAACTTATAATTTATAAAGACCCGATATTAATGTTTTTAACTTTGAATATTTTTATTAAGGAAATTTAACAACCTAAACAAATGAAATGAAAATGGAAAGATGTTTAAAATTATGCAAGGGATTATTTCTCGCATTTGCGTGGATAATTAGGGTCTGCTGAATAATAGATATTTATTCTGAAAATCAGCAAATTAAACGATATAAAATTTGCATAACTGCAAGAAATTGAGTATTTTTACTTCATAAACCTTGCATTTTATGATACGATACAAGAGCTCCAGGCAGCTTTCAATTTCAGAGTTCAAGATGCCCTTTGAGGCAAAACTGGATGAGAATAACCGGTGGGTTATTCTTTCAAAAATAGTTCCCTAGGAAGAGTTCGCCCGGCTTTATTACAAGAACTTCAAAAGCAACCGGGGTGCCCCCACCAAAGATGCCAGGCTTGTGCTGGGAGTGATCATCATCAAACACATCATGAAGACGGACGATCGCGGGGTGATAGAGATGATCCAGGAGAATCCTTACATGCAGTATTTTCTTGGTCTCGAAGCTTTCACCTATGAACAGGTGATGACACCGTCACTGCTGGTCTCTATCAGAAAGCGAATCGATCTGGACGTCTTTGAATCATTGACAGATGATTTGATAAGAAAGGGATTAAAGCTAAAAGCCGGGGCAAAACAAGAAGAGGCTGACACGGTTACGAAGGATGATGAAGATGAAGATGGAGATGATCATGATGACGATCCGCATCCGGGTAACAAGGGTAAGCTTCAAATGGACGCAACGGTCTGTGATGCGGACATTAAGTATCCCACAGACCTGGATTTGTTGAACGAAAGCCGTCAAAAGGCAGAAGAACTGATTGATGAACTGTGTTTGAAACTGGGAGTTCAGGATAAACCCCGCACATACAGGAGAGCAGCGCGCAAGGAGTTCCTGAATGTGTCGAAAATGAAGAGAAAACCAGCCAACGTGTTACGAAAAGCGATACGCAAGCAGATCAACTACCTGAAACGGGATGTACGGATTATTAACAAGATGCTGGACACCATAAAGGATGAACCGATTCCTTTCGAGAGGCGGCAACTGAAATATTTTTTTGTCATCCAGCATCTGCTGGAACAACAGGAGACAATGTACAAGAAGAAGAGCCATCAGGTAGAAGATCGCATCGTGAGCATTCATCAGCCGCATGTTCGCCCTATTGTCCGTGGCAAGGCCAAGGCCAAGACGGAGTTTGGAGCAAAGATCAACATCAGCCTGCTGGATGGCTATGCCAGGGTAGATCATTTCCACTGGGATGCGTTCAATGAGGGGCAGGATCTTCAGTCACAGGTTGAACGCTTCAGGAAGCTGACAGGGAAGTATCCGGAGCTGGTTCAGGTGGACAAGATATATCTTACCCGGGAGAACAGACGGTTTTTGAAAGAGAAAGGAATCCGCTACACCGGGGAGCCACTGGGACGAAAACCGGTAAAAGAGATAAAGAGCAGATACCAAAAACGTAAAGAGCGACGAGAGGCGGCGGAACGCAATCAGGTTGAAGGAAAGTTTGGTCAGGGCAAGCGTGGATATGGTTTAAATGATATCCGCGCCAGACTCTCCTCGACGTCAAACAGTTGGATAGGGGCAATCATATTTGTGATGAACCTGATCCGGCACATGAGGGATATTCCCTTACCTTATTTTGTCTCGTTACTACAGAAGTTAATGATAGTGAGAAATATAAACATTTATCCACTCAAGCCACAAATGGAATTGTGTGCATGATTGGGATTTAATAAGCAGACCCTAATTACCCAAAGCTTGTCTGCTCAAACTATTACAGTGAGCGGGAGTGTAAGCGATGTTTCCGGTGATCCACTGATAGGTGTTACCATACAGGTTGTTAATACCTCGTTGGGAACAGCAACCGATTTCAATGGTAACTATACTTTAAGCGGCGTTTCACCGAATGCTGTTTTAGAAGTCTCATATGTTGGTATGACTACCCAGCGTATTAATGTTAATGGGCGTACAAATATCGACATAGTAATGACTGAAGATACAGAAATACTGAGTGAAGTAATTGTAACCGGTTTCGGTCTATCCCAGAGAAAAGAGTCTCTGACTTCAGCTATCTCTGTTATCGGAGCAGAAGACATAAGCAGATCTAAGGCTTCAACTTCATCAGGAGCGTTAGTTGGTAAGATTCCCGGTATTAACTCACGTCAGGTGGATGGACGTCCGGGTGCCACAACTAATATCCAGATCAGAAACATGGGTTCACCATTATATGTTATAGATGGTATACAATCCGATGAGGGTCAGTTTAATAATATTGACTTCAATGATATTGAGACAATAACTGTATTGAAAGACGCTTCAGCAGCTATTTATGGTGTACGTGCGGCAAACGGTGTTGTGGTTGTTACAACAAAGAAAGGTTCAAAAAACTCCAAAAATACTGTAACACTTAATACCTATTATGGATGGCAAAGCCTTTATGCTTTCCCAAAACCTGCAGACGCTGTAACCTATATTACCAATTATATTCAGTCCCAAACGGTTCAGGGTGCCACCAACTACACATATACAAAAGAAGATTATGAAAAATGGAAAAAAGGAACTGAAAAAGGTTATGTTCCATTTGACTGGTATGATTTTATTTGGGAAGTATCTCCCCAAACATATGTAAATGCAAATGTTTCGGGAGGTTCCGAAAATATAAATTACTACCTGAGTGTTGGTAATCTTAAGCAGGATGCAATGATTGTTAACTATGGTGGATTCCAGAGAACCAACGTTCAGATGAATGTTACTGCCAATATTTCTGATCGCTTCAAAATTGGTGGAGGTATGAACGGACGTATCGAGACAAGGAAAAACCCGGGGGTCCCTGAAGTTGACGACTACTGGATGCCTCGTTTCGGTACCTACAGAAACTTACCTACAAGAAGGCCATTTGCCAATGATAATCCACTATATCCAACATTGACCTCAACCAACCCTGCTACCAACTTTGGATGGCTTACATACGAACTGTCAGGTACATACCAGAATACATGGAGAGTAGGTCAGTTGAACTTTGATGCTGAATATGAACTGTTCGATGGATTAAAAGCCAAGGGATTGTTCAGTTATTATTTAGCTAATCAGAGACTTGATAACCATGAGTATACCTACAAACTTTATGGTTATGACGAAGATACAGATACATATCCTGTGATTTTCGAAAATAATAATCCATGGCGTGAGAGAACTCAAGGTTATGTAGAAGAGGTTACAACTAATATACAGCTAAACTATGATAAAAGATTCGGAGATCACAACGTGGCTGCTGTATTGGGAGCAGAAACAATAAAAAGAGATACTCCAAGTACATGGGTGCACTCTATTCCTACTTCGAATGCACTGTTTCTTATAGACTATGAAACTATGGATACATACAATGATACTGGAAATAATACACAGGCACGTCTTGGTTTCCTCGGAAGATTTAACTACGACTACGCCAGAAAATATCTGGTAGAGTTTTCTGGCAGGTATGATGGTTCATGGAAGTTTCCACCAAATCACAGATGGGGATTTTTCCCTTCAGCATCAGTGGGATGGAGAATTTCTGAAGAGTCTTTCTGGAGAGACAGCAAATTGACAAATGTATTCTATGACCTGAAACTCAGAGCATCTTATGGTTTACTGGGAGATGATAATGTGAGCGGTTACAATGCATTTGATTATATGTCAGGATACACATACAAAAATGGAGGATCTGTTATTGACGGAGTATATACTTTAGGTACAGTTCCTCGTGGTCTGCCAGTGACTACGTTGTCATGGATAAAAGCAAAAATTCTTGATATTGGGTTGGATGCAAGTTTCTATGATGGCAAGCTTACAGGTTCATTCGACTTCTTTAGGCGTATGAGAACCGGTCTGCCAGCATCCAAATATGATATCCTATTGCCTTCTGAAGTTGGATTCAGCTTACCTAGAGAGAATTTGAACTCTGACATGCATATGGGGTATGATTTAATGGCTAAATGGACAGCAAAAGCGGGTGATTTGACCTATTCTATTGGAGGTAACGCAACCTATTCAAGATTTTATGACTGGGAGCAGTATAAACCTCGATTCAGTAACTCATGGAATGTCTACAGAAACTCAATTGAAAAACGTTATGGATATCTAAACTGGGGACTTCAGGCAGATGGTCAGTTCCAGAGCTGGGAAGAAATTGCAACCTGGCCAATTGACAACGACCGTCAGGGTAACAGAACTCTTCGTCCTGGTGATATCAAGTATAAGGATGTAAATGGTGACGGTGTTATCAACTGGCTGGATGAACGTCCAATTGGATATCGTCAGGATTCAACTCCAATTTTTAACTACGGTATGAATTTCAACTTTATGTGGAAAGGATTCGACCTTGCATTCGACCTAACCGGAGGTGCTCTTTCAACATGGTACCAGGAGTGGGAACAGAGAAATCCATTCCATGATGGCGGCAATAATCCTCAGTACTACATGGAAAATACATGGAGATTGTCTGATATTTGGGATGCCGACAGTGAACTAATACCAGGTAAATATCCAATGTTGCTGATTGGTAACAGTAATCACAGTAACTACTGGAACAGTACATTCTGGAAGAAAAATGTTAGGTATTTAAAATCATTGCCGTCCGATAAAAACCGATTTTGATTCTTCGTTACTTTTAACCGGCTTATTATCAGTCGTTTCTTTTTATAATTTTTCTATTTTCAAAAGTAAGCCCCCCTGAAAAGGGTAAGCATCTCTAAATCCTGGTCATCTCGTTGCCAATCTCGTTCCGGGTTTTCTAAAAATTTTATCAAGTGCAGGTAATTAAACAGGTGTATCCTGCAAAATGACACCAGGTTGGAGAATGCCCAAGGCCGTTTCAACCGCTTCTGTATAACCGTGAGCAAGAGGTTCACGATCAAAGCGCAATATACCTGTATTTTTATCGCGTTCTCGTTATCCCCGAGGAAGTACTTCAGGGGGAAGTTTGATTTTAACTGCTTGAATAACAGCTCTATTTTCCATCTTATTTTATACAAGGCCGCTATCATGTCGGGCCGCATCTCGAACAGGTTGGTGAGGAACTCGAACTTCCTTTTCAACACCCTGTCGTAGAACACCACCTTGCGCAACTTCAGCTTGCTCCCGCCATCATCTTCCTTCACGGTCACCTCGATGATAGTGTCTTCCAGCACGCCGCTGTGGATGCATTCATCGATGTAAAGTTCTTGCTCCACCTTGTAAACGGCGTTCTCCTTGATGCGGGTAACGAATCCGGCTCCCTTTTCACAAAACAGCTTGAAGGCTTTATAATCGTTGTATCCCTTGTCGAAGACGTAAATAGTGTTGTCATCCGGTTCCAGTTTCCTCAACAGCAGGTGATCGTTCGTGGCAGCGGATGAGAACCATATCATCTTGGGAACGGGCTCGTCGACATTGATAACGGTGTGCACCTTGATCCCCCCTTTGCGTTTACCGTTCGAGGGTGTTCTGCCGACGCACTTCAAGATGTCCTGGAACAAACTGATAACCGTGCTGTCGAAGATCTCGACCTGCTTGTTCAACACATCTTTAAAGCGGGTGTCCGAGATCACGTGTTGGTACTCGCGAAGCAGGTCGTGGTACACGCCCGAGAAGAAATCAACGCTCCTGCGCTTGTTGGCGTCCGACAAGGTGCTCCGGTAGGGTATGTGGCCGAGCTGGAAATGCCTGGTCTTGCCTGAAAGACCGAGCATTGCACCCGCCACCTCGCGCAGGGAGGAGCATTTGGCGAAGACGCAAAACAACATGCTTATAAGGTGATCCTTAGCCGTGAAACGTTTCACGTAATGATCGGCCTTGTACCGTTTGCTGTTTCGGGCGATAATCCTTGTATCTACCATAGATATGAGCTGTCCGAATACCGATTGTCCAAAAAAATAAGTACTTTTGTTCATTGTAGACTTGTTTTGTGATGAATACAAAGCTACAATTATTAGTACGACGGGCAAAACTCAAATTTGCCCGCGTACTTTTTCTAAAAAGTTTTTATCGGACAACAGTGATTTAAAATTAAGAAACTTAGAGTTTGGATATAATTTCCCAAAATCTATTGTGGAGAAAGCCACACTTTCTGGTTTAAGACTATATCTCTCTGGTCAGAATCTTGCTGGTCTATCCAATTTAATTGGAGTCGATCCTGAAATTCAGGAGACTAATGGGTTGGCTTATCCTACAACCAGAATCGTGAATATTGGTTTAACTGTAAAATTCTAAAAAGATATGAAATTAAAAAATATATATATAGCATTTGCTTTAGTGCTTTTTGCATTCACAAGCTGCTCCGATTTTTTGGAGAGAGAACCGGATACAATATTATCTGATGATCAGGTTTTCGGTGACGAAGTTATGATCAAGTCAGTTCTTTCTAACTTCTACGGCAGAATTACATGGGGGCAACATATTGATGATTCATACTCATATACAATTTTGGATGAGGCATCAAGGTCAGATAGCGGCCCCGACACCAGACAAGGTTTTGAGGATAACAGATGGAGAGTATATGATTACACTTTGATGAGAAACCTCAATCAGTTTTTGAAAGGTGTACGTGAAACGGATGTGTTAGATGCTGATACACAGAAAATGTTAGAAGGTGAAGCCCGTTTTATCAGAGCATGGTTATATTTTAATATGGCTCGTGGAATGGGTGGTATGCCTATTATTGGAGATGAAGTATTTGATTATACGCCTGGTATGGATATTACCACACTTCAGTATCCAAGATCTACAGAAGCTGAAATTTACAACTATATAATTTCAGAATGCGAAGCAATCAAGAATTTCCTTCCTGAAAACCCAAGTATCAATGGGGCAAGAGCTACCAAATGGGCAGCATTGATGCTTAAGGCAAGAGCAGCTGTTTATGCAGGATCAATCGCAAACTACAATAACAAAATGCCAAACCCGATTAAAACTCCGGGTGGTGAAGTTGGAATCGATGCCAACCTTGCACAGGGATATTATCAAACAGCCCTTTCAGCTGCAGAAGAGGTAATAAACAGCGGTAAATATGAATTACAGCTTAATAAACCGGATGACAGAGGAAGAAACTTTTATGAGGCTTTATCTGTAAAGGAAAACAATAAAGAGGTGATTTGGGCACGTGATTATAAATATCCTGGACAGACTAATGGGTTCACACAAATAAATATTCCTGCTTCGCATGCTGAAGATATTGACCGTGCATATGCTGGTCCGATACTGAATCTTGTTGAAGATTTTGAATACATTGATAATAGAGATGGTGAAATCAAAATCAGAGACAATGAAGGAAACTATATCTTTTATGACAGAGCAGAGGATGCATTTGCAAACAAGGATCCAAGATTATGGGGAACAGTAATTTATCCAGGTGCTATCTTTAAGGGTTCACCTGTAGTACTTCAGGCAGGTCAGAAATATCTTGAAAACGGAGAGTGGAGAGTAAGAACAAGTACACCAGGTGCTACTGACGAAAATGATGTTCTTATAACATCAATAAATGGTCCAAATCAATCTAATGACCAATATGTAAACAAGTCAGGATTCTTCTTCCGCAAATTTTTAGATGAAACTCCTAGTGCTTCAACTCGTGGTAGAAGAAGTGAAATGTGGTTCCCAAGATTCAGGTTTGCAGAAGCTGTAATGATTGCATCAGAAGCAGCATTTGAATTAGGTCAGACCGGCAAAGCCCTAACATATTTGAATATGATTAGGGAAAGAGCAGGTATTCAGCCACTTGCTTCTATGACATTTGATGATATTGTGCGGGAAAGAAGAGTCGAGTTTGCATTTGAAGATCACAGATATTGGGATTTAAAACGTTGGAGAATTGCAGATAAAGTATGGAATGGTATACAGGATGATCCAAAAGCTCAGCAATGGGGATTATTTCCTTATCTTGTAAATGACCCGGGTAATCCTAATCACGGAAAATGGGTATTTGATAAAGTGAAAATTCATATGTCACCATTTCCAAGAGACTTCCAAATGAGAAATTATTATAATTTCATTGATCAGGGATGGATAAATAATAATCCTAAGTTGGTTAAGAATCCTTATCAATAAAAATGTCTAATTTCGAAAAAATAAACAATTATGATACAATATAAATACCTCCTAAAAGTCTCAAATAAAAGTTGCATGTGCCAGATAAAGTATTTATCTTTAAGGTGTTAAATAAAAAATAACACTCACCCGACACATGCAATACAAAAATAGTAAAAAAATCTCATTTACTGCCAGTTCAGTAAAGAAAGAGTTCAGTTCAGAACAATTAACGTCATATTCAGGGTTAAGCGTAACCTCTGATTTTATCAACCATTGTGGCATTTATCGCCGGCTGGAACATCTTTTCCCAACCATCCGGCACAATGCAAGCCGTTTCAGCACAGCCCAAATACTCTCAAGTATCCTGTTGGCATCGTTGTGCGGTGTTCACCGTTTGAAGCGGATTGAAAACTTCACCTTTGACGCCTTGGTTGCCCGCTTGTTGAAGTTACCCAAGAACATTGACGAGGACACCATACGCCGCCATTTGACAGGTTTGGGTGAAAGGGGCGCCCGTTCGCTTCACGAGCTGTTGTTGGGTTTTACAGGCATGCAAGTTTCCCGTTGCGGTTTAAGCCGCTTGACACTTGATTGCGACTCAAGCACATTTACCGTTTACGGCAACCAACAAGGGGCTGAGGTGGGTTATAACTCGCATAAGAAGGGTTCGAAAAGCTATCACCCCATCTTATGTTTTGTCACGGAGATGAAACTGCTTGTCAATTCATGGCTCCGCCCGGGTTCAGCTTACACCTCAAACGGAGTTTGTGAGTTTGTCAAAGAAACCTTGGCCGCTCTTCCCCAAAAGGTGGAGAAGGTGTTTTTCAGGGCCGACAGCGGTTTTTTCAATGGTGGATTATTTAATTTGTTAGAAGACGGTAAACATGAATATTTGGTGAAAGTAAAGCTGAAAAACCTGAAAGATTTACTTGCCGGGCAGACTTGGCAGCCGATTGGCCCACGGACGGCGACCTGTCAGTTTACACATCAATGTAGCGGTTGGAGGAATCCCCGCATGTTTTATGCCGTGCGCATCATAAAGCAAATGGTTGAAGTCGATTATTTTGGCGAAAAACAATTTGTACCCGAGTATGAGTACTTTTGCTATTGCTCGAACCTGAAAGGATTGGATGCCTTGCAGCTCCATACCCTTTATGGATCCCGATCAGAGAGTGAGAATTGGATCGAGCAAACCAAAAACTCGCTTTGTGCGGGAAAAACCATCACGCATGATTTTTGGGTAAACGATATTCTTTGGCAACTTTCGTCATTTGCCTACAGTTTATCGGTGCTCATGCGATACCGGGGCGACTTTTGGGTTTGGCGTCAAGAGCACTCTACCTTCCGAGAATGGTTTATCCGAGTGCCGGGTAAAGTGGTGAAATCCGGCAGGCAGGTCACGGTAAAAATGCCTAAGGAGTATTACCGAAAAGCGGGGTGGCGTGATTTTGAGCAGCGAATAACGACAACGATGACCGGATGACGGATTTTCACTTAATCGTCCATCGCCATCTTTCGTGTCGTAAAAGGGTTTATGACAAGGAATTGCCATGCCTTGGAAGAGTGGTAATGTTAATATATATAAAAACGCCACCATAAAAAGTAAATCAACACGTTAAACGTGCAAGAAACAGTGAAGATGAAAAGAAAATAAAACGGTATCTCTCGAAAAAAAAGAGAAATTCCGCTTTGAAAACTATTAACTTGAGTTGGGAATTTTAAATGAGATTTTTAAGTACCTTGTAATAGCATTACTGTCAGTAATGATGTTTACTGCCTGTGGTCTGGATAACTATGATGCTCCTCAATCTGAGCTGCATGGTAGAATCACATATAACGGACAGACTCTTGGTTTACGCGGAACCGGCGAGGCTGTTCAACTGCAACTCTATCAGGATGGCTATGAATTAAGAGATCACATCCCTGTATATGTTGGACAGGATGGAACTTTTAGTGCCAAGTTGTTCGATGGAGAATATAAACTGGTGACCAGAAATCAGAACGGACCATGGGTAAATTCACGTGATACAACAGTGATTAAAGTGAATGGAACGACTACGGTTGATATTCAGGTAACACCTTACTTTACGATTTCAGATGCAAATATTACACTAAATGGTTCGCAGTTGAATGGAACATTTACAGTAAATCAAATTGTAGAAACAGCAAATATCGATTATGTGATGTTGCTTGTTAGTAAAACCCATTTCGTTGATGATGTTTCTTATATTGCTCGTGAGGATTTCAGGGATGTTGGAACAGGTGCATTAAATTTATCAATGAATCTTTCCGGCAATCAGCAGGTTGCAAGTGCCAAAGCTCTTTTTGGAAGAGTAGGTGTAAGAACTGTGGGTGCCGACCAGGCTATTTATTCAGATGTAGTAAGATTGAGATAACAAATAATCAAAAAACAAAAAGAATGCTATGTATGGAGTAGGGGCTATCTATAGCCCCCTCCATATTTTATTTTTAAAGAACAGTATGATTCGGGTCAACTGAATATTAGATATTTGTACTGAAAATCAATAAATTAATCGACATAATATTTGTATAACTGCAAGAAATTGAGTATTTTTACTTTATAAACCTTGCATTTTATGATACGATACAGGAGCTCCGGGCAGTTTTCAATTTCAGAGTTCAAGATGCCCTTCGAGGCAAAAACTGGATGAGAATAACCGGTGGGTTGTTCTTTCAAAAATAGTGGTTCTATATGAAATACTGTGGGTAGTCAAATTTGAGTTTGCCACAGGTAAAGTAAATCATGTTAATAAAATTCCGGGAGTTTCT